>JBFMFL010000396.1:0-5515 GCA_040752145.1 Gemmatimonadota bacterium
ACGCTCGCGGGGGCGGTGCTGGGGCTCCTGGGGGGCTGGGGGGACAACGGGCTCCTCTTCTACCCCCTCCTGGGCTTCGGCGCTTCCTCCGTGTACCTGAGCGTCAGCACGCCCCGGGAGAACCGCCGGATCGGCGCTCCGGCGGATCAGGGCCTGCTGCGCGACTGACCCCGGGCCGCCCGTCCCGCCCGGCTAGGCCTCCTCGTCCGATCCCGCGCCCCGGGGCGCAGAGTCCGGATCGAGGCCGGTCTGCTCCGCCAGGCGCCGGGCCGCCCGCTCCACGGCCGCCAGGTCCCGCGGGTTCCGGATCTCCTCGCGGGCGGCGTGCAGGACCGCCCGCGCCTGGTCCAGGAGCGGCTCCCGGCGCGCGGCGGGCACCCGCTTCAGGAGCGCCGCGAGCGTGTCCAGCAGGTGCACGGCGATCAGCGGGATGCCGGCGCCGAAGTGCCGGACGTCGTCGTAGGCCACCGCCACCGCGCGCTCGAAGGTGCTGTAGCTGGCGACGAAGCGGACCGCGCCGTCCCGCGTGCGCCGCGCCTCCGGCGGCTTCCGGGCGCCGAACTCGGCAAGCACCTCGGCGAGCCGGTCGATGCAGCGGATCGCCGTGGTGGGGTCGTTGACCGAGGGGGAGAGCGCCTTGATGGCGATGTCCGACATCTGCACGATCCCGAACTCCACGTCCTGGTCGGGCATCCGCTCCGGCCCCAGCACGAACGCCCCCAGCACCGCCCGCTCCAGCTCCTCGTCCGGCGGCTCCCGGGTCCACACGGAAGCGAGCGTCCGCCCCGGGAGGACGTAGTCCCCGATCCTGGGCACCATCCCGATCACGATCCGCCTCCCCCTCCCCAGCTCGAACAGCCGGTCCTCGTCCACCCGCTGGAGGTAGCCCGCCCGGCGGGCGCGCACCGGCGCGGACTGGTGCTCCGGGAGCCGGGGGTCCGGCGGCGGGACCTCGTCCGCGCGCCCGATCTGCTCCGGGAACAGCTGGTGTACGTTCCGCATCGTGTTCCGGGTGATGCGGTCCAGGATGGCGGTGACGTGGATCTCGCTCGCCACGTGGTCCACGAAGTAGATGAGCGCGGCCACGCTCACCAGCACGAGCACCACCGCCACGGTCACGGCCACGCGGGGGACGAACGGCTCGCCCTCGCCCTGCGAGGAGCGGATGGTGCGGAGGACCAGGAGGGCGTAGGTGAAGGTGCCGATGAAGATGCCGAGCACCGCCTGGTTGCCGCGGTCCGAGGTGAAGTTGCGGAGCACGCGGGGCGTGTACTGGCTGCTCGCCAGCTGCACGGCCACGATGGTGACCGAGAAGACCACGCCCGTGACGGTGACCAGGCTCCCGGCGATGGCGCTCAGCACCGAGCGCGCCCCCTCGGCCCCGCCCTGGTACAGCCACCCCGGCCCGCCGCCGCCCCCGGGGAGCCCCCGCCTCTCCAGCGCCATCAGGGCCACCGCCAGGGCGGCCGCCGCGACCGTGAACAGGGCGGGGACGAACCACAGCGTGTTCCGCACGGTGGACGACAGCGTCGTGCGCCAGTCTCTCATCGCTCTGCTCGAAGGGGGTACGGGGCCGCACCGGGCGCGGGGCCCCCGGGCCGGCCACTGCACGAACCTTGCGAGCGCCGGCCTCCGTCCGCCCGCGCCCCGCCGGCCGGACACGCCCGGACCCGAGAACCCCTGTTTCATGTCCGTCGCTCCCGACCCCGCCGAGATCTTCCAGCGAGCCGCCGACGAGGGCGAGCGGCGCCTCGACCAGTCGCTGCTGGAGCTGGTCTCCACCGGCTTCATCGCCGGCTTCACCATCATCTTCGGCATCGTCGCGCTGGGCATCGTGCAGACGGCGGCCGAGCCGCTCCCGGGCGAGCTGGCGAAGATGGCGGGCGCGCTCGCCTTCGGCATCGGCGTGGTGTTCCTGGTGGTGGGGCGGGCGGAGCTGTTCACCGAGAACTTCCTCGACCCGTCCGCGACGGCGTTCCAGCGCCGCGAGCGCGGCATCCTGTCCCGCCTCGCCCGCCTGTGGAGCATCACCTTCGTGCTCAACCTGGTGGGCGGCGGCCTGTTCGCGCTCGCCCTGGCGGTGCCGGGCGTGCTCCCCGAGGGGACGGGCACCACGCTGAGCCACGTCGCGGAGGAGATCGCCTCCCGGGGCCCCCTGGCCGGGTTCGTCTCTGCCATCATCGGGGGCGCGCTGGTGGCCCTCCTCTCCTTCCTGCTCCTGGCCGTGAACGGCGTGGGGAGCCGCATCGCCCTGGCCTGGGCCGTGGGGTTCCTCCTGGCCGCCGGCCCCTTCGACCACGTCATCGTCACGGTGCTGCACGTGTTCGTGGGCATGCTCTTCGGCGCGCCGGTCGGCGTGGAAGCCCTGTTCACGATCATGGCCGTCTCCACCGCGGGCAACCTGGTGGGGGGAGTGGGCCTGGTGACGCTCAGCCACGTGGCGCAGGGGGAGGGCGCGCGCGAATCCGGCGGCTGAGCCCGCCGCGGCGCGGCTCTCTCCGCCGGGACGGCCGGACCGCCCCGCCGAGCGCGGGACCGGGGCCGGGCCCGACGGCCACCCCTTGAGAAGACGAGGACATGGCCGATCCGATCAGGATCCTGTTCGTCTGCCTGGGCAACATCTGCCGCTCGCCGCTCGCCGAGTCGGTGTTCCGGCACCTGGCCCGCGAGCGCGGCGTGGAGGACCGGTTCCGCATCGACTCCGCCGGGACCTCCGGCTACCACGCCGGCTCCCCGCCCGACCGCCGCAGCGCCGCGGTCGCGCTGGCCCGCGGCGTGGAGGTCGCCGGGCGCAGCCGCCAGCTCTCCGCGCGCGACCTGCGCGGCTTCGACTACGTGATCGCCATGGACGCCGAGAACCTGCGGGAGGTCGAGGCGCTCCACGCGGCCGTGGGCGGCACCGCGCGCGTACACCGGCTGCGCGAGTGGGACCCGGAGGGGGGCGGGCCGGACGTCCCCGACCCGTACTACGGCGGCGCCCGCGGCTTCGAGGACGTTCACGACATCGTGGAGCGCTCGTGCGCCGCGCTGCTCGACCACCTGCTGCGGGAGCGGGGCCCCGCGTGACCCTCCCCGCGGCGCTCCGGCGGCGGCTGGAAGCCGAGCTCGGCCCGCTGCGCGACGCCCGCCCCGTGGGCGGCGGCAGCATCAGCCGGGCGCTCCGCGTGGAGCTGCCCGGCGGCCCCGCGTTCCTCAAGTACAACGACGATGGCCCGGCCGGCATGTTCGCCGCCGAGGCGCGGGGGCTGGAGGCCCTGCGCCACGCCGCGCCGGACGGGCTGCGCGTCCCGGAGGTGCGCGCCGTGTCGGACCCGGCGGAGGAGGGCGCCCCCGGCGAGCCCGGGTGGATCCTCCTGGAGTGGATCGAGCCCGGCGCGCGCGGCCCCGGCTTCGGCGAGCGGCTGGGGCGCGCCCTGGGCCTGCTGCACCGCGGCACCTGGGGCCGCATCGGGTGGGACGCGGACAACTTCATCGCCACGCTGCCGCAGCCCAACGCCGAGACGGCCACCTGGGCGGAGTTCTGGCGCGAGCGGCGGCTGGAGCCGCTGCTCCGCCGCGCCCGCGACGCGGGCCACGCCCCCGGCGAGGCGCGCGACTGGGAGCGCCTGCTCGCCGGGCTGGACGGGCTGCTCTCCCCCGGCGACGAGACCGTGCCGTCGCTGCTGCACGGCGACCTGTGGAGCGGCAACGTGCTCGCCTCCGCGGCGGGCGAGCCCTGGCTGGTGGACCCCGCCGCGTACCTGGGCCACCGCGAGGTGGACCTGGCCATGGCCGACCTGCTCGGCGGCTTCCCGCCCGGCTTCCACGAGGCGTACGCCGAGGTCTGGCCCCTCCTCCCCGGCTACCGCGAGGGCCGCCGCCCCGCCTACCAGCTCTACTACCTCCTGGTCCACGTCGTCCTGTTCGGCGGCGGCTACGTGGCCGAGACGCGCGCCGCGCTCCGCCAGGCGCTCGCCGCGCTGTAGACGCCCGCTCCCCCGCTCCTCCGCCCCGCGGCACGAACCTCGCCCTGCCGGGGCCCCGGTGTTATCCATTGACTGTCGCGGAGGAGCCCGCCCCCGGCCGGCGGGCCCGTCGTCCCACGTCAGCAGCTCGCGATGAACCGACCGGAGCGCGCGATCCCGTCCACCCCCCAGCCCGATCCCGAGCCCCGGTTCACCTCGCTCCGGCGGGTGGAGCCGGAGCGTGCCGCCGCGGGCTCGTTCGCCATCACCCGCACCATGGTGCGGCAGGCGGAGCGCGCCATGCTGCGGGCCTCCGACGCCCACCAGGTGCGCGGCAACTCCGCGCGCCTGCTGGTGGACGGGCCCATGGCGTTCCAGGCGTGGCTGGACGCCATCCAGGGCGCGCGCGAGTGGATCCACCTGGAGAACTACATCCTCCGCGACGACCGCACCGGCCGCATGTTCCGCGACGCCCTGGCCGACCGGGCGCGCGACGGGGTCCGGGTGCGCGTCCTCCACGACTGGCTGGGGTGCTGGGCCACCCCCAAGCGCTTCTGGAAGCCGCTGCGCGACGCGGGCGTGCGGGTGCGCGCCTTCGCCCCGCCCGCCGTGCGCGACCCGCTCAACCTGCTGCGCCGCGACCACCGCAAGGTGCTGGCGACCGACGGCGGGTACGCCTCCGTGGCCGGCATGTGCATCGGCGACGAGTGGGCCGGCGACCCCGCGGCCGGCGTCCCCCCCTGGCGCGACACCGGCGTGGAGTTCCGCGGGCCCGTGGCCGCCGTGATCGACCGGGCCTTCGCCCGCACCTGGGCGATCGCCGGGGGCCCGCTCCCCCCCGGGGAGATCCCCGACCCCGAGCGGGCGCCGCGCGTGGGCGACGTGGCCGTGCGCGTGGTGGAGGGCGAGCCGGGGCGCTCCCGCATCTACCGCCTCTCCCAGTTCATCAACGTGGGCGTGGAGCGGCGGCTCTGGATCACCGACCCGTACTTCGTCGCGCCCCCCGCCATGGCCGAGGCGCTGGCCGCCGCCGCGCGCGACGGCGTGGACGTGCGCGTCATCGTCCCGGCGTTCAACAACTGGCCCGTGGTGGGGGGGCTGTCGCGCGCCGGCTACCGCCCGCTGCTGGAGGCCGGGGTGAGGCTCTTCGAGTGGGAGGGGCCCATGATCCACGCCAAGACCGCCGTCGCCGACGGGGTGTGGTCGCGCGTGGGGTCCAGCAACATGAACCTGGCGTCGCTGCTGGGGAACTGGGAGATGGACGTGGCGGTGCTGGACCGCGACTTCGCCGGGGAGATGGAGGAGCTGTTCCTCCGCGACCTGGAGTCCGCGGTGGAGATCACCCTCACCACCCCCGGCGCCCGGCGCGGCCTGCGCGAGCGGCGCAAGACCGAGCGCCTGGTGGCCGAGCACCCCGCCGACGCCGAGAAGCCCACCCGCGCCTCCGCGCGTGCCGCCCGCCGCCGCGCCCACCGGGGCGGCTCGGTGGGGCGCGCCGTCGGGCGCGTGGCCCGCGCCGGCTCGGTGCTGGGGCGCGCGCTGGTGGGGCAGCGCATGATCGGGCGCGAGGA
>JBFMFL010000397.1:0-5513 GCA_040752145.1 Gemmatimonadota bacterium
GCGCGGGCGGTCGTCGCGCGGGCGCTCCTCGTAGCGCGGCTCGGCGGCCTCCCGCGCGGACGGCGCGGCCTCGGCGGCGGGCGCGGTGCCGTCGTCGTCCGACAGGGCGATCTCGTGCTGCCCGTCGTGGCCGCGCTTCAGGCGGATGAGCCCCTTGTTGGCGGCGTCGATCACGAAGCGCGAGAACTTGCTGTAGCCCAGCTTCTTCTCGTCGAAGCCCGGGTCCAGCGTCAGCATCACCTGCTTGAGCCGGTCCGGGCGCATGGCGTCGCGGTCCTTGACCATCTGCCGGGCGGCCTGGGCCACCAGCATCCAGGGGTCCTCGCTCATCGACTGCCCGCCCACCGAGGCGCGCGTCAGCCCGGAGAGCGAGTGGTACGAGTAGTACTCGTCGCAGTTCTGGATGAGCAGGTCGCTGGACGACTCCCGCATCCCCACCCCGATCACGTACTTGCCGTACTCCTTGAGCTTCAGCACGCAGCTGGAGAAGTCGGAGTCGCCGGTGAGCAGGATGAAGGTGCCGATCTCCGGCCGCGTGAACACCAGCTCGATCGCGTCCACCGCCATGCGCAGGTCGGTGGCGTTCTTCTTGGAGGTGCCGTACGCGGGGGCGAAGATCAGGTCGACCGAGGCCTCGGTCAGGGGGACGATGTACTGCGGGTAGCGGCGCCAGTCCGCGTAGGCGCGCTGCACCGCCACCTTGCCGCGGATGATGTCCGAGTTGAGCAGCGCCTTGAGCTCCTTGCCCAGGTCGCTGCGGATCCCCACCGTGACGTTGTCGAAGTCGATGAGGAGCGCCGCGTTGGGCGCGTGCATGGGGGTTTGGGTCTGTGCGCCGGCATAGAAGGCGCTGAACGGTCTCCGGTTCATTCTCGCTGTGTTTCCTTGTGTACGGCGAGACCCCTCCGCCTCACCCCGCGCCGGTCGGCGGCGGCGGGGGACGGCTGGAGGGGTCTCGTCGGGGGGGCGCTAGGCCCCGGTTGTCGTTGGGAGAGCGGTCACGGTCGGCGGCTCGACTCTTCCGCGCTGATCATGCGCGCGAGCTCCACCCTGCGGACCTTGCCGCTCCCGGTCATCGGGAAGCTGTCGAGGAAGCGGACCAGGTCGGGGACCTTGTAGTCCGCCATCACCTCGCGACAGAAATCCTTGATCTCCTCGCCGGTGACGATCGCCCCCTCGACGGGAACGATGCAGGCGCACGCCATCTCTCCCAGCACCTCGTCGGGGAGCCCCACCACCGCCGCGTCCAGCACCGCGGGATGGGCGTGCAGCCGGTCCTCCACCTCGCGCGGGTACACGTTGAACCCGCCGCGGATGATCATCTCCTTCCTGCGGCCGATGATGTGGAGGTAGCCCTCCTCGTCCACCATCCCCAGGTCGCCGGTCAGGAAGAAGCCGTCGGGGGTGAAGGCGTGCGAGGTCTCCCCCGGCTGGCGGTAGTACCCCTTCATCACGCCGGGGCCCCGGACCGCCACCTCGCCCACCGACTCCTCGGGGAGCACGGAGCCGTCGGTGTCGATCACCCGCACCTCCACCCCGTCCAGCGGGCGGCCCACGGTCCGGATCTGCTTCCCCGCCGGGTCGTCCGCGCGGGTCACCGAGATCATGGAACCGGTCTCCGTCATCCCGTAGCCGATGCGTACCTCGGGGACCATCTCCCGCTGGAGGCGCCCGACCAGCTCCTCGGGGACCGGGGCACCCGCCACGATCCCGGTGCGGAGCGAGCCCAGATCGTGCGGCTCTTCCGCCTGCGCCCTGAGCTCCGTGATGAAGGTGGTGGGCACCCCGTGGTGCACCGTGACCCGCTCCCGCTCGATAATCTCCAGCGAGCAGGCGGGGTCCTGGTCCTCCTGCAGGACCAGCGTGGCCCCGGCGGCGAGCGTCCCCAGCACCCCCGGGCCGACCCCGAAGATGTTGAAGAGGCAGTTGACGCCGAAGACCACGTCGTCCGACACCATGCCGACCGCCTCGCTGGTGGCGGCGGCCGTTTCCAGCAGGTTGGCGTGCGTGAGCGAAACCCCCTTGGGCTTGCCCATGGTGCCGGAGGTGTACAGGATCGCGAACACGTCGTCCGGGCTCACCTCCACCGCCGGCAGCTCGCGCCCCTCGCCGCTGGAGAGCAGGTCCTCGAACTGGTAGATGCGGTCGTCGTACCAGAGGTCCTCCTCGCCCACCGAGACCACGTACTGCAGGTCGGGGAGGGAGGTGAGGAAGCTCTCGAAGCGCGCCAGGTAGTCCACGCCGCCCCAGTTCTCCGCCGTCACCACCACCACCGTCTCCGAGTGGCGCAGCATGTACTGCAGCTCGGGCGAGGTGTAGCGCGGGTTCAGCGGGACGATGACGGCCCCGAGCTTTGCCGCGGCGAACATCGCCACGACGAACTCGGGCCAGTTGGGGAGATTGAGCGCAACGCGGTCCCCGGCCTCGATCCCCAGCTCGTGGAGGGAGGCCGCGAGGGCGGTGGACTGCGCATCGACCTGCTGGTAGGTGAGTCGCCGGTCCCCCAGCACCACGAAGGTGCGTCGGGGGTCGCCGGCAGCGCGGAGCGCCAGACTTTCCGCTACGGATGAACCGCGGAAGCGGTCGCGAAGCGCCATGAAACCTCCGGACGGGTGTTCGGCCTGAAACGCCGCGACAAACATAACGGGGACACCAACTGGCGTCAAACTCGGGTTTTCGGGTGTTTTTCGCGGTCTTCCGCGCCCCCGCTGGACCCCCTTTCGGTGAGCTTTACACCCGGTCCGCGGGGGGGTAGCTTTGGGCCCCGGCTCCCGCCCCACCGGCGCACTTTCGCACTCACGCACTCTCGCACTTCCGCACTTTGTCGTCGTCGTCCCACGTCCCCCAGTACCTCCGCGCGCTCAACCCCGAGCAGCAGCAGGCGGCCGTCCAGACGGAGGGCCCGCTGCTGGTGCTCGCCGGCGCCGGCTCCGGCAAGACGCGCACGCTCGTGTACCGCATCGCCCACCTGCTCAACCTGGGGGTGGAGCCGCGGCGCATCCTGGCCGTGACCTTCACCAACAAGGCGGCGGGCGAGATGCGCGAGCGCGTGGCCTCCATGGTGGGGAAGCAGGCCAAGGGGGTGCTGCTCTCCACCTTCCACTCGCTGGGGGCGCGCATCCTCCGCGAGCACGGCGAGCGCATCGGCCTCCCCAAGAAGTTCTCCATCTACGCCACCGGCGACCAGCAGTCGCTCGCCAAGCGCATCCTGGCCGAGGAGGTGCACGTGGCCGCCACCGCGGGCGACGACAAGTTCGACGTCAAGCGGGTGCTGCACGCCATCTCCTCGTGGAAGAACCGGCTGGTGACCCCGCTGGAGGCGGCGCGCGAGGTGGCCGAGGGAAAGGTGCGCGGCAACCGCGCCGACGACTACGCGGTGCTGGCCGCCGACGTGTACCCGCGCTACGAGGAGGCGCTGCGCGCCGCCGGCGCCGCCGACTTCGACGACCTGCTGCTGCTGCCCGTGCAGCTGCTGCGCGAGGACTCGCAGACGCGCGAGGCGCTGTGGAAGCGCTGGCACTACCTGATGATCGACGAGTACCAGGACACCAACGGCGCCCAGCTGGAGATGGCGCGCCTGCTGGCCGGGCCGCGCAAGAACCTGTGCGTGGTGGGCGACGACGACCAGTCCATCTACGCCTGGCGCGGCGCCGACCACCGGAGCATCCTGGACTTCGAGCGCCACTACCCCGGCGCCGGCGTGGTCATCCTGGAGGAGAACTACCGCTCCACGCAGCGCATCCTGGACGCGGCCAACGCGGTCATCGTCAACAACGCGTCCCGCAAGGAGAAGCGCCTCCGCACCGGCAACGGCCCGGGCCCCAAGATCGACTACTGGGAGTTCCGCGGCTCCGGCGGCAAGACCGCCGAGGAGGAGGAGGCGGAGATGGTGGCGCGGGAGATCGGCCTCAGGCGCTTCACCGAGAAGCTGAAGTGGGCCGACTTCGGCGTGCTGTACCGCACCAACCTGCAGTCGCGCCCGCTGGAGGAGGCGATCCGCGCCGCCAACATCCCCTACCGCGTGGTGGGCGGCACCTCGTACTTCGACCGCAAGGAGATCGCGGACGCGGTGGCCTACCTGCGCGTGGTCACCAACCCGCGGGACGAGGTGGCGCTGCGCCGGGTGATCAACTACCCCACGCGCGGCATCGGGCGCACCTCGCTGCTCAGGCTGGTGGAGTCGGCCCGCCTCAAGAAGACGGCGCTCTGGGACGCCCTGCGCGAGGCCGGCGGCGACGACGGCCTGTCGCGCGCCCAGGCCGAGGCCGTGCGCCACTTCGTGGAGATGGTGGAGGAGGCCCGCACGGAGTTCGCCGCGACGGAGGCGGCGATCCACTCCGGCGAGCCCGGCGGCCGCTCGCTGGAGGGCTTCGCCCGCGACTTCCTGAAGCGCGTCCGCCTGGAGGAGGCGATCCGCGCCGAGAACAAGGCCGAGAAGGTGGCCGAGATCCGCGTGGACAACCTGCGCGACTTCGTGGCCTCCATCGGCACGTACGAGGCGCGCACCTGGGCCGAGCAGCCGCTCCCCGACGAGGAGGACGACTGGCAGCCGCCCCGCCTGGAAGCCTTCCTGGAGCGCGTCTCGCTGACGGAGGACGAGGACTCCCGCAAGGACAAGGACAAGGAGGAGGAAGCCGACAAGGTCACGCTGATGACGCTGCACGCCGCCAAGGGGCTGGAGTTCACCCACGTGTTCCTGGTGGGGCTGGAGGAGGAGATCCTCCCGCACGCCCGCAGCGTCCACGCCGTGGCCGAGAGCGAGCCCGGCGCCCCCGACCCCATCGCCGAGGAGCGCCGCCTGTTCTACGTGGGGATCACCCGCGCCCGCCACCGCCTGACCCTCTCCGGCTGCGCCGTGCGCGGCGGCGGCCGCCCCAAGGCGGTAGAGGACGAGGACGGCGAGACCCGGGTGCGCTCCCCGCGCGAGCCCGCCCCGCGCCAGCCGTCGCGCTTTCTCAAGGAGGTCCCCCGCGAATTGCTGGAGATCCGCTCCGGCTCCGTGAGCTCCCTCTCGGACGAGGACCGGCAGGAGTTGAAGGGGAACTTCTTCGCGCGGATGAAGGAGATGCTGGCGCAGCAGTAGAACGGAAGTGCGGGAGTGCGGGAGTGCGAAAGTGGACGGCAGTACGGAGTACGAAGCACGCTGAGAGGCGCCCCCGCCTCGGTGTTGAGGTGGGGGCGCCGTTTTCGTCTTGTCGGCTGCAGCGGTCAGAAACGGCGGGCGATCCAGCCGGCGGCGGCCAGCAGGGCGAGCAGGCCGGGGCCGTGGAAGAGGAGCGCCGCGGGGAGGAGCGCGACGAGGGTCCGGCGGCTCACCCAGCGCTCGCGGTGGGCGCGGCGCAGCAGCAGGACGGAGAACGGCAGGTTGACGGCGACCGCGGTGGCGAGCCCGGGCGCGTAGCCGCCCAGGAACGCGGCGGACGCGGCGTGGGACGCGACGTTGACCAGCAGGACGGACTGCACGAACAGCAGGAACACCGCCGCGGGGCCGGGGCGGCGGAGGTCGCCGAAGG
>JBFMFL010000398.1:0-5508 GCA_040752145.1 Gemmatimonadota bacterium
GGCGAACATGGCCGGGTGCCCCAGGCGAGCGCCCGCCAGCGGCCCTTCCGGCGAGCCGCCGCCGCGCAGCAGCGCGCGCAGGTCCGGCCCGGCCGACGCCGAGGCCGGAGCGGAGGCCCCGCCGTACAGCGCGCCGCGCAGGTCCATCCCCCAGCCGTCGCGCAGCACGGAGAAGCAGCGGTCCATCGCCTTGCGGAAGGCGGGCTCCGTCTCGTACAGCCCGCGCGCCATCTCCGGGTACTGCGTCCCCAGCCCCGAGAACAGAAACGCGACGCCGGGATCGGACTCCGAGGCGAGGTGGGTGGACACCCGCGTGGCGTCGCCGCCGCGCAGCAGCGCCGCGGCCTCGGCAGAGGTGTCGGCCACCAGCGAGCGGCGCCAGGGAAAGGCGCGGCGGCCCTGCCGGAGCGTGAAGGCGACGTCGGCGAGCGGCGGGCCGGGGTCGGACTCCAGGCGCTCCGCCGTCGCCGCGGCCAGGCGGTCCAGCGCCGCCGGGGTGCGCGCGGAGAGCACCAGCAGCTCCGGCCCCTCCGCGGCGGGGGCGGGCTCCGGGCGCGGGGCCTCCTCCAGCACCACGTGCGCGTTGGTGCCGCCCACCCCGAACGCCGAGACGCCCGCGCGGCGCGGCGTCCCCTCCGGCGGGGTCCAGGGGAGGAGCGCGCCCGGGACGTAGAACGGGGTGTTGCCGAGGTCGAGCCGCGGGTTGGGCTCGGCGAAGTGCAGGCTGGGCGGGATCTCCCCGTGCTCCAGCGCGAGCACCGCCTTGATCAGGCTCGCCACGCCGGCCGCGGCGTCCAGGTGCCCGATGTTGGTCTTCACCGAGCCCAGCGCGCAGAAGCCGCGCTCGCCGGTGGCGAAGGCGCGGGCGAGCGCCGCGACCTCCACCGGGTCGCCCATGGGCGTGGCCGTGCCGTGCGCCTCCAGCAGCGTGACGGTCTCCGGCGGCACGTCCGCCACGGCCTGCGCCATGGCGACCACCTCCACCTGCCCGTCCACGCCGGGCGCGCTGTACCCCACCTTGGCGGCGCCGTCGTTGTTGACCGCCGAGCCCAGGATCACGGCGTGGACCCGGTCGCCGTCGGCGAGGGCGTCGGAGAGGCGCTTGAGGACGACGACGCCCACCCCGCTCCCGCCCACCGTCCCCTCGCCCGCGGCGTCGAAGGCGCGGCAGCGCCCGTCCCGCGAGAACACCCCCTCGCGGGCCAGGTAGCCGGCGCGCAGCGGGGCGCCCACCGCCACGCCGCCGGCGAGCGCCGCGTCGCAGTGGAAGTCCAGCAGGCTCTGGCAGGCCAGGTGGACGGCGACCAGCGAGGTGGAGCACGCCGTCTGCACGGACATGCTGGGGCCGCGCAGGTCCAGCTTGTACGAGGCCAGCGTGGCCAGGAAGTCCTTGTCGCTCCTGATGCGGTTGAGGAGGAAGTCGCCGCGGTTGCCGTGGCGCGCCACCAGGTGCAGCAGGTAGCTGTTCATCCCCGACCCGGCGAACACGCCGACGGGGCCCGGGAAGGTCCCCGGGTCCAGCCCCGCGTGCTCCAGCGCCGCCCACGCCTGCTCCAGGAAGAGCCGGTGCTGCGGGTCCATCAGCTCGGCGTCGCGCGGGGGGAAGTCGAAGAACTCCGCGTCGAACAGGTCGGCGCCCTCCAGGTGGCCGCTCGCCGGGACGAAGTCCGGGTGCCGCAGCATCTCCGGGTCGTTGCCCGCCTCCAGCAGCTCCGCCGCCGTGAAGCGGGAGATGGAGTCCACGCCCGCGCGCAGGTTCCTCCAGAACGTCTCCACGTCCGGCGCGCCCGGGAAACGGCAGGCCATCCCCACCACCGCGATCCGCTCCGGGCCCTCGTAGCTCTGGTTGCTCATTCCTGGTCGTTCCCGGGTCGGGTGGCGGGCCGCTGCCGGGTGCCCCGGGCACGGCGCTGGCGCTCGGCGCGGTCGTGGACGGCGGCGTGCGGGGGCGCCGCCGGCCCCTGCGCGTCCCCGTCGGCGGCGGAGGAGGACAGGTGCTCGGCGAGGGCGGCGACGGTGGAATGGCGGAAGAGGTCCACCACGGCCAGCGGGCGGTCCAGCCGCTCGGAGAGCGCCTGGTGAACGGCGGCCAGCCCCACGGAGGTGCCCCCCAGCTCGAAGAAGTTGTCGCGGATCCCCACCCGCTCCACGCCCAGCACTCCCCGCCACACCTCGGCGATGGCGCGCTCCAGCGCGTTGCGCGGCGCGGCGTACCCGGCCGCCTCCGGCGCGGGGAGCGGCGCCGCGGCGCGGGGGAGCGCGTCGCGGTCGGTCTTGCCGCCGGGGGTGCGCGGCATCCGCTCCAGCGCCGCGAAGTGCGATGGGACCATGTAGTCCGGCAGGCGCTCCGCCAGCCAGGCGCGCAGCTCCGCGGCCGCGGGGGGCGCCGTCCGCGCGGGGGCGGCGCCGGGCGGGGTGCGCCGCAGCGGCGCGCCGTCCCCCGGGCGCTTGGCGTACAGCAGGTAGACGTACTCGCCGTCCGGGTCCTCCGGGACCAGCGGCTGGCGGTCGGTCAGGTGCTCGAAGCCGTGCCGCCCCAGGAGCGCGGTCACCTTCGCCAGCAGCTCGTCGGTGTCCACCTCCATCACCACCTGCCGGATGCGGGGCCAGTGCTCGTCCTCGATCCCCAGCAGCACGTCGTACTCGCTCTTCTCCGCGTCCACCTTGAGCAGGTCGATGCGGTCGATCCCCTCCTCGCGGATCACGGCGGACAGGGTGCGCAGCGGGCAGGTGAAGGTCTCGGCGCGGAAGCGCTCCTCCAGGAAGGCGTCCACGTCGGCGGCGCCGGGGTCGCTCCCGCCCCCGTCGCGCGCCCAGCTGCGGATGGCGTTGCGGACCACGTCGCGGTCGCGCACGGGGTCGGCGTAGCGCCCGGAGAGCCCGGAGGAGGCGGGATAGAAGGTGAACTCGGCCGCGCCCTCGGCCTCCGCCAGCCCCACGTTGAACACCCGCGCGTCCAGCCCGAAGAGGCGGGTGTTGGCGCTGAGGGTGGCGAAGGTGTCCGGGATGGGCTCGAACGACCAGCTGCGGACGCCCGGGGCGCGGGTGTGGGCGAACAGGGTGAACATGCCGATGTTGGAGCCCACGTCCACCACCCGGGCGCCCGCCTCCAGCGTGATCCCGTGGCGCAGGTACGACGCGTCCTCGAAGATCTCGTGGTACAGCCCGCGGGTGACGGAGTCGCGCTGGTGCGCCACCACGGTCCCGTCCGGCAGGGTGAAGCGCGGGCGCCCGGCGAGGATGCGCTCCCGCTCCTCCGGCGCGACCGGCACCAGCGGCCGGGCGCCGTCCGCCGCGGCCGGGACGAAGTACGCGGCCAGCCGCCACTCGCCGGTGGCGCCGTCCTCCACGGCGGCCACGGCGCTCTCCGCCACGCCGGGGTGTGCGTCCAGCGCGGCCTCGATCTCCCCCGGCTCGATGCGGTGGCCCCTCACCTTGACCTGCCGGTCGGCGCGGCCCAGGAACTCCAGGGTGCCGTCCGCGCGCCGGCGGGCCCGGTCGCCGGTGCGGTACGCCCGCGCCCCCGGCTCCACGGCGAACGGCTCCGGGACGAACGTCCCGGCCGTCAGTGCGGCGCGGCCGTGATAGCCGCGCGCCACGCCGCCCCCGGCGAGCAGCAGTTCCCCCGCGACGCCGGGCGGGACCGGGTGCAGCCGCGCGTCCACCACGTAGACCCGGGTGTTGGCGAGCGGCCGCCCGATCGGCACCGAAACCGTTTCCTCCCCCACCTCGTGCGACGTGGACCACACCGTCGCCTCCGTCGGGCCGTACAGGTTGAGCAGGCGGACGGGCCCGGCCTGGCGGATGCGCGCCGCCAGCGCGGGCGGCAGGGTCTCGCCGCCCAGGAGGATGCACTCCAGCCCACCCAGGGCGCGGAGCGCGTCCGGGTCGCGCGCCAGCATCCCGGCCATGGTGGGGGTACACTGCAGGTGGGTGACGCCCTCCGCGCGGATCTGCTCCGTGACCGCCGGCTCGTCGGCGACCAGCGGGACGATCGGCCCGGCCGGCGTCCCGCGGTCCGCCTCCATCACGCCGCGCAGCCGGTCCAGGCTCGCCAGCACCCGGTCGTCGTCCACGCCGAAGTCCACCAGGCAGGCGACCTCGTCCACCCCGGCCGCGCGCACCCGCCTCACCGTCTCCAGGCACGCCTCGGGGGTCCCCATCAGCCCGCTGCTGCGGTAGAAGCGCTCGAATGCGGCGTCCAGCATCGCCTCCACGTCCCCCGGCGACAGGGTGGACGGGTCGGCCACGGCGCTCCCGGCCAGCCGCAGCACCAGGTCGAACGAGGTGCGCAGGTATTCGCGGAAGGGGCCGCGCACCGTCGCCCGCACCTCGGCGTCGTCGTCGCCCACGTAGGTGTGCAGCATCAGCGCGACGCGGCCCGCGGCGGGATCGTGCCCGCCCTCGCGCCGCCCCTCGCGGTAGGCGCGCACCCGCTCGGCCAGCTCCTCCACGCTCTGCCCCAGCAGGTGCGTGAGCAGGTCGGCGCCGGCCCGGCCCGCCAGGCGGAAGGTGTCCGGGCTCCCCGCCGCCGTGACCCACACCGGCAGCTCCGGCTGCACCGGCCGCGGCAGCGTCCCCACCTCCACCGGCTCCCCCCTGCCGCCGACGCGCGACACGGTCCCGCCGCGCCACAGCCGGCGCACCTCCTCGATCCCCTCGAACATCGCCTCGCGGCGCCGCTCGTAGCGCTCCGGCGCCAGCACGAAGTCGTCGGCGTGCCACCCCGAGGCGAAGGAGATCTCCACGCGGCCGTCCGAGAGGTTGTCCACCACCGCCCACTCCTCCGCCACGCGGATGGGGTCGTGCAGCGGCAGGACGACGCTCCCCGCGCGCAGCTTCACCCGCTCCGTGATGGTGGCGAGCGCCGCGCTGGTGACGGACGGGTTGGGGTACTGCCCGCCGAAGGCGTGGAAGTGCCGCTCCGGCGTCCACACGGCCTCGAAGCCGTTGCGGTCCGCCCAGCGCGCGCCCTCCAGCAGCAGCCGGTACTTGGCGCTCCCCCGCCCCTCGCCGCCCGCGGCGAAGTAGAACAGGCTGAACGCCGTCGGCCGGTCCGCCGGACGCATGTCGGCCGGGGGCGCGGCGGCGGCGGAGGAGGCGCGCGGACCGGGACCGCGGAGCACCACCTTCGCCCCGCGCGACAGCGTCCACAGGATCTCCACCACGGAGATGTCGAACGCGATGCTGGTGACCGCCAGCCAGGTCCCCGGCTCGCCGCCCACCCGCTCGTCCATCGCGGCGAAGAAGGAGGCCACGTTGGCGTGCGTGACGACGACGCCCTTGGGGCGGCCGGTGGAGCCCGAGGTGTAGATGACGTAGGCGGCATCCTCACCCCTCACCCCCGGCCCCTCTCCCACAAGGGGAGAGGGGAGAACAGCTTCCGACCCGGCAAACACCCCACTGGCGTTCGCGGGGGGGCCCCCACCCGGCTCGCTTAGGCTCGCCACCCTCCCCCAATTCTGGGGGAGGGCTTCCTGACCCTCAGACTTCGCCGTGTCGTTCTCC
>JBFMFL010000399.1:0-5473 GCA_040752145.1 Gemmatimonadota bacterium
CCTCCCCGACCCGCCCTCCCCCCGCGGGTGGCCGCGGGCCGGGCGCCTGGCGCGGCTGGCCGCCGTCCCGGGGGGGCTGCTCGTCGCCTGCCTGCTCGCGTTCCTGCTCGTGGAGCAGGGGCGAACGGAGCCGGTGCCCCCGGAGCGCATCGCCGTCCTGTACTTCCAGAACCGGAGCGGGGACCGCGACGCGGGGTACCTGGCCGACGACCTGACCGAGAACCTGATCCACCAGCTGGCCCAGGTGGAGGGGCTCTACGTGGTGTCGCCCAACGGGGTCCGCCCGTACCGCGACCGCGCGGTCTCGCCGGACAGCCTGCGCAGGGCGCTGGGCGTGGGCACGCTGCTGAGCGCCAGCCTCCAGCCGTTCGGCGACAGCATCCGCCTGTGGGTGCACGTGGTGGACGCCAACTCCGGGCAGGAGCTGGACGGCACCGTGATCAAGCGGGCGATGGGCGACCGCTTCAGCCTGGGGAACGACCTGGCGGCCGAGGTGGCGGACTTCCTCCGGGTCCGGCTGGGCAAGGAGGTGAGGCTCCGCGAGTGGACGGTGGGGACCCGCGAGCCCCGCGCCAGGGACATGGTCGCGCGGGCGGACGAGATGCGGGCCCAGGCGCTGGCCGCCGCCCGCGGGCCCGACTCGGTGGCGGTGCTCACCGCCCGCCGCTCGCTGGAGATCTCCGACGTCCTGCTCGCGGAGGCGGAGCGGCTGGACCCGGCGTGGGTGGAGCCGACGCTGCGGCGCGGGTGGCTGGCGCTGGACCGCATCGACCACACCGGCATGGAGCGGAAGCGGGAGTGGACCGCCCTGGCCGCGGCGCACGCGGAGCGCGCCCTGCGCCGGGAGCAGGGGTTCCCCGCCGCGCTGGAGCTGCGCGGCACGGCGTACTGGCTGGAGGCCGACGACGACTCCGTGCCCGGCCGCTGGCCGGAGCTGGTGCGGAGGGCCGAGGCCGACCTCCGCGCCGCGACGGAGGCCGACCCGTCGCTGGCGAGCGCCTGGGCCACGCTGAGCCAGGTGCTCCGCTTCCAGACCAACTTCGAGGAGGCGGCGTTCGCCGCCCGGCGTGCGTACCACAAGGACGCCTACCTCCGCAACATCGACCAGGTGCTCGACGTCCTCTACCGCAGCACGCTCGCCCTGGAGCGCACGGATGAGTCCAGCCGCTGGTGCGCGCTGGGGCGCCGCAAGTTCCCGTCCGACTGGAAGTTCGTGCAGTGCGAGCTGGACATCCTCAGCAGCCCGGCCACCCCGAAGCCGGATCCCCGGCGCGCGCTGCGGCTGCTGCGGGAGCTGGGCGAGATGGACCCGCCCGACAAGGCCCGGCTCGCCGGCCGTCCCTACCACCCCATCTACCGGACCGTACGGGCGGCGGTGGTGCTGGCGCGCGCCGGCAGGGAGCGCGAGGCGCGGGACCTGCTGGCGCGGGCCCGGCGCGCGGCGGGCGGCGACCGGGCGATGAACCTGTTCCTGGCGTACGACGAGGCGTACCTGCGGCTGGTGCTGGGGGAGCGGGAGCGGGCCTTCGACCTGCTCCTCCACTACGTCCGCCAGCGCCCCGAGCTCAAGCCGTACGCGCTCCGCGACCCGCAGTTCAGGACGCTGTGGAGCGACACGGCCGGCGCCCGCCTGTCGTTCCGGCGGTGAGGGGCGGCTCCCGGCGGGTCACGCCCCCTCCGTCTCCGCGTCCTCCACCCGCAGCATCACGGACACGGTGTCCGGCAGGTGGGCGAGCATGTAGACGCCGTCGCCGGAGAAGTCCTCGGAGATGCGGACGGCCTGCGGGAGCCCCACCGCCCCGGCGTAGTAGGGGATGACGAACTTGTCCACCGCCGAGCGGGTCCAGAAGATCGCGTCGTAGGCGCCGCCGTCGAGCACCCGCGTCCGCACGGACCCGTCCGGCAGCTTCACCCGCACCGTCACGTCCAGCACCTCGTGCTCCGCGCGCGCTCCGGGCTCCCCCCCCGACCCGGTCACGTAGGGGCCGAACACGTCCACCTCCTCCCCGCGCGCCTCCCGCTCCCCGCGGGCCCGCTCCGCCGCCTCCCGCCCCTCCTCGCCCTCGAAGCGCTGGATGGGGCCGACGTCCCGGAACCCCGAGACGAAGTACATGGGCCTTCCGTGGCGGAAGCCGTCCGCCGCAGCGGCCAGCCGCTTCGCCACCCCTGCCGATACCGGGCGCCTGAATCCGGGCATGGTGCACTCCTCGTCGAGGTTCGCCGGACGCGGCGGGGAGCCGATGCGCTCCGCCCGCGCCCGGATGGGATGGGTCGCTCGACAAAGTCTATGCACTCCCTGGACAGGGCACATGGGCGGAACCGCCCAATTGTGCGTGCGGCTGGCGCCATGGGCAGGATGTCTGCTTTTATTGTCTCTTAGAGAGCTGCGCCCTGGCCGCGGGCACCCTCCGCCGCCGCGGGTGTGCCGCCGCTAGCCGCCGCTCACCGCGGGGAAGATGACCACGGTGCTCCCCTCGCGCACGGGCGCCGCCAGCCCGCCCAGGAAGCGGATGTCGTCGCCGTCCACGAACACGTTCACGTGCCGGCGCACCTCCCCGCGCTCGTCCACCACGCGGTCCACCACCCCGGGGTAGCGCCCGGCCAGCGCGCCCAGCGCGTCGCCCACGGTGCCGCGGGGCGCGTCCAGCCTCACCTCCGGGCTCCCCGCGGCGTACGGCCGCAGGGCGCCGGGCAGCTCGATCGTGATCTGCATCCTCGCGTCTCCCGTGCGGGTGGGCCGTGCCGTCAGCCGCCGACCACGGCGGCCCGGACGCACACGATGGGCGGCAGCGCCTCGCCGATCTCCCTCCAGCTCTCCCCCGCGTCCGCCGAGCCCCAGAGCCGCCCGCCGCGCGTGCCGAAGTAGATCCCGGCCTGCGGGTGCGAATCGGCCGCCAGCGCGTCGCGGAGCACGGTCTCGTAGGCGCCCTCCTGGGGGAGGCCGGCCTCCAGCGGGTGCCACGACTCGCCGGCGTCGCGGGTGCGGTACACGCGCAGCCGCGCCTCCGGCACCACCCGGAACTCGTCCGACTCCAGCGGCACGACGTAGACCGTGTCCGGGTCGTGCGGGTGCACCTCCATGGCGAAGCCGAAGTCGGAGGGGACGCCGTTGGCGACGTCGTGCCAGCTGTCGCCCCAGTCGTCGCTGCGGTACAGCCCCCAGTGGTTCTGCAGGAAGAGCCGCTCCGGGCGCGCCGGGTGGTTGACCACCTTGTGTACGCACTGCCCGAACTCGGGGTACCTGTCCGGGAGGAACTGCGCCCGCACGCCCCGGTTGCGCGCCTGCCAGCTCCTCCCGCCGTCGTCGGTGCGGTAGAAGCCGCCGGTGGAGATGGCCACGCCCATGCGCCGCGGCTCGGCCGGGTCCAGCACCACGGTGTGCAGGCAGAGCCCGCCGCCGCCGGGCTGCCACCGCGGGCGGTGCTCGTGCCCCAGCAGCCCCTCCACCGCGCTCCACGTCTCCCCGGCGTCGCGCGACTCGAAGAGCGCCGCCGGCTCCACCCCGGCGTACACCACGCCGGGCTCGTCCGCCCGCCCCGGCCGCAATTGCCACACGTTGGCCAGCGCCAGCCCGGAGTCCTCCGGGAAGCGCAGGTTCTGCCGCTCCGGCGAGCTCCACGTCGCGCCCCAGTCGTCGCTGGTCCTCACCACGCTCCCCCAGTGGAAGCTCTGCGTCCCCGCGAACAGGCGGTTCCGCCCCCCGCGCCCGTCGAAGGCCAGCGAGTACACGGTCTCGCCGCGGAAGTGGGGCCCGTCCACCCGCCACTCCCTGCGCTCCGCGTCCGAGTGGAGCACGAACGCGCCCTTCATGGTGCCCACCAGCAGCAGGGTGTCGCCTTTGGATGGAGTCATGGGGGTTATCCTGGGATGGAGGAACGGCTTTGAACTGCGGGTTTGGGCGTGCCCCTCGCTGACGCTCGGGTCGGGCTGCGGCTCCGTAACGCAGCAAACAACGCTGCGTAACGGAGGCGAGCCCGCACGATACTGCTGTGCGGTCTCGCCGCTTCGCGCTCGCATCCCTCACGCGGGCGCCGTCGCGGGGGCCGACTCGGCGCCGTACGGGTCAGCTCGCCGCCGCCGAGGTGGAGCCTGCGGCGCACGCGGCGGCGCGGTCCAGCAGGAGCCGGCGCTCGCGCGCGTTCTGGGTGAGCGCGGCGGCGCGCTCGAACTCGGGGCGCGCCTCGTCCATCCGGCCCAGCTTGAAGAGCAGGTCGCCGCGCACGCTGGGGAGCAGGTGGTAGCTCTTGAGGGACGGCTCGGCCACCAGCTCGTCCACCAGCTCCAGCCCCGCCGCCGGCCCGAAGGCCATGGCGAGCGCCACCGCGCGGTTCAGCTCCACCACCGGCGAGGGCGCCACCCGGGAGAGCGCGTCGTAGAGCGCGGCGATGCGCGTCCAGTCCGTCTCGGCCGCGGTGCGGGCCCGGGCGTGGCAGGCGGCGATGGCGGCCTGGAGCGCGTACGGCCCCCGCGCCCCGCCCAGCGCCTCGGCGCGCGCGAGCGCCTTGAGGCCGCGGTGGATGAGGAGGTGGTCCCAGCGCCCGCGGTCCTGGTCCAGCAGCAGCACCGGCGCGCCCCCGGGGCCCACCCGCGCCCCCAGCCGCGACGCCTGGATCTCCATCAGCGCCACCAGGCCGTGAACCTCCGGCTCGTCCGGGGCCAGACCCGCCAGGATGCGGCCCAGCCGGAGCGCGTCCTCGCACAGCGCCGGGCGCACCCAGTCGTCGCCCGCGGTGGCCGAGTACCCCTCGTTGAAGATCAGGTACACCACCCCCAGCACCGACGACAGCCGCTCCGCCAGCTCCGGCCCGCGCGGGACCTCGTAGGGGACGCGCGCCTCGGCGAGCGTCTTCTTGGCCCGGACGATCCGCTGCGCCAGCGTGGGCACCGGGACCAGGAAGGCGCGGGCGATCTCCTCCGTGGTGAGCCCCCCGATCAGCCGGAGGGTGAGCGCCACCCGCGCCTCGGTGGAGAGCACCGGGTGGCAGCAGGTGAACACCAGCCGGAGCAGGTCGTCGCCGATCTCGTCGTCGATGGCTTCATCCAGGTCCGGCACGGCCGCCCCCTGCCGCACCTCCAGCTCGCGGCCCAGCTCCTGGTGCTTGCGGTCGAGCAGCCTGTCCCGCCGGAAGTGGTCGATTGCCCGCCGCTTGGCCGCGGCCATGAGCCAGGCGCCCGGGTTGCGCGGCACGCCGTCCTCGGGCCACTTCTCCAGCGCGGCGAGCAGGGCGTCCTGCGCCAGGTCCTCGGCCAGCCCCACGTCGCCGTGGACCATGCGGGCGAGGCCGGCGATCAGCTTCGCCGACTCGATCCGCCAGACGGCGTCGATCGCGGCGTGCGTCTCGGGTAGGGTCGTCGTAGTCACGGGACGCATCATAGCGTCCGCGCGCCGCGGCGCAAGCCGGGGCGGACCGCGCGGCGGCGCCCGCCGCCGCGAGCGGGCGCCGCCCCGGGATCGCGCTCACGGGCGGCGCCG
>JBFMFL010000004.1:0-79031 GCA_040752145.1 Gemmatimonadota bacterium
GGGCGGCGCCGCGCTGGGCTCCCGGCGGGCCGGGCACGAAAAAGCCCCGCGCCGGCGTGAGCCGGCGCGGGGTCGTGGGGGGGGCGTTCCCGCGGGCCCGCGGCTACGCCGCGGCCCTGGCGGCCTCCGCCTCCAGCTTCTTCAGCGCCTGGATGCGCTCGCTGGCCTCGGGGCTGGAGAGGCCGCCCGCCAGGGCGTCCAGGACCTCGTCGCCGCCGAAGCCGTCCGCGACGAGCTGCTGGATGCGGCCGATCTGGTTGCGGGTCGCGGCGAAGTCCTTGTACAGCTCCTGCGCCGTGGCCAGGTACCGGGCGGTGTGCTCGTCGTCCACCACCGGCTTGCCGGAGGTGCGGCCGGCACGCGGCTGGCGCCCCTCCGACGCCGCCGCGCGGTGCTGGCCCTTGTCGGCCGGCGAGCCGGGCTGGGTGCCCGACTCCGCCGCGCGGAGGGTGCGGACGCACGCGATGAGCGTGCGGATGTGGTGGCTGACCTGGGCCTGGCTGAGGACGCGCCCCTGCTCCCGGTTGGCCTTCAGCAGCGAGTACGCCTCGGTGCGCTCCCGCTTGTACATCTCGGTCCCGCCGTTCTTGACGTGCTCGGAGTTCATCGCGTTGACCTGGTCGGCGACTTCCTTGAGCTGGGCGATCGCCTTCTTCCCGGCGGCGGGCTTCCCGCTGGCGGTGAGGGCGGGAGCGGCGGCGGCGGGCTGGGCGGTGGTGGTCGGCATGGTCGTCTGGCTCCTGATGGGTGCGTTGCGTTGCGTGGCGGGGCCCGGCCTCGCGCCGGGAGCCCCAGGGGTGATCGGATCCTTCCGCGTCCTGCTGCCCGAGAACGTTCTCCCGAGCGGTTGCAGTCTGGAGGCGGGTGCGGCGGGCGCGCGGGCCCGCCGCCGCCTCCTCTGTTCAGGTCGGGCTCCCTCCGTGAACGGGGTTGCAGCCGGGGACCCGGCTGCGCACGCGGACGGCCGTCGTTACCCGGTGCCGTGCCGCCCTCGGCCGGCCGCGCCGGCGGAGGGCTTCGGGATTGGGGTCGAGCCGGTGGAGCGCGTGGGCGTGCCGGTGCTGCTATCGAAGTCTGCTCTGCCCGGCGTCGTTCTCCCGAGCGGTTAGCCGTGTCGGTGCCGGGGGGACCCGCGGGTCCCCCCGGCCGGGAGGATCAGGCCGCCGCGGGGACGATGCCCTTCTTCAGCCAGTCCAGCATCGCGCCGGCGTCGTCGTAGGAGATGCCCGCGTCCAGCAGGTCGGCCGCGCGGGCGCGCGCCGCCTCCGGACCCTGCCCGTCCTGGATCATCTGGTCCAGCCTCCCGATCTGGTTCGGGGTCGCGGCGGCGTCCCCGTGCGCGTCGATCGCCAGCTCCCGGAGCTCCGCGGTGCCCGCGTTGTCGCTGACCGGCGGGAGCTTCTGGCGCGGGGTGCGCACGCGCGTGGTCGGAGCGCGGTCGGCGGCCACCCGGCCCTCGATGTGCGCGCCGAGCTGGTTCATCAGCTTGCTCGCCTTCTCCCTGCTGGCGCCCGCCCGGAGCGTGATGCTCGCGTGGATCCGCGGGCCCCTGGGGACCTTCGGGTGCGCCATCGCGCGGCGGATCGGGAGGAGCTGGGCCTCCGTGGCGGCCTCGGCGCCGTGCGCCGCGACGGCGCGGCGGCGGTCCTCGGCGACGATGTCCGCGACGGTGCGGCGGGGCGCGGTGCTGCTGGCGGGGGCGGTGCGCTGCATGCTGATCTCCGGTCGGGAGTGTGGGGCGGGCGCCGGCGTGCGTGCCGGGCGCTCCGGGATCGTGGACGCTGTTCAACTTCTTCCCGCGTCCTGCCCTTCCTTCGTTCTCCTCAGCGGTTGCCGTTGCTGGTGAAGTTGCCGGTGCTGGTGATGGGAGCGTCCGAGGCAGCCGCCGCGGAGGTGCGGACCCGGACCGCGTGGAGCTGCCCGTCCGTGCCCGTCACCCGCGCGAACGCGCCGAGCTGGCGGCCGGTGGCGGCGTCGAGCAGGACCAGCGGGGTCGCCGCCGGGCGACGGGGGGCGAGGGCGAGCTGGCAGACGCGGCGGAGGATGTGGGCGATGGTCATGAGCACGGGAGGCAGGGAGGACGGGCGAGGCGGATCGGAGGCGGTGTTCTCCCGGGCGGTCTAGCGGAGGCCGAGAAGGCGGAGGAGGCCGCCGGCCCGGTCCATCCTGACCAGGACGGGAACCCCGAGCAGTCCGGAGGCGAGCAGGGTGGCGAGGGCGACGTCGGCGATCACGGCGGCTCCTGGAGCGCGGGGGGGCTTGGGGGCGGCTCCGGGTGCCGCCCGCGGACACCCGTGCCGTTCTCCTTCGCGGTTCCGTGGTCGTCGGGCGGCGGGTCAGAGCTCCCCCATCTCGCGGAACGAGAAGAAGCGGCCTTCCCCGACGATCACGTGCTCCACCAGCGGGATGGAGAGCTGGATGCCGGCCAGGCGCATCCTGGTGGTCAGCTCCCGGTCCTCGTCCGAGGGGGACGGGTCGCCGGACGGGTGGTTGTGGACCAGGACCAGGGAGGACGCGGCCTCGGCGATCGCGGGCCGGAAGATCTCGCGGGCGTGCGCCAGCGAGGCGTCGACCGTGCCG
The DNA here is from genome assembly GCA_040752145.1 of Gemmatimonadota bacterium. Classification (GTDB taxonomy): domain Bacteria; phylum Gemmatimonadota; class Gemmatimonadetes; order Longimicrobiales; family Longimicrobiaceae; genus JAFAYN01. Next base: position 2,581 of record JBFMFL010000004.1, read on the forward strand.
CGGGACACCATGCTTTCCCCGAGCACGTTGGACCTGGAGTCGAGGAGCACGACCCACAGCTGCTCCTGCACCAGGTCGCGGAGGCGCATGCGGAAGCGGTCGTAGACGTCCCTCGCGGTCCGGCAGGGGCCGCGCTCCGGGCGGGCTTCCCTGTCGAGTCGGCGGGCGAGGTCCAGGGCGGCGCGGAGGCGCAGGACCTGGGTGGAGGAGAGCCCGGTGAGCGCGGCCAGCTCCCAGGACGTGGCGGCGGCGAGCTGACGAAGGGAGAGCCCGGGCGAGGCTTTGCGGAGGGCCGCGGCGAGCGCGCCGGGGTCGGCCGGGGCGCCCCCGGCGTCGGCCGTGGGAGGCGCGAGCAGGAGCGCGAGCAGGTCCGCGGTCGGGAGGTCCCGCACCTCCACGTGCGGGCCGGGGAAGGGGAGCGGCCCCGGCGCCGGGTGGACCGGGGAGTGGCGCCGGCGGGCGCCGGCAGGGGGAGCCGCGAGGACGGGCCCGTGGTCGCTGTGGGTCGCCTCCGGCGCGGCCGGGGGCGGACCGAAAAGCGTGATCTGCCCTGCGGCGGCGGAGCTGCGCATGGGGCACGTGGACGGGATGGAGGCCGCGGCGCCCGGAACGCTGGGCGCCAGGAACAGCCGGTCTCGTTCTCCGTCTGCGGTGCAGCGGGCCCGCCGGGACGGAACCGCGGTGGGGAAACAGAAACAGGGGGGCCGGAGCGAACGCTCCGGCCCCCCGTGGTGGTCTGGTGTGGCCCTGGCGGCTGGGCCGGGCGGATCAGCCGAGACCCGGGTCCCGCCCGGCGCGGAGCGCGGCACGGACCCGCAGCACCGTGGCCATGCGCGCGTCGCGCTCCACCGGCGGGTCGTCCGGCCAGAGCGTGGCGGCCCGGAACTCCTCGAAGGGCTGCGCCTCATCGAGGTCGTCGGCGTCCAGCCGCCTCGGGCTGGTGTCTTCCCCGACCAGGCCCGGGATTTCCCACAGCACGCCGCGGTGAAGGGTGTACCAGGCGCCCAGCGCGTCGACGTAGAACCAGGTGGATTCCGGGAGGGTGTCGAGGTCGTTCCACGGGTTGTGGTCCGGGGGGACGACGCCGAGATCGCGGGCCGACTTGAGGGCGAGCTCCGCACGATCCACCTCCGGCGGGACCGGGCGGAACTCGCCGGCCTCCTCGTCGGCGGGGCTGGCGGAGCGGTACAGCTCCAGTGCGTCCTGGACGGCCCAGACGAGCCGGGCCGGCGTCGCCTCGCGGTCGACCACGACGGCGTGCGCGTCTTCGAGGCGCGGGTCGGCGCGGGAGATCAAGCCGCGCGAGACGAGCTGGGCCACGAGGCCGAGGAGAGCGATGGCGGCGTCGCGGGCAGGGACGTACGGGTCAGAGCCTGGAACGTGGGTCATGGGCGATCCGTGGGTGCGAGGGGAGTGAGCGTGCGGTGCTCCGGGTCCCGGAACTGGTCTACGTACGCTTCGACGGCCGCGATGAAGACTTCCGGCTGCGCGGGAACCGCAACGTACCACGCGTAGGTGCCGCGGCTTCTGGAGATGTGGAACCTCGCCTGGGCGGCCGTCGCGTGGGCGGCCAGGCGGTCGTCGGCGCGGTGGGCCGGCACGGCGGGGTCGGCCAGGTCGTCGAAGTGGAGCACGACCCCGTCGATCCGGCCGCGGTGAACGTCCAGGATGGTGACCTCGAGTGCCGTCCATTCGCCGCCGATGCTGGCGCGGCCGGGGGAGGCGGCGATGCGGGCGAGGCGCGTCGCGTCGAGGCGGATGTAGCCCGTTTCCCCGTGCCACTGGACGGCCTGCGTCCACGGGAGGGCCGCGAGGAACGCGCCCAGGGTGCGGGGATGGCCCGCCGTGCCGGCGGGGGCGGGTGGACGTGGTGGTGCCATGTGCGGAGACGTCTCGGGCAGGGTGTGATGGAGGGGGCGTGCGGTGGTGATGATGCTACAGCCACCCCGTGTCCAGATCGCGCTGCACCTCGTCCGCGGCCGCCGCTGCGGCGCGGATCGAGTCCGCCACGAGGGCGGGGTCCTCCTGGTGCGCGCGCTCGATCGCCCGGATGGCGGCGCAGAGCGCGGCCGCCGCGCCGCGCACGCCGCCCGGGTGGCGGTGGACGTACGCCTCGGCGCCGCGGAGGGCCGGGCGGCCGGCCCGCAGCCACCAGGCGAGGACCTCCTCGGCGGCGTCGACGGGGATCAGGCCGGAGAGCGCCGCCTCGCGGGCGACGGCCGCCGGCGGCTTGCCGAAGCCGCCATACTCGGTGGCGATGCCCGCCAGCGGGAACTCGGCGAGGGCGTCGGTGAGGGAGAGCGGGGCGCCGTGGAGGTACGAGAGGAGGGCCATCCCGCCGCTGTCGAACGCCGTCGCCTGGTCGAGCCGGGCGTAGAGCGCGAAGCCGGAGGGAACGCCGCCGGAGTCGGTCGGCTGCTGGTACTCGACCAGGGCGACCGTCCGGCCGGTACCCCGGTGGAGGTAGAGCCGCGCGCCGAGCAGCTGGCTGGTGATGTGGGCGAGGCCGGCGGCGAGGAGGGCCTCCTCGGCGTCGCTCACCTGGGCGCGATGGGTCGCGCGGAGATCGTGTTCGTGCGGGGCGGCCGGGACCGCCCGGACGTTCGGATCGGACATGGGTCCGGGATGCAGGTTCGGGGTGGACGGGACGGGCGGCTCTCAGTCCGCCGCGGGCGCGCCGGCGCGGCGGTCGACCAGCTCGACGCATGCGGGAACGCTGGCGCCGGCGATGCCGCCGTCGTCCGTCCAGACCGCGAGGGCGGCAGCGAAACCGTCGAAGGGGCAGGTGAGCGTGTGGACGTCGTCCCGGTCCGTGGCCTCGATTCCCTCGACGAAAGCGAGCGCTTCGGCGATGGTGTCGTAGAGCCGGAGCTGGATCGGATGCGGCGGGAGGTCGTCCGGGAAGCGGGCGACCTCGTAGTCCTTCACGGGGGTGAGCGCGATGCTCTGGGTGTTGGGGTGGACGTAGAGGGTGATCGCGCCGGGTCCGGCCGGGGTGCCGCCGCGGGCTCTCCGGGGGATGGGGATCTGGTGCGGGAGGGGCATAGGTCCGCGCGAGAGTGTGGGGTGGCGGCACGCAGTCGCCGCCAGTGACAAGCCACCCGTTCTCCGGAGCGGTTGAGCGGATCGCGTGAGGGATGCGCGCCCGGCAGGGGCGAGACCCCGCGGGGGTTTGCGGGGGCTCGACGGAGTTGGACACGGTCGTATCGTGTCCTACTCCGCGCGCAGCCCGACCCCCCGGCCACGGGGGGGCACGCCCAGATGCCGTGCCGTGTGCAGGTGGAGGAGCGGAGGAGCGGAGGGGCGAACGGGGTTGCTACTGCACGACTTCGGCGCTGCCGGCCGCGGTCCGGGTCCAGCGTACGGTGACGGAGCCTTCGTACGAGGGATCGGGAGGCGCAGCACGCTCAGGCGGCGGCGAACGGGAAAAGGGTGTCGTGCTTTCGGCAGAGCCAGCCGTCGGTGCGGAGCATCATGGGGAGGCCGCAGCACTCCGGGCAGGGCTCGACGCCTGGGAGCAGGGGCGCCTGCGGATCGGGGCACGGAGCAGCGACGTGCTCGACAAACCGGTTCCACGGCATCATCGGGTGCGGGACGCCCAGTCCAGGGTAGATGGGGGGCTCGCCCCTGTCGTCGAAGGCGCGGCCATCCGCGGTGACCCTGAGCGTGTCGTTGTGGCCGATCATCTCCACCACGAGCGCCTCGCCGCAGCCCGTGCACATGTGCGGGTGGCCGTGGGCGTCGACGCGCAGGAAGTCGTACGGCGGCCTCGCGAGGTTGCCACTTGGGGTGCAACTCATGGCGGTGAAGGGGCTCCTGGGGGCGCACTCGCGCTCCCGGTGGTGAGGGTGGAGGAGGGAAACGGCTCAGCCCCTCCGGCCGGACCGGAAGGCCTCGTGCCCGCGGAGCTGTTCGTCCAGGAACTCCATGTAGCTCCCCCCGAGACGGTGCTGCTCCGCCATGTCGAGGCGGTGAGAAACCCCCCAGGCGCCCGGCCGGTCGTAGACGGTCGCCTCCAGCCTGTCCGAGCGGCCCTGGGCGACGAGGGAGAGCTGCGTCACGCAGACGATGGCGAAGGGGCGGGTATCCGGCTTCCTGCGGAACATCTCGGCCGCGATCTCCGCCGGTCCGTCCTCGCGTGTGGTGGTGACGTGGGCGAGGCACCCGTCCAGGCGGCGCTCGGTCGTGGGATGCCACTCGTAGACGAGGTACTGGTCGGTCCGCTTCCCGAGGAAGTGCACGGCCATGGGGGTCTCCGGTCAGGCCACGCGGTGGACGTGCGCCGCGGGCGGGTTCTTGTCCATTGGGGAGCGGCACTGGATCGGCGGGATGGTCAGGCAGGTACATGCCGCCGAGGAGGGCCGCGCCGGCCCCGGGATCAGGGAGCGATCGGCTCGACCTTCAGGGTCATGTCGAGCTGGAGCACGCCGCAGGGGGCCGGGGCAGGGGAGACCGGGAGCCGCCAGGCCCCGGCGAGCCAGGCCAGGCACGCCGGGCGCGGCTACGCGAGACGTCGTGAGGACCGGCGGGGGCGGCCCGAGGCGGGGTTGAGGCGCCTGGAAAGGGCGATCCCTTCCAGCTCCAGGTGCACGTTGGCCCAGGCGAGCGCGTCGGCACGCGCGCGCGGGTCAGTGGCGGAGCTGGCGTGCTTCAGGAACGCGATCGCGATCTTGATGTGCTCGCCGTCGGCGGGGCCGACGAACTTCGGCCTGTACCCGCCGCGAAGTGCTTCGCGGATGTTGTCGCCGGAGGCGTCGAAGTGCGTGCCGCGCTCGCACCACACGCGCCAGCGGTCCACGCCATAGGGGCAGAGCCCGGTGACGGTGAGCAGCCGGTTGCCATGTTCTTCGTACTGCCACGAAGCCCCGTTGCCGTAGAAGGCGGATCCGGTGAGGGGGCTGGGCGCCGAGGCATCGGCGCTCGCGTCGGCTGGGGGAGCAGCGGCCCGGGAGGTGCCCGGGCTGGCGAGGTCGTCGGTGGCGGACATTCTCCGTGGGCGCGGGGGGAGGGTGGTTCCGTTGCGCGAGGCGGTGTCGGTGCCGCCGCCCCGCGGGAGCGCCGGGGCGGGGCTGGGGAGCGGCGGCCGCCGGGGGCGCACGGGCCGGCGCGGCGGCCGCCGGGTGCATCAGGGATCGGGCGCCGGCGCACCGGTGGCCGCGGCGGCGCGGGCGCGCTCCTGGCTCAAGGCCTCGACGCAGGCCGGGGCGCTGCACACGCCGACGGCGAGGTCCGGGTCCACGTGGATCCAGTAGCAGCCGTCCGGGCACGCGCGGGCGTCGGTGCAGCCGCAGTAGCGGCAGAGGGCCGCGACGTGGAGCGGCGCATCGCGGTACCGCGGATCGGGCGTGACACCGGCCTGCCACTCGCCGGCGGAGGTCTCGGTGAAGGTGATCGGCTCGACCTGCCCGAAGGTGGCCAGCACGAGGAGGCTGAGCAGGGCGGGGACCGGGTAGCCGGCGTCGCGGGAGGTGGCGGCCAGCGTGCGGAGGAACGCCGGCGCCGTGGTGTCCGGCGGCGGCGGGCCGATCGGCTCGGCGTGCCGGAGTGCTCCCCGGCTCCAGATCAGGAGGACGTACGCGGCGGGGGTGTGCTGCACCGCGGCGAGGGCGGGGCCGAGGAGATCGGTGTCGTACGTGGCGGCGAGCGCGCACGCGAGGGCTTCGCGTACGGCATCGCCCGGGCCGTCCTCCAGGACGGGGCGGGAGACCAGGACCGCGAAGGTGGAGGTCTGGGCCGCCCGGGCTTCCTCGTGTGCGGCACGGAGGACCGCGTGCCCGTTCGCCTCCAGGTAGTCGCGCGCGGTGGCGTCTACGAAGGCTCCGGGCGACGGGTGGGAGTAGTGGACGCTGGTGCGGCGCTCGCCGTCGACCAGGGTGTCCTGGTGGCCGCTGAGCCAGCCGCGGGCGAGGAAGTGGCGCTGCAGCTCGTAGCTCGCGCGGGCGCACGTGGTGAAGTGCTTCGGGACGAAGCACGAGGGGGCGGGCTGCCCGTCGGCGGTGAGCAGCCCCTCCGCGCGCCGCGCCGCGAGGAAGGCCGTGTCCTCCGGCGCCGCCAGGAAGCAGGGGATCGGGTCCTCCCGGTCGTCGTCGCCCGGCCGGCAGGCCGGGAAGCTGCCGGTGAATCCCAGGGCGCGCTGCGCGATCTCGGCGTCGAGCCGGCGCAGGCGGCGAGCGCGCTCGTGGTCGCCGACGGGCGAGGGTGTGGTGCTCATGGGGTGGGGGCTGGGGGACGGGTCGAGCGCGCCCGCGGGGCGCGGCTCCAGCACGCGCGGGGCGTGTGGCGGAGGCTCAGAGGTGGGGCAGCGGGAGGCCCAGGAACGCGAGCGCGAACGCGGCGGTCTCCAGGTATGCGTCGGCGTCCTCCCGGTCGGGCTCGGAGACGTGGTCGGAGTCCGCCGGGGCGGGGACGACCTCCGCCGGGACCGGCGTCGACTCGGCGAGGCGCCGCGCGGTGTACCGCAGCGCAAGCCGGTGCGGGTCGTCGTGCTGCGCCAGGACGAGGACGCGGCGCCACTTCGGGGCGCCGGCTTCCGGGGCGAGGGCCACGATGGTGGCGAGGACGTCCTCGGTCGGGCAGACGCGGATCTCGCTGGGCTGCTGGTGGAGGTCGGAGTCGAGCAGGATGCAGACGCCCCGCAGAGGGGCGGGGGGCACGGGCGAGAGGACGGCCAGGGAGCGGGTCTCGGGCGGGAGCGAGTAGACCCGCCCGCTCCAGTGGGGAATGCGGACGGTGAGCGGGCCCCGCGGGCCCGACGGGGCGTGGATGCTGAGGTTGGAGGGGGCCATGGAGTCGGGGAGCGGTGGCCGGACCGGCGGGTGGCCGGCCCGGCAGGGTGGGTGGACGGGAAGGCTCAGAGCGGCGCGAGGACCGCCGCCAGCTCGCGGCCGTACGCCTCGAACGCGGCCCTCCCGGCGGCCTCGTCCTCGCGGTACGCTTCGGCCAGCTTGACGACGCGGGGCTCCAGGTGCCGGACGGCGGCCTGGAGGATCCGCGGGGTGGAGCGGGCGAGGCTGCGGACGCGGACGCTGGCGCCGGCGAGCAGCATGAAGCCGTGCGTGTCCGCGGTCACCGTGGCGGGGCGGATCCGGATGTAGATGCCGCGGCTGGCGGGGCTGGAGCCGGTCATGTAGGTGACCTCGACCTCGATCACCTCGCCCTCCGGGAGGTCCCGGTAGCGGTACAGGTCCTTCTGGCGCGGGACCGGGACGAGGTGGGGGGTGGCCGGCGCGGCGGCCATGGCGGCGAGGGTGGGCACGGCGGCCGCGGGGGTGGCGGCGCCGGAGGCCACTGCGGCTCCGGCGCCGGGAAACAGGGTGCCTTGCATTTGATTCGGTCGGTGTGGGGAGGCTGGCGCCGGCGGCGCCGAGGTGGCCCGCCGGGGGTGCGGGTGCTACGTCGCGCGGGGCGGGGGTGCGGCCAGCAGGTGGGCGAGGGTGAGCGTCTCGCTGTGGAGGTGGAAGGAGTCCGCGCCGCGGGTCGTGAGGATGGCGCAGGTCAGGCCGGCGGCGCTGACCCGCACGTGTCCGGTGCACTCCGGTGCCTGCTCGCCGGGGAGGGCGATCCCGGTGATGTGCGGGTGATCCGGGCCGAGGAGGTGGGTGATCTCCGTGGCCGGGCCGGCGCGGAGGCCCGCGGCGATGGCGGCGTGGGCCGGGGTGGCGCTGGCGAAGAGGCGCGCGTCCGCCGCGTAGCGGAGCACGATGCGGGGACCCTCGTAGAGGATCGAGGTGGCGTTCGGGACCAGCTCGGACACCTCGCCCGCGTAGCGCATCACCTTCAGGACGTCCCGGCAGTCCGGCGCGGTGAGGGTCACGAGCGCGTAGCGGTAGTCGAGGGTGTCGCCATGGCGCAGGCGGAGGGCCCACGTGCGCTCGCCGGGCTGTACGCCCCCGCCGGGGCTGCCGGAGGCGGGGGGCGGTTGCGTGTCAGGCGGCATGGTGGGGCACGGGGTCAGGCGTGGGCGAGCTGCTGGCCGCACTCGGAGGAGCGGTCGATGCTGGCGCCCGGCGTGTACGAGGCGGTGGACAGGTCCACGCCGGCCGCGGCGGCCACGAGCTGCGTGCCGATCTGGGCGATCGAGTCCGGGGCGAGGTGGCTGGGCCGGAGGTGGACCCAGCGTCCCTCGCGCAGCGTGTGGACGCAGTAGCAGGGCTCCGGGGCGGCCCTCGGGTCCATGAGGAAGGCACGGACCTCCACGCGGTACGTCGTGTCGCCCACCGTGCGCTCCGCGGCGCCGAAGACGTCGCGGCTGAGCCAGGGAACCGGCGGAAGCGGGAGGGCCGGGGGCGGGGTCGTGTTCACGGGCGGAGCGTTGCGGTTCATCGTCCTGGGGTGCGGGGGTGCGGGGGAGCGGGCGGTCGCCCGGCCGGGAGCAGGGGTCCGGGCGGGCCCGGGCGGGCGCGCCCGGACGGCCGGGTGCGCGCCGGGGTTCCGGGGTGTAGCCCACGCGCCCGGACGCAGGGGCGCCACCATGGGCTCAGCCGGGATCGCTGGCGGCGCCGGTGTCGTCCACCAGGACGAGCGGGGGGACCTCGATGGGGGTGAGCCCGTCCAGCAGCTGCTTCACGGATTCGATGCTGCGCGCGGGATCGTCTCCGGAGATGGCCCTGCGGACCACGGCGAGCGCCACCGCCGGGGTGTCCTCCTCCAGCGCGTCGGCGCACGCGCGCTCCCGCATCGCGGGTTCCCACCAGGCGAGGCTGGCAGGCTGTCCGTCGTCGGCCTCGGTGTAGACCACGTAGTGGAGACGGAGCGAGCGGCAGGTGGCTTCCAGCTCGCTGAGGCCCGCCTCTCCGACGCTGTCGGACACCAGCTTCAGGGGCTCGCCGTCTTCGATCCCGTCGGCTAATTCCTCGGGGGAGTCACCCCGGGACGCGGCGTCCCCCCACTCGAACCCGAGGTCGTCGGCTTCGACGGCTGCGAACAGCGCGGCGAGTGCAGACCTGGGGAGCCTGCCTCCGATGGTGATGGAAAGGCTGTGGTCGTGCATTGTACTCCCGTGCAAAGGAAGTGAAGTCCGAGGGCGTCCGAACCTCTCGCCCCGGGGAAACTGCATCTCGCCGGGTCATGTGAACCCGCGCGGCCGGCGCTTTTGGTGGACACGGTGGCGCCGAGCCCAGGGAATGGAGCGGAGGGGCGTGGGCGGTCCGCGCGCGCGGGATGCCTGGGCCCCCGCGCGCGGGGAGCGCCACGGTGCGGCGGTCTCGTCGAGGGCGTACGCGAGGACGCTCGCGGACGGGAGGAGGTGGAGGGCCGCGCGGGCGGTGCGCAGGGGAAGGTCCGGGGCGGGGCGGTGGGGGGGCTGGCCGCCATCTCCCCGGGGGCGGAGCCGCGCCCCGTCAGGAGGGCAGCAGCGAGTCCTCGCCGGCGGGCTCCGCGCCGGCGATGTTCCACTCGCGGATGCAGTCCGGGCAGGTGGACGGGCGGGCGAGCAGGGCGTCGGCCGCTTCCTGGTCGTACGGCATGTGCGCGAAGTCGTCGCCCCGGGCTTCAGCGACGGCGCGGAGGACGCCGCAGATCGGCGTCCCCGCGTACGCGCCGGTGAGGGTGATGTGGAGCATGGTCAGTACTTGCGGATGACGCCGACGACGACGCCGTGGATCTGGACTTCGTCCCGGCCTAAGTAGGTCGGGTGCGACGCCGGGTCGCTGGGCTGCAGGCGCACGCGGCCGTCCCGCTCCCGGTAGAACTTCCGGACGGTGGAGGTCTCGCCGTGGATCAGCGCGACCACCATCTCGCCGTCCTCGGCGGTCTGGCGCGAGGTGACGATGATGTAGTCGCCGTCGCGGATCTGCTCGTCCCGCATGGAGTCGCCCCTGACGCGCAGGACGAAGTTGCTGCCGCCGCGGAGCATGTCGTGGGGCACGGCGAGGGCTGCGTCCCCGGTGGACGCTGGGGGGGACTGCGCGGGCTCGGCCATGGGAACTCCCGGGATCGGGGATAGACGATGCGAACACGGACGCGCCCGTTCTCCCGTGGCGGTTGAGCGGGGGACAGCGGGATGGGGATGGGCGCGGCGAGCGGAGGGATCCGGCGGGAACAGGGGGAGAGGAAGAGCGGGGAGCTGCTCCGGAGGGGTCAGGCGGCGAGCCCGGGGGGAGCGGGCTGGAGGACCGGCAGGGAGCGGAGGGCCTTCTGCTGGCGGTACGCGAGGATGAAGGTGGTCATGTCCGCGGGGCGCGGCTCGGTCCCGCGGCACCCTTTGCGGGGGCGGCGCCAGAGGCCCTGGACGGTCCGCAGCTTGGGCCGGGCCGTTGCCTCGATGGCGATGATGCGGTCGGCCAGGTGCGGGTGGCTGTCGTCGAGCTGCCGGATCTCGTCGGTCGTGTTCGCCGGGCAGAACCAGCACGAGCTCTTCTCGGGCACGGGGTCGAGCCTCGCGGCCCCGGCGATCGCGACCAGCTCGGGGTCGGCGCGGATCTCCTCCTTGCAGCGCTCGCGGTCCCAGCCCCACTCGTCGCGGAGCGGGTAGCGGTACCGGTAGCGGTCGTCGTCGTAGAGCTCCAGGCCGCGGAGGCGGTCCTTGGGGCCCGCGTCGTATCCGATCCACTTCTCGATGCGGCCGCCGCGGCGCCAGGCGCGCTGCGCCAGGTCCCAGCCTGCCTCGTACTTCTGCTGGGGCTCGACCTTGAACTTGAGGCTGCACCCCTTGTAGCCGAAGGCCAGGCTCGGGAGGGTCTGGTTCGCGAGCAGGTTGCCTTCCAGGCTCGTGTACCGGTCGTGGCGGGGCACGTAGCGGACTTCGACCAGGTCGGGGAAGCCAATCGCGCGCAGCCACGGGCGGAGCACGCGCTCCTTGTACTCGTACGTTGCGGGGCGTTCGCCGTCGTCGCCCACGTCGGCGAAGAGGATCAGGTCGGGGCGGATCCCGAGGCGGCGCATGCCGACCAGCATCGCCATGCTGTTGGCCCCTACGCCGCAGGCGACGGAGACCGGGTCCGTGCCGTCGGGGCTCTCCAGCATGTCCAGCTGCCCCCGTGGGGGCGTGCGGCGGCGTGTCACTGGCGTGGGATCCGTGGGGCGGGGGAGCGGCGGGGACGCGCGCCGGCGTGGACCCGGGGGGCGCACCCGGCGGGTCACGCCGGCTGGCCGGCGAGGAGGATGCGGGCCCTCCCGCGAGGCGAGGGCGGTCACGCGCCGGTGAGCGAGGACGGGCCGGGCTCCGGGGAGTCGGCGCCGGGCCTGCCTGTCACGGCGGCGATCACGCGGCGGAAGAGGTCCACGTGGACGCCCTGGCCGAGCGCTTCGCCGGCGACGGCGCGCGAACGCCCGAGGTCGTAGTGGGCCGGGACGGCGAAGAGCCGGCGCGCTTCGCCGAGGGTCATCCACCGGTACTCGCCCGGGCGGGCATGGTCGCCGATCACGAAGTTGTCGCCCTGGCCGGCGAAGTAGCGGCGCGTCAGGGTGGGGACGCGGTCCGTCTCCGGGAAGAGGACGCGTCCGGCGAAGCCGTTCCCGCGGGCGGTCTGGGTCTCGCGGTGGTGGAAGAACCAGCGCTTCGTGTCGCGGGTGAAGAAGAGGTCCGCGGTGGCCGCCGGGGCGTCCATGATGTCGGCGAGGCGCGGACGCCCGGCGCCGGGGGTGGGCCAGCGGATCGGGGCCGGGTCGCTCGTGGCGGCGACGACCGCGCGCGGGCGGTCGCCCAGGTACCCGTAGTCGGCCGGGCTGAGGACCTTCGACTCGACGTGGTAGCCCATGCGGGTCAGGGCGCCGGCCAGCAGGTACGCCGCGGCCGACTTGAGGAACAGGGGCACCTGCTCGACGAGGACGTACGCGGGGTTGAGGGCGTCGGCTGCCTTCAGGAGCCAGAACACCAGGTCGGAGGAGGGGTGCGCCTCGCGCGGCGTGTCCGGGGCCCGGCGCTCTCCCGTTCCCGGGAGGGTCATGAGCTTCCGGGACCAGGGGCGGCAGTCGAGGCCGCTGACGAGCAGCTCGACCGGCGGCAGGTCCTCCATGTCCACGTCGGAGACCGACTGGTTGAACATCGTCGCGCCGCGGTGGTTCGCTTCGTACAGGGCGGCGTAGCGGTCGGAAACCTCGACGGCCCAGCCCGGGGTGAAGCCGGCCTGGCCGGCGGCCTCGTCCAGCAGCCCGGCCCCGCTGCAGAGCGAGCCGGCGGCGCCGTTGCGGCAGCGGCTGAGCCGCTTGCGGGCGGTGCGCTCCAGGGAGATGTCGATCTCCCCCTCGGTCACCCGCACGCGGACGGTGGTGGCGGACCCGAAGGCCGCGCGGAGCTGGGCCGTGTGGAGATCGATCACCGGGACGGTGGCGCCGGCGCGATGCTTCGCGCAGACGGCCCGCGGCCCGTCCGGGACCAGGCGGATGCGGACGCGGCCGGGCGTGAACTCGGCCTGGATGCGCGCGGCGGGCTCGAAGCGCGCTCGGGCGAGGTAGGCGCCCTGGAGGTAGATGCGCTCGGCGCCGCGGGAGACGCCCACCGTCGCGGTCCCGACGCGAAGGTACGGGGCGGGGGAGGGCGGGGCGTGCTGGTCCCGGGTCAGCATGGCGAGAGAGGGCTGCGGGGGGGCGGCGATGAAGTGCCGCAACGGTCAGGACACGAGGAAGGGCCAGAGGGTGGCCGCGAGGCCGGCGGCGCTGGCCACGAGCGCCGTCGCGACGGCGAGCGATTCCGCGCGCCGGCGGGTGACGGGTGGCGGCCGCATGCCGGCGGCGCGGCGGCGGCGCGAGCGGGCGATCAGCGATGCTGCGGCCGCGGCACCGGCGAGGAAGACGGCCGGCCCGGCGATCAGCTGGATCACGGTACGTTGCGCAGGGGAGGGGGGCGGGTCTGAGCCACCGGCCGTACGCCAGGGGAGGGGTGGGCTCGCATGGAACGCGCCGCCGCAGACTGGTTCACAGACCGCGGACAGGCCCGCGACCGTTCTCAGCCGGCGGTCCGGAAGTCGAGCAGGATCTGGAGGGGGGCGAGGGCGGCGAGGGGCGCGGCGGGGACGACGGGGGGCGCGCCGGGGCGCGCTTCCCGTGTGCGGTTCTGGAGGCGTGCGGAGCGGCGCCACAGCATCTCGTCCAGCTCGGCGCAGGACACACCCAGGGAGTCGGCGTAGCCCTGGAACACACGCTCCAGCGCCTCGTACACGGATCTGTTCTGTGGGCTCGAACCGGGCGTTTTGTGGCCCCGCTCGGCGAGTCAGCGGAGGACGTGCGTGTCGAGTACCGCCGCACGGACCTCGGGGCGGGAGTACACGAGGATGAACTTGGCCGTCTTTCAACTGCACCCGTGCACCGCGGCCAGGTCCTCCTCGGTGCAGGTGCGCAGGTCCAGGTTGCGGTCGACGATCTCCGTGAGAGCCCGGCCGATCCGGGTGTACCGGCCCAGGCGAACGGACTCCATGGCCACCGTGCGGACCTGGACGAAGCTGCTCTTCCCCGCCACGGAGATGGCGAAGATCGCGAACTCCTGGAGCTCGACAGGGTCGTGTTGAACTTCCTGGAGGACTTCCTCTGGTTCGTGTTCAACCCCGAGTACGGGGTGCGGCGCTTCACCCCGGAGCACGCCTGGTGGCACGCGCCCGCGTGGTGGTGGATCATGCCCCGGGAGTACTGGGTCTTCACCCCCGTCGGGGTGGCGCTCTACCTCTGGAGCTGACGGGGGCCGAAAACGCGCGGGCTCGATGCGCAACCGTTACGGCTTCCCGGCGGCGGCGTGGCCGCCGCTCCTCACGTTCAGGCGTGTTCGGCACCGTACACGCCTCACGAGGGACGCCGCATGCATTTCTGGCTCCTGCGCCTGCGCCACCACGACGAGCGGATCCTGCACGCCCTGGTGCTCCGCCGGCGGCGGACGGCGGACCGCCTGATGCACGGGATCACGCACCTGGGCGACGCGGCGGTCACGGTCGTGCTCACCATGGCGATGCTCGCCGGCCTCCTCCCCGGCCTCGCGGAAGCCGGAGCGAGGGCCGCCTTCGCGCTCGTCTCCTCGCACCTGGCGGTGCAGCTCCTCAAGCGCACGGTGGTACGCACCCGTCCTCGGCTCCCCGTCGGGTACGGGTCGCTGGTACGGGCCCCGGACCGCTTCAGCTTCCCCTCGGGCCACGCCGCGGCTGCGCTGTCCGTGGCCCTGGGGCTCGCGTCGGTCCTCCCCCCGGCGAGCGGGGCGGCGGTGATCTTCCTGGCGGGTTTGGTGGGCGTTTCGCGGTGCTACCTGGGGGTGCACTACCCCGGCGACGTCGCGGCGGGATGGCTCCTCGCCGCCGCCGGGGCGGGAGCCGCCGGTCTGGTCCTCGGCTGACCGACCGCCCGTCCCGGTCAGCCGACCGCCGCCTCCAGCTTCGGATCCTCCTCCGTCTCCACCTTCGTTCCGCCACCGCTCCGGCCGGGCGCTGCCGGCGTCTCCGTCCGGAAGTACGAGATCAGCTCCCGCAGCCCCTCCGCCTGCGCCGCCATCTCCTCCGCCGTGGCCGCGAGCTCCTGCGCGCCGGCCGCCGCGCTCTCGGTCACGTGGTCCACGCGCGACATGGCGGCGGCGATCTCCTCGACGGCCGCGGCCTGCCGGCGCGAGGCCGCCGCGACCTCGTGCACCCGGCCCGCGGTGTCCTGGATGGAGGGGACCAGGTCGCCGAGCAGGTAGGCCGAGCGCTCCGCCACCCGGATGCTGGAGGCGGTCAGGTCGCGGATCTCGGCCGCCGCGGCGCTGCTGCGCTCCGAGAGCCGCCGCACCTCCTCGGCCACCACGGCGAATCCGCGGCCGTGCTCCCCCGCCCGCGCGGCCTCGATGGCCGCGTTGACGGCGAGCAGGTCCGTCTTGCGCGCGATCTCCCGGATGATGGTGACGCGCCCGGTGACGGAGCGCATCGCCTCCAGCGTCTCCTCGACCGCGCCGCGGCTCTCCTCCGCCGTCCGCACGCCTTCCTGCGCCGCCTTCTCCAGGAGCCGCGAGTGCTCGGCGGTGGTGGCGATGGAGGCGCTCATCTCCCGGAGCCCCGTCCCGGTCTGCACCACGGAGGCGCTCTGTTCCGCGGTGCCCAGCGCCAGGTCCTGCGAGGTGGAGGTGATCTGGGCCGCCGCGGCCGAGACGGACTCGGCCCCGGCCCGCACCTCGCCGATCACCTCGGCCAGCCGCGCGGCCATCCGGCCCATGGCCCCCCGCAGCTTGGCGATCTCGTCCCCGCCGCCTGCGTCGCCCCGGCCCCGCAGGTCTCCCCGCGCGATCTCCTCCGCCAGGAGCACCGCCTCGCCGACGCGGGCGGCGAGCCCCCTGACCAGGAGCATGGACAGGAGCAGCGCGACCGCCACCGCGAGCAGGGGATACCAGGCGAGCCGGAGCAGCTCGCGGTGCGACTCCGCGACGGCCGCGTCCGCCCGCACCGACGCCACCACCAGCCCCGCCGCGATCCCGTCGCTGTCCATGACCGGAGCGACGGCCACCAGGCGGTCGCCCTCCGGGAACCAGTAGGGGGCCGTTCGCCCCGCCCGGTAGGACCGGAGGCTGTCCGCGAGGCCGGCGGGGGGCGTCCACCGGACCGGGTCCGCCGGGGGATCGCCGTTGCCGCCGGAGCGCGCCAGCACCCTGTACTCACCCCGCGCCTGCCGCACCAGCAGGAGCCCGTCCGCGGCGCCGGGCGCGGCCGTGTCCCCCGCCACTCCCGGCTGGAAGGCGCCCAGGGCATTCCGCGCGAGCAGGTAAGGGACCGTCACCCGTCCCGGCTGCGCCGCGACGGAATCCACCGTCGCGGCCGGCACCGCCACGCTCGCGCCCAAGGCGAGCGCGACGAGCCGCTCGCGGTAGGCGTTGGTCACCTGGGTGCGGGTGCCCAGGTACGCCGGCACCAGCATCAGCGCCACCGCCAGCACGACCACCGCCTGGCTCGCCAGCACCAGCTGCCAGCGGAACGGGATCCCCAAGCCTGCGCCTGCCTTCCCGGGGCGGGCGCGTCCGCCGCGGGGCGCCCCGCCCGTCCACCTCATCCTCATCCGTGCTCTCCCGGTTGTCGTTGTGGGTCCGGGAAAGCTCACCGGAACCCCCGGCGGGGGGGCACGCAACGCGTCACACGCAGGTAACGTGGAGGGAGGGGCACGGGCGGCTGCAGACGGGCCTCGCCGCCGCCCCGCGCACCGTTGCCGTTCGCCCTCCGGATCGTGACCGAAGCGAAGGGTGGCGGGGCGAGATTGGTCCGCGTTTCAGGTGATTCCTTCCCGGACGATCCGGCCAGCCGGGGATCGAGCCGGCATCCCGCCCAGGGAGCCTTCATGCAGCGAGCGCCGGGCAGAACCGTGGTTCCCTCCCGATCCCCCCTGCCACTCCGCCGGTAGGGCCGGTATGCCAGGCGTCGCGCTGCACTGCCTCCTCGCCGACCAGGCCCTCGCCGACGCGTCCTCCACCGACTGCCTCCCTTTCCCCGCCGCCGATCCCGAGTGCAGGAACGCCTTCCTGCACGGCGCGATCGGTCCGGACGCTGGCTACTTCCCCGGCGCGGACCCGTTCTGGTCGGACCTCGCCCACTACGTGCGGGCCGGCGACCTCGCCCGGTCTGTGGTGCGGGAGGCGGCGACGGCGACGGAGCGCGCCTTCGCGTGGGGATGGGTCACCCACCTGCTCGCCGACGCGGCCATCCACCCGC
Organism: Gemmatimonadota bacterium; assembly: GCA_040752145.1. Taxonomy (GTDB): domain Bacteria; phylum Gemmatimonadota; class Gemmatimonadetes; order Longimicrobiales; family Longimicrobiaceae; genus JAFAYN01. The sequence goes on from JBFMFL010000004.1 coordinate 19,161, forward strand.
TGATCAACCGCGCCTGCGGCGAGCTGGTGCTCGGCGACGGCGAGCGGCCCCTCACCGCGGCCGACGACGCGGCGTCGCACCTCCGGGTGGAGATGGGGCTGGACCTCGCCTGCTCGGCCGCACACCCCCGCCTGCGCTCGATCCGCCTCCACCCGGTGTTCTCGGGGGCCGGGATCCGGTTCCTCGGCCGCGCCTACCGCGCGACGTACGCCCTGCCGGTGGAGCTGCGGCCGCTGCTCGGCGCCCACCTGGCCGCCGGCAGGCTCACCTCCTCGCTGCTCGCGCTCCACTGGCTGCTCCCGCGCCGCGCGGCGGGGGAGCGCCGGAGCGCCCTCGGGGCCGTGCGCCGGCAGCTCCCCTCCGCGCCGTACCGCGCGTCGGGGCTGGCGCTCACGCAGGGCTTCCTGACCCCCGTGGAACCGGCCCCCTGGCTCCTCCTCCGGGTGCGCGAGGAGACCGCGGCGTTCGGCGCCCTGTTCCGCTCGCACCTCGATTCGTGCCTGGCGGGCCTGCCGGACCGCAACCTGGACACCGGCGCAGCGGAGGGCGAGGAGCCGGCGTACTCCCGCGCGATCCACGCGATGCGGGTGCTGGCGGCGCGAGCCCGCCGCCCCCAGCCCGCCCCCGCCTCACCTCCCTCCCCATCCCTCGTCACGACATGAACACCGTCCTGGCGTCACACGTCTTCGTGCCCCCGACCGCCGGCGTCCGTTCGCTCCTCCTCGAGATGGGGGCGCTGGCGGAGGTGCAGGTGCGCGCCTGCGTGGCCGCCCTCGTCCGGGCGGACCCGGAGCTCGCCACGGCGGCCATCCTCAGGGACCCGGAGCTGGACGCGATGGAGCTGGAGGTGGACGAGGCCTCGCTGACGCTCCTCGCCCGCCGGCACCCGGTCGCCGCGGATCTCCGCCTGGTCGTGGCGGCGATGAGGACAGCCAGGGAGCTGGAGCGGATCGGCGACCACGCCGTCGGCATCGCCCACGCGGTGCGCGACCTGGCCGGGCGGCCGTTCCCGGAACTGCCCCACCTGGAGGAGATGGGGACGATCGCCGGGGAGATGCTGACCGCGGCCCTCGACCACCTGGTCCGGGCGGACGCGGAGCAGGCGATCCTCCTGTGCCGGCGCGACGAGCAGGTGGACTCGCTGCTGGATCGCCTGACCCACCAGCTGGCCGCGGTGATGTCCGGGGACCCGCGGGAGATCGTTCCCGGGATGGCGCTCCTCCGGGTGGGGCGCAACCTGGAGCGGATCGCGGACCTCGCCACCAACATCGCCGAGGATGTCGTCTACGTGGTGGAGGGCCGGCGGTTCCAGCGGAGCAGGGACACGGCGGGGGCGAGGCTGCGGAGACTCTCGGTGTGAGCGTCGCGCCGAGGGCCGGGGCGCATTGGGGGGCGGTGCGGGCCGTGCCCTGGTCTACCCCAGCCGGTCGATCGCCTGCTCCAGGCGCAGCCTCGCAGCCGTCCAGTCGTCGTCGCCCACCAGGGCGAGAAACGCGTCCTTCACGGCGCCGGCGGCGTCCGCTGGGATGCCGTCCCACTCCTCCCTGAGAAGCCGGTAGTGCCCTCGGAACGCAGCGTCCGCCTCCGTCCGGCGCTCCAGATCCCGCTCGCCGCTGCCGACCAGCTCGCGCATCGACCGGAGGTGGCGTCCCAACTCGATCCCATCCATCGCAGATCCCCTGTCGCCGTGGTCACGCGGGGGCGCGGAGCGCGCTCCTCCTCCATCGTGGGGACCGCCACGGCCGGGCGCCAGCGCACTCGTGTAACGATCACGCAGGCTTTTCGCGTCCGTCTTCCGACCCGCACCCGACCCGAGCCCATGCTCCTTACCAGCGTCCTCGCCGCCGCGCTGCTCGCCGGCCCGGCGGACACCCTCGCCCGTCCCGTCGTCGTCGCCCACCGGGGCGCCAGCGGGCACCGCCCCGAGCACACCCTGGAGGCGTACCGCCTTGCCGTCGCGGCCGGGGCCGACTTCATCGAACTGGACCTCGTCTCCACCCGCGACGGCGTGCTGGTCGCCCGGCACGAGAACGAGCTCTCCGGCACCACTGACGTGGCCGCCCACCCGGAGTTCGCGGGCCGGCGCACCACGAAGTTGATCGACGGCCGGGAGGTGGCCGGGTGGTTCGCGGAGGACTTCACCCTGGCGGAGCTGCGGACGCTGCGCGCCCGCGAGCGCCTCCCCCGGCTCCGCCCGGGCAGCGCGGAGCACGATGGTCGCTATGGGATCCCCACCCTGCAGGAGGTGATCGGGCTGGCGAAGCGCGAGTCCGCCGCGCGGGGGCGGACCATCGGGATCTATCCCGAGACCAAGCACCCCACGTACTTCGACTCCATCGGACTCTCGCTGGAAGAGCCGCTCCTCCGCGCCCTGGAGCGCGCCGGGTGGACGGACGCGGAGGCGCCGGTGTTCGTGCAGTCGTTCGAGACGGGGAACCTGCGGGAGCTGCGGCGGAGCACGGGCGTGCGCCTGGTGCAGCTCCTCGCCGCCGAAGGCCGCCCGTACGACCTGGTTCGCCGCGGCGACTCCCGCACCTACGCCGACCTGGCGACCGCCGCCGGCCTCGCGGAGATCGCCACGTACGCGGACGGGATCGGTCCCGCCAAGGAGCTGGTGGTCCCGCGCGACTCCGCGGGCAGTCCGAGCGCGCCGACCACGCTGGTCGCCGACGCGCACGCGGCGGGGCTGGTGGTGCATCCCTGGACCTTCCGCAGCGAGAACCACTTCCTTCCCGCCGGCCTGCGCCGGGGCGACCCGGCCGGTCCCGCCTTCCCGCGCGAGCACGGCGCCGCCGCCGCTGAGTACCGGCTGTTCGAGGCGCTGGGGGTGGACGGATTCTTCAGCGACTTCCCGGCGGAAGCGAGGGCGGCGCTGCACGGCACGGCAGGGGCCGTCGGCCGCAAGGCCCCGCTCCCGGCACGCGGTCGCTCGCCCAATACACGGCCGTGACACTTCCGTCGTCCGCCGATTGCATTCTTGAGGGGCGGGCGCCGGAGGCGTCCGCCACCCCGACCCACCACCGGGAGCCGGACGGACGAGGATTCTGCGCCGGCCGGGCCCGCAACCGAGAGGAATCGTGAGCGCTCCGGATACCAGCCCCTGGCACAAGCTCCTCGAGGAACGCCTCAGCCGGCGCGCCGCCCTCCGCGGGGCGCTCACCGCCGGGGCGGGCGCGCTTCTCCCCCTGGATCTCCGCGCCTCGCCCGCTCCGGCCGCCCCCGCTCCTCCGGTTCCCGCGGGCCGCCGCCCGACCGCGCCGCCCTTCCGCCCCATCCAGCCGACCACGCGCGACGCGCTGGTGCTGCCCGAGGGGTACCGGTACGACGTACTGCGCGTCTACGGCGAGGAGATCGCCCCGGGGCTCCCCTTCGGCTACAACGCCGACTTCACCGCCTTCTTCCCCATCGACCTCCCCGAGGGAGGCCGCTCCTCGACGGACGGCCTGCTCTGGGTCAACCACGAGTACGTCAACCCGCTCCTGATGTACGGCTACCGCGGCGGTCCCAAGACCGAGGCGCAGCTCGACGTGGAGCGGATGGCGGTGGGCGGCTCGGTGATCCGCGTGCGGCGCGGCGCCGACGGGCGCTGGAGCTTCGCGGCGGACGCCCGCAACCGGCGCATGACCGGGCTCACCCGCTGCCGGCTCACCGGCCCCGTCGCCGGCTCCTCGGGGGTGCGGGGTGCGACCGAAGTGAAGGGGAGCGTGGGGAACTGCTCCGGCGGCGTCACGCCCTGGGGGACCGTGCTTTCCTGCGAGGAGAACGTGGACGAGTACGGGCTGGCGGTCGAGCCCGGCGGATACGGGCTGGGGTGGACCGGCTACGAGAGCGTGCACCAGGGGTGGGTGGTGGAGGTGGACCCCTTCGACCCCTCCTTCACCCCGCTGAAGCGCACCGCGCTGGGCCGCTTTCGCCACGAGAACGTGGCGCTCCGCCTGGCGGCGGACGGGCGGGCCGTGGCCTACATGGGCGACGACAAGCGCGACTCGTGCGTGTACAAGTTCGTGAGCGACCGCCCCTTCCGCCCCGGCGACCGGGACTCCAACCTGCGCGTCCTGGAGCGGGGGAGGCTCTACGCGGCCGACTTCGGGCGGGGGGCCTGGGTGCTGCTGGATTACGACGCCCAGCCCCGGCTCCGGGAGGCCCGCCGCCCCGACGGCACGCCGCTCTTCGCCGGCCAGGCCGACGTCCTCCTCGACGCCCGCGCTGCGGCACTCGCCCTGGGCGCCACGCCGGTGGACCGCCCCGAGGACATCGAGATCCACCCGCAGACCGGCCATGCCTACGTCGCGCTGACCAACAACTACCTGCACGGCAACTTCCACGGGCAGATCGTCCGCATCCGGGAGGCGGACGGCGCGCCCGAGGCCACGGCCTTCGAGTGGGACTTCTTCGCGGTGGGGGGGCCGCAGAGCGGGTTCTCGTCGCCGGACAACCTGCTCTTCGACCCGTACGGCAACCTGTGGATGGTCACCGACGTCTCCTCCGGCGTGGTCGGTGAGCCGGGGAGCATCTACGCCTTCCAGGGGAACAACGCGATGTTCTTCTTCGCCACGGAGGGCCCGGACGCCGGGAAGGCGGTGCAGTTCGCCTCCGGGCCGACCGAGTGCGAACTGACCGGCCCCTTCTGGACCCCGGACGGGACCACCCTCTTCCTCTCCGTCCAGCACCCCGGGGAGGAGTCCGGGGGGCTGGAGGCGCTTACCAGCCACTGGCCGCGCGGCGACGGCAGGTCCGTCCCGCGCCCCGGCGTGGTCGCCGTCACCGGCTTCCCCGGGTGGGCGCCGGACCGTCGCTTCCACGCATGGTGACCGCGGAGCGGCTGCACGCGCGGGTGGACGACTACCTGCGGGTGATCGTCCGGACGCGCCCCTGGACGCGGCGCGCGGAGGAGGAGGCGCTGGCCGCGCTCGCGGAGTGGGCGGCCGGGGATCCCGCCCGCCTGGAGTTGCGGGCCCCTGGCGCGCCGGATGCCGTCGCCGCGCGCTGTGCCGCGGAACTCCGGCTTGCCCCCGAGCAGCAGGAGCGGATGACGGCGGCGCTCCGGAGCTTCGCCGCCTGGGCGGAAGCGGAGGAGGGGCTCGCCGCGCCGCGCGCCCCGGACGGATGAGCCGGCGAGGCGGGTCGAGGAGACGGCGCGGCTCACTGCGGAGAACCGGCGCGCCAGCCGGTGGCGCGCGGGCAGTCAAACCTGAGCAGAGCATCCCCGAATGGCAGGCTCGTCCCTCATCCCCGTCCTGGCGCAGGCCCTGGTCGACCCAGGTGCAGCCGGGGCCAGGGACGTCATCCGTGCCGCGCTCCTGCACCTGGTCGCGCTGGGCCACCTCGGCGTGGAGGTGCAGGAGAAGAAGGTGCTCTTCACCACGAGCCGGGTGGTGCGGCTCCAGCGGCGGGAGGGCCGCGCCCCTTGCCCGCCGGAGCTGACGGTGATCCTGGATGCGCTGTTCCCGCCCGACAAGCCGGAGAAGCCGCTCGGCGCGACCGAGGTGGTCTACAGACTACAGCAGGTGTTCGGGTACGACTACGGGCGGTACCTCGCCCGGCACGTCCACCCCGAGCTGGTCGGCCGGGCTGGCTGCGCGTCGATGAATACCGGTCGCTCGGGATCGTGCCCCGCCGACGCTACCACCGGACCGCGGAAGGCGATCGCATGAGGGCGGCGCTGGACGAGCGGCTCCGCTCCGCATCGGAGGTGCCGCAGCTCCCGGAGCGTGATCCGGAACGGGCGCTCGGCATCGTGGCCGGCCTCGGGACGCTCGCGGTGCTGTCGGATACGCTCCGGCCCCACTACGCCGCGCTGGCGGAGGCGGCACGCGCGCAGGGGACCGGGATCCCCCTCGCGCCGGACGTGCTCCCCGCGACGGAAGAGGACGAGCACCGGATGGCGTGGATGGAGGGCCTGGAGATGCTCTCCGCGCTCGACTGGGCGAACGTGCTGGACGCCATCGATAGCCTGGGCGATGCGTTCGATGGCGGGGCGGACGGCGGCGATGGCGGAGGGGAGTAGGAGACCCTCAACGAACGGGGCACCGGTGGAGCCGCTCCGACGAACCGAGGATCTGGCGGGCTCAGACGCCGGCCGGTTGGCGGAGCGAAGGCCAGCGGGCCTCCACCCACTCCGCTCCGATGGGGGTGAGCCGCACGCTGGAGTCGCTCCCCGCGTAGGCCAGGTGTCCGAGCCGTTCCAGCACGCTTGTGTATCCCCGGGCCCCCTCCGCCGAGAGCCCGAACCCGCCGCCGGCGTCCGCCGGGTCCACCTCGGCGGCCGGGTCCCCGCCCGCCAGGTCGTAGATCCTGCGCATCATCAGCAATACCACCGCTTCCTTGCTCATCTCGATCTTCTCTCCGGTTCGTGGTACGTGTTCCTGCCGCAGGTGGAATCTTCACCCTGCGAGGTCCGCCGCGCCGGTGACCGCGGGGCCGAAGCGGAGGTGCGGCGGCTCCCGGACGGGCTCGAGCCCGGGGTCCGGAAGCTGTTCCGGGTGGTGGACCGGGCGGCGCTCGACGGGAGCGGGGCCGCCCCCCGCGCGCGCTGGCGCGGTCGGCCGAGCAGGGGGTGCGCTTCAGCGCGCGCAGCGGCGGGAGCGCCGCAGCGTCCACCGCGGACGGCACCCACGGCTACCTGCCGACGTTCGACCCGGACATCCTGACCGCCTTCGTCGCCCGGGGTGCAGGCGTGCGCGGGGGCGCGGTCGCGCCGGTCCTGCACATGGGGGACGTGGCGCCGTTCGTCGCCGGCCTGCCCGGCATCCCGTTCGACGCGCCGGACGTCGTGCTGCGTCCCGGCCTGCTCGCCCCACCGTCGGCGCGCCCGGCAGTGCAGGGGACCGGCGGCTCCCGGTAAGCGGGGGACAGCGGATCGCAGGGCGCCCGGCCGCATGAATCCTGCCCGGCCCGCCGCTTTACTCGGATCCGACCCGCACCACCGTCACGCCGTCCGCGTTGACGGGGTCGTCCCCGTTCTCCCGGATGGCCACCGACTGCAGGCGGAGCGTCCCGCCGCCCGCCTGGTTCTGCTCCACCTGGATCCCGTCGTCCGCGTTGCCGGCGACGGTCGAGTTCACGACCCGCCCCTCCAGGTCTCCCGCCCCGAATTCCTCCACCTTGATCCCGTCGTCGTCCCGGCTGCCGGAGGCGGTCACGTCGTGGAAGTCGAAGTCGATGCTGCCGCCCGCCCGTTCCTCCTCGTCCTCGGTCAGGGTGATGCCGGTGTCCAGGTTGCGCGACGCCTCCACCCGGTGGAACACGGCCCGGATGCCGCCGGTTCCCTCCTCGTCCAGGTCGATCCCCTCGTCCTCGTTGCCGTTCGCGCGGACGTGCGTGAGCCGGGCCCGGATGTCGCCCGCGCCGGCCTCGTCGATGTCGAAGCCGTCCTCCAGGTCGCCGGGGTTCTGCGGCTGGTCGCCGTTCTCGTGAACACGGTGTGCTGCACCCGCGCCTCCACGTCACCGGCGCCCCTCTCGTCCAGCTCCACCCCGTCGGCGGCGTTGCCGGTGACCACGCTCCGGTGCATCACCAGCTCCAGGTCGCCCGCGCCTCCCTCGTTCACCCGCACCCCGTCGAAGTCCGCGAACTCGGCCCCGGCCCGGAAGCCGTTCCGCTCGATCCGGCTCTCCTGGATCGCCAGCGACACGCTGGCGGGGGACGCATGCTCCTGGTCCTCCACCCAGAGCCCGCTCAGGCCGTTGTCCCGGAGCGTGACCCCGTGCAGGGCGACGTCGACCGTGCCGGCGGCGCCCGCGGGGACGTCCACGTAGACGCCGTGCCCGGCCGCGCCCGCGATCGTCACGTCGCGCAGGGTCAGGTCCGCGCCTCCGGTGACGGTCAGCGCGTCGCCGCCCGCGGGGCCGGTGATCGTCGCCCCGCGCCCCTCGATGCGCAGCTCCTGCTGCCCCGCGTAGGTGATGGTCGAGGCGAGCGTGAAGTCGCCGGCGAGGCGCACAACGCGCACGGACGGGCCGGCGAGCGGCGCGTCCAGCGCGGCTTGCAGGCCGGCCTGGCTGTCCACTTCCACGGCCGCCGCGGACAAGCTGCCCGCCGGGAGCGAGGTGGGGGACGGGCCGGTGATCCCGTCTGAGCAGGAGGCTGCCAGCGCCGAGAGCGGCAGGGCGAGCAGGGAGCGGAGATGCTTCATGTGGGGCGACTCCTGGCCTGGGGGCGGACGCCGCCACCGGCCGATCACGGGTTCCGGAGTCCGGACACGTACTGCGGTCTCAAGCTGGGGCGCCAAGCGCAATGGCAGGGTCGGCCGCCGGTATCGGCTGTGTCACGAGCGGACCGTGCCCTCGGGCTCCGGGAGTCGGGGCGGGGGTGGCGCGGGCGGCCTAGCCGTCCTGCTTCTTCATTGCCTTCCGACCCTTCCCGCCCTTCTTCCGCTTTCGCTGGGCGCGCTCGATCAGGGCGGTCGCCGCGCTGCTCGCCAGGCTCAGGAGCAGCGTGGTGGCGACCTCCTGCCCGTGCCGCTTCACGGGCCGGCGGGTGTCCCTGGCGAGCTTGCGCCGGGTCTTTCCCTTCACCGGTTCCACGGGTCCTCCAGGGTGTACGCCCGAGTCGTGGCCGCAGCCGCAGGCGGCCGACCCCACGTCCCGCATGCCGCCCCCGCACCGTGGCCGTCTCCCTCCCGCGGCGGCGCGATCCGGCCGTCGAGCCACGGTGGACGTCCTCCGCCCCGGACTGCGCCGACAGGCGCGCGGACGCCGCGGCGCCGCGGGACGGCAGGTGGAGCGTCGACGCCCCTTCCAGCTGGGCTGCGCGCCGGAGGTGTTCGGCCCTTTACCGGACCGGTGCTCCGGGGTCGTCTGGGCGTCACGGACGGGCGCGATCCTGGACCTGCGGCCCCCGCCCGTGGAGCCGCGCGCCACCGTGAAGGGAGATGTCCGATGAGGCTGAGTGATGCCCGGTTCGCGGATCTGCACTGTCGGGTCGTACCGGGGGTGGATGGCGGCTCGCCGTCGGTGGTGAAGGCGATCCAGTCCCTGCGGGCGCTCCGCAGCGAGGGCGTAGGCGCTCTGGTGTTGGCCCAGCCGCTGGAGCCGGCCCGGCATCCCGGTTCCATGGCGCTGCGGCGGAGGCTCGACGAGCTCCAGGCCGGGTACGAGCGGATGTGCGAGGCCGCCGCGGGCCGGCTCGACGTACCCGTGCTGCACTCCGGGCAGGTGATCCGCATCGTGGATGCGGACGACGTCCGGCGCGTGGCGGAGGACCCGCGGGTGGGGCTCGGCGGCAGCCGGTTCCTGCTGGTGGAGTTCGACCGGGACCTCCGGGGCGAGCCGCTGAAGCTGATCCGCGCCGTCCGTTCGGCGGGCCGCGAGCTCCTGGTTTCCCACCCGGAGCGCTGCCGCTTCCCCTGGAGCCCGAACCCACTGGACACGGTGCGCCGCTGGGTAGACGCGGGCGCCTATCTTCAGGTCGGCCTGGCGAGCCTGGCGGAGGGAGGAGGCGCCTGCGGAGCAGACGCGGAAGCCCTGGCGTGGAGCCTCCTGGAGGCGGGGCTGGTGCACGCTCTCTCGTCCGGCGCCCACGTCGAGGTCGCGTCCCTGCCGGTGCAGCACCGCGCGGTGCTCGGGAGGCTCGCGAGGTGCGGCGGGGCCAGGCAGGCGGCCCAGCTCCTCGGCGGCAACCCTCGCCGAGTCCTCCGGGACCAGCTTCCAAGCCCGGTCGCACCCCTCCGGGTGCCCCTGCCGGTGTAGCGGCGCAGCACGTCCCGCCGCGCCGAGGCGCGGGACCCGGGGCTCGCGTCCACGCGCGCCCGGGCGCTGCTGGACCGGGATCACGGTGGAGGCGATGGCCCGGCACGCGCACGTGAGCGTGCGGGTCAGGCTCGCGCCCGGGGGCGTCGCGCAGGACCAGCGGGCGTCCCCGGAGAGTCCGCGGCCCGGGTGGCGAGCCGCGAGGGGACGGTCTTTCTCCGGGGGTGCATCCGGACGGGGACGACGGCGATGGTCTGGCCGGCGGTCTCGCGCGCCTGGCGCTGGTCGTGGTCTCCACCGCCGCGCCCGCGCATCGACCGCTCGGCGCCGTCGGGGGTCGCCCAGGTCTTCGCGTCCCCCAGGTGGGGGGCTCAGCTCGCCATCGAGGTGGATCCCGACGGCCCGGGTCGCGTAGCGCGGGCGGTTGGCCTCGATGCCGTTGAGGAGGACCTGGATGGCGTGGCGGATGATCTCCTCTGGTACCGGTGCCTCCCTGGGGGGAGCGGATGGACGGCCGTCCCGGGTCACGGCGGCCACCCCGAAGCCGGGCGCCCCAACCCGAGCTGGTCGACGTGGACGTCGACGAGGGCGAGGAGCGCAGCCCGGAGACCGGGGAACCTGCTGGGTCGAGGCGAGTCGAACTGCGTCGGTGCTGCCGTAGCGGGGGGGAGGGGGCACGCCGGGCAGAGCCGGGTTCAGGCATCAACGCGAGAAGGAAGAAACGAAAGCAGCCCGGGTGAACAGAACCCGAGCCGTGGCCCGATCGTTTTCTGTGGCGGGGGAGGGGGAGGTCAGGAAACCCAGAACCTCTGGGCGATTGATCTGCGCACCCACCGCGCTCACGAAGAGCCGCAGACAGGGCCCGGTCAACACCGCGAGTCGGTGAGGCATGTGCCCGCGATGCTCACCGCGGGTCCCGCCACTCCAGGGGGATGGCGACTCCACCGAGCGCGGTAACGCGGTAGAGTGCGGCTCCTCGCCGCCCGGCCACGTCCGCGATCCACTTTTGTACGAGCCCTGCGCGCACGAGCCACGCCAGGTCGGCCGGTCCCGGTCCGCTCGGCGCTGAAACGAGGGGCGGGTCACCGATCAGCGGATCCCACCCCTCCGCACGTTCTTCCCGGACGATCTGGTCCACCCAGCCGTCGTCTCCCATCCACGGCTCCCCGGTATCGTCCCGCGCCGCCTCCACCTCCTCTTCGCGGATGATCTTCCACGGCTCGCGCCGGGACCCGGGCTCCCAGGACCGTTTCGTCCGCTGCCGTCCCGTGGCCTGCTCCCGCAGCTCGTCCATGGTCCGCCAGCCGGGTTCCCCCGGGAGGTGCGGGGATTCCACCCTCATCTCCATCGCACGGCGCAGCTCCCGCAGCGCGAGGACCGCGCCGGCAGGGACGTAGATCGCCGCGTCCGTGTCCCGCTCGGCGAGCCGCTGCGGGCCAGGGATCGGGCGCCGCGGGAGGTCTGCCTGCGCCGCCGCCCGGTCCGCTCCGGCCCGCGTGACGCGGTAGATCCAGGCGGGGCGGGGGAGGCCCGGCGCGCGGACGTCCTCCCGGTCGAGCAGCCCCCGCCCGTGCAGCACCGGCAGCCGTTCGGGTAACCGTAACTCGGTGGCCCGCTCCACGTCTTCCCGCATGGCCCACCCCGGCACTTCCCGGCGCGTGTAGCCGCCTTCACGCAGGGCGAGGTAGCGAAGGTACCGCAGCGCGGCTGCATCCGGGTTCGTTTTCATGGTGCCAATACTGGCGGCCCTGTTCCCGGCGCGAAAATCCGGAGTGTGGTGTCACCTTCTATTTACCGGATGGTGCTGGCGGGTTCTGTATGGTGTGAATAGCTTGCGTTGCTCACCCGGTTTTCCCCAGCAACAGGAGGTTCCCATGCGTAGAGCGATGATCCTCGGACTGTGCCTTGTCGCTTCCCTCGCCGCGTGCGGCGGCGAGACCCCCACAGGTGTGAACACCCCTGAAGGTCCGAGTTTCGACACCGGATTGTTGGTGGGGAGCGGAGGGCAATCTGCGGAGGGCGCGGGAGGGACGACTACTACTTCGGACAGCACGACCGCCCGGTCGGGCTGGCTGGTCGGATCGGGCGGTTAGTGCCCGGATGACAGGGGCCGGCGGGCGGGCACGAGTTGCTGCCCTCCCGCCTCCCTTTCGACGCTGGGTTGTACGGGCCGCCGCATGGGCCGTTGGCGGGCCTGGAGAAGGAACATGATCCGGTCGTGGATCTCCGGGATGTGGCTGTCCTCCGGTGGCTGTGCGGGCGGGATCGGCGCCTCCAGCGCGTGAATGGCGGCGATGAACTCGTCCACCCCCTGCACGATTTCTGTCTCGCCCCGCGCCACCGCAATTGCACGCGCTCGCGTCGCAAAACGAAGCCCGACCTCCCCTTGGGCGAAAAAGCGAGCTCCGTACGCGGCGTGGGCTAGCGCCGCGGCGGCATAGGTGTGCGTACGCTCAACCAAGTTCTCGATGTGCTGCACCGCCTCTTCGTACAGCTGCTTGAACCCCGCCCCGGCGGCCGCACGGGACAGCGTGCCCCAACTTACAAGTTGAATCTCGAGTCGCTGGATGCTGGGAATGGAAGCCTGGAGTAGAGACGCGGCCTGCGAGTAGTAGCCCTGCTGGACAAGCAGAAAGCACCAGTCGTGGATGAGACCGGGAATCGCCGAGTGATGGACCGGATAGTGTTGCAGTGCGCTCAGCATGTGGGCCTCGGCTTCGGGGTAGCTGCCGAGCATCACAGCGAGGGCATACAGGTCGTGGTGGGTCTCCGCGGCGAGGCGGTGGCGGCGAGTGGCGGCACAAAGACGCGCCGCCCGATCCAACAACGGGCGCGCATCGTCCAGCCGGCCGTGTTCTCGCAGGATCGTGCCCTTGCCGAGCAGAGCGCGGATCATCTCGCGCCGGTTCCGGTTCCCATCACGGCCGGCGATCCGGATGCCATAGTCGAACCAGCACTCGGAGCGGTCCGGGTGACCCGCAATTCTGGCCATGCGCCCCGCGAAATTTGCACTAGCCGCGATATGTGGAGCGACTCGTACAGCGGCCTCTGAGTACAGAAGCGCGATGCAGCTCAAAGAATTCCGGTGGGCCCACCGAGCGATGCGCTGGCAGGCTGCATTCAGGACTTCCGCAGTGGCGCGGTCCGAATCCGTGCGCAGGGCGGAGAGTGCCTGTACCGCTTCGGCAATGCTTTCACAATGCTCTGCCGCGAATCGGAGCGCATCGGTTCGATTCGGACTTGGTGCAAGTAGCAGCTTGGGCCGCTCCGTGGGGGTGGACTCCGCCCAGAGCCGCAGATCGCGCAGCAAGAGCAGCAGGGCGAACAGGATGTGATCATCCCCGAGCGCATCTGCATCCTCGATGAGCTTGTGCTCCGGCAACCATCGTGGCGCCGGAGGTAAGCTCCGCGGGCGGGGCTCGCGCTTGTTGGTTGTCTGCCCCATCCGAATCTGAGGTGGCGAGTAGCGTGCGTTCGCAGGGCGCCATTAACGCGGACAAAGTAGACGCTGCCCCGGCGTCCTGCAATGCACCCTCGGTCACCCGCCGGAGACCAGCACCAGTCTCGGCCCTGTCCACCCTCTGTCGCGCGGCTGCCGTGAAAGCGATTCAGGACGTGGTGGAGGCGGAGGAGGCTCAGGCGTGGGCAGCCCTTGAGGAATGGGCACGCTCGCGCCGCCCTGGCTGCCGAGCATGCTCATGGGCGCCTCCGCCGGTCCTCGATCTCCAGGGCGAGCCACCGCGGCACGTCCTCCCCGGCCTCGTGGTAGAGGTGAGTCAGGGTCTCGGCAAGCTTCAAGCGGGCGCCGTACCGCGCGCTCGCCGGCAGGTCGTCCATCAGAAGGGCCAGGCACACGGCTTCCACCGGCATCTCCGCGGCCGGACGGTCCGCGGCCCATTCGCGAATGCGGTCCAGGTTGGCGACTTCGGGCACGCTGCGCATCTCCAGGAATTTTCTCACCACCGAGCGCCCCACGCCGATCATCCGCGCGAGCGCCAGCTGCCCCGTGTGCGTGCGCAGCTCCCGCCGGATCACCTGCCGCAGCTCCTCCAGCCCCCACGCATCTGCCACCCGGTTGAACCCGCCGGTCCGGCTTGGCGCCACTCCGGTCCGCTGCAAGTAGTCTGTCTGCTGCATACGTGCTCCCTGTTGAGGTGTGCCGCGTCACGGAATACGTTGCAGTCATGGGCGCTCCGGCGATATTGCGGACGGGAGAGGCGGGAAACGTGCGGCGGGCTCCATGGCAGGTCCCTGCGCTCCAATGTGGACAAAATGGACGCCTGGGTCCTGCCCGATCTCGCAACCCGTGCACGCTCGCCGGCTTCTCGGGAGGTGGAGGCCGTTCTGAGGGACCTGACGTCCGGCCTTCATGTCCGGGGCAGTGCGGATCGGGCTCTCGAACCGCGTGTTCCAGGTCCCGCGCCTGCGAGGAGGCCGCCTGGCTCCAGGGTAGGTCCCACCGGACGGCAGTATACAGAGTGGACATCTGGGGCCTGGCGAAGACGGAATTGATCCTGGAGTGACGAAAAGGAGAGGCGCCTGGCGGGGTGAACCTGCCAGCGCCCTCGCAATTCTGGCTCACACCGGAACCCGTTCTGAGCTCATCCCGCTGCTCGTGCGGGAATCTGGGTCCCAGGTCCGGACCTGCCTGGCTCCAATCGAGCGCGGAAAGCCGCTGTCGACGGACGTCTATCCCCGCTCGCGCGGGGAACACATCTGCTTGTTCGCGAGCCCGAGCTGGCGCTGTGGTCTACCCCCGCTCGCGCCGGGATCACAGGTGGCCCCCGCCCAAGTTCCCGACCTCGGTGGGGATACCCCGCGCGTGAGGGGATCTAAGGTCATGCCCCGCTGCTCGCGACGGTTCTCCGGGTGGTGGGGTCGCGCGCAGTGAAGGGGTAGCGGGAAGGTGCGGGGCGGGGAATGCGAAAGGCCGGCCGGCCCCGTGGGGCTGGCCGGCCTTGCTGCCTGGTGTCGCTGCCGGGGTGGCGTGGAATCCCGGCGGCCGCGCGGGTCAGCGGTGGGAGCGAGCGTCCAGGCGGAACGCGTGCTCGACGAGCTCGCCGATGCGGAACATGACCCGCGCATCGGCTGCGGCCTCCTCCTCGCCGCGGAAGCCGGAGTAGCCGCCGACCCGGATGCGGACGAGCGGGGCGCCCTGGTCGTCGTTGTATTCCACCGCCAGCTCGGCGGAGCCCCTCCAGCCGGCGTTCAACGACGTGTTGACGTCGGTGGCCGTCAGCGACATGAACGCGTACGGGCCCCGCACGGTGGACTCGCGCATCCGGTCCGGGTCGAGGCGGCGGAGGTTCCTGGTCGCCAGCAGCTCGTCGGTGAGGCGGGATGCCACCCGCTGCGCGGTCGTCCCGGGGGGGAGGAGCTGCACCTGGGTCTCCAGGTCCTGCCGGACGTGCGTGGGCGGGATGGGCTTTTCCTCGGGCTCGCTCATCATTCCGGGGCGGCGGCGCCGGGGGCGGAGCCAGGGTCCTGGGGGCCCGCCTCGGCGGCCCGCATTTCCAGCAGGCGCGGGCGGAGCGCGCCGTGGAGCGGGGGAAGGCCGGTCGCGGGCGCGAACACGACCAGGGTGGTGCGCTTGATCCGTCTGCCGCGGGTGTCCGTCGCGAACCACTCCCAGGCCGGCCGCATCTCGCCGCTCTGGTAGTGCTTGCGCATCCGGTGGCGGACGCGGTAGCCGTGGGAGAGGGCATAGGCGATCAGCACCTCGTCGCCGGGCCGAGGACGGTTGAACGAGTCGTCGTCGACCTCGATGCCGATGTGCGCCAGGGCGTCGCGCCACGCGGAGACGGACGCGCGAACCGTCTCGACGTCGCCCTTGCGGGCGTACTCGATTGCGTGCTCCAGCGCGTCGGCCGTGCCGGTGGGGATGTTCCACTGTCCCTTGGCTGCGGCCTTGTCCTGCTCGTCCTGGAGGTAGATGAGCAGATTTTCGAGGAGGTCGGCGTCTCCCTCGGGCCGAACGTCCGGGTCCCACAGGTCGTCCAGAGCGCCGTTGGTCTCGATCACCAGGTGGTCGCGGCGGACGAGATAGTAGGTGCCGCCGCGGACGTGGAGACAGACCGGGCAGGGGATCCCGGTCTGCCAGCCGATGAACGGGTCGTAGGCGGCGTCGAGGACATCCGGCGCCCTGGTGACCGTCAGCTCGGAGCCGCACTTGCCGCAGGCGAGCGGGACGGGGGGCGCGGATGGCGGCGACTGCCGGGATGTGGGCATCGTGTGGTCGATGCGGAGCGGGTGAGGGGGGCCGCGGGGGTTCGCAGGAAGGTGCATGTTGTGGCTGCGCGGGGGCCGCTGTCAACCCGGAGGAACCGGGCCTACAGCCCGCCGGCGAGGGAGGCGCTCACGGAGCGGCCGATCTCCCAGCCGATGAGGTGGAGGTCGGGGTAGTCGAGCTCCAGGCCCCGGGCCTCCAGGGCGGTGCCGAAGGCTGCGGCCACGTCCATGGGTGGATAGGTGTGCAGCAGCGCCGCCACGGCCTCGGCCAGCGCCGGATCGGCGTCGGCGCCGGGTGCCGCGGAGGGATCATCTCCGGTGCCGCGGTCGTCCTCGGCGACGGAGCCGGCGTGCATGCCGTTCTCTTCCGCGATCTCGGCGAAGACCCGGGTACGGCGGGCGAGCATGCGCAGCTGCTGGAGCTTGCCGTCGGGCTCCCACGCCGCGGGGTGCGTGAGGGCGTGCGCGATGCGCGCGGCGGCCGCGGCCGCGTACCACGCCTGCCTCGCGGCGTCGGCCCCCCGGCCGATCAGGTCCATGTGGTGTGCGACCGATTCCTGGCCGACCTCGGTGGCGGCGCGGGGACCGGCGAGGACCCCCCGCGTCGCGCGAAAAAGCCGCAGGATGGCCAGGCGCGCGTGGCGGGTCGTGGTGCGGGCGTCGTCGTGGGTGCGGCGCGCGAGGTCGGCGACCTCGGCCGGGTCGACTCCGGGGTGCAGTTCCATTCGATCGAGCGGGGATGGGGTGTCGGACCGCCGGCGCGAGCGGATGTCGTGCTTCGCGGCACCGCGCGGAGGCGTAAGCGGGATGGCGGCCGGCGCGGCTGGCCGAGCGCGCCGGACTCGGGAGCGCCTGGCGGGGTCAGCGGGGCGCCGGCGCCCCGCGGAAGGCGCTGGGCGCGCGGGGCTGCGGCTCCGGCATGCCCTCGCCGGAGGCGAGCTCCGCGAGGTAGTCGTCGTGGCGGTCGGTGTTCGCGTGCATCATAGGCCGTCGGGAAGGGGAGGTGGCGCCGCCGGGGGGCGGCGCCGGTGCGGGGTCAGCGGCGGGGGAGCAGCGTGCGGAAGACGGTGCGCAGGTCGTCGTCGATGGCGGGGACGGGGGAGCCCGGGTCGCGCGGGCACGAGACGACCGTCTGGCCGTCGCGGCTCGTCCAGGTCCAGCAGGGTCCGTGGGTGCCATCCGCCGCCTCCACGGCCTCCACGCGCCAGCCGCGCGTCTGGGCCACCAGCATCAGGTGGGCGTCCTCCAGGGGATCGGGCTTCTGGATGTCGGCGAGGATCCGGTTCATGGCATCGGCGGCCGCGGTGAGGTGCTCGGCGATCACCTCGACGGTTGTCGTGACGCGCATGGCGATGTCGGGGCCCATGCCGACGTCGAGCTGGGCCCGGATGGCGGAGAGCAGCGCGGTGTGCGCGATGCGGGCGTCGCGATCCGGGGACTGCTCCAGGAGCAGGGTGCCGACGGCGAGGACCGCGGCGGCGTGGTCCGACAGCGGGTTGCACTCGGCGTCCCAGGTATCGAGCGCGAGCTGTGTGTGGGCCAGGGCGGCGCCGGAGGCGAGCAGGCGGGCGAGGAGCGCGCCGTGGCGGCCGCGCGGAGTGTAAGGCGGCAAGGAAGTCTCCAGAGGTACGTGTGGGTCAGATGGGGACCGGGCGGAACTCGAGGCCGGAGACAGCGATCCGGGTCTCCCCGGGGAAGCGATCCGCGAACCAGGCCGGCGGCGCGTCGACGCATACCTCCAGGGCGAGGTAGTAGATGGTGCAGGCGTCGTTGCCTTCCTCGATGCGGTAGCCGGTGACCACGCCCGGGCCGAAGCCGTTCAGGGTGACGACGACGCGGGCTCCGATCGCCGGGACGTCGTGGGGCCCGCTCCAGTTGAGCCCGGGGACGGGGCCGCCGCCGCTGTCCCGCATCAGGTGGAGCGGCTGCGGGACCGCGGACAGGCCGGTGGTCAGGCCCCGGGGAAGGGCGGCGAAGCCGCCGGGCGGGGGGGTGGTCTCCGCGGAGGGCTGGTCGATGCCGGTGGAGCGGGCGGGGGACGCCGGGTCGCCGCGCCGGGTCATCCCGCCAGCTCCGGATCGCCGACCCGGATGGGCAGCGGCTCGTCGAGCGTCAGCACGCCGTAGGGGAGCGTGCCCAGGGTGGGCACCTCCACCGGGTCGTCCGTCAGGATCTCGAAACGCCCGTCGGCGCCGAGGGAGACGGTCAGCTGCTGGAGCCCGCCGGTGTTCGCGCGGTCGATCGTGACGGTCTCGCCGGCGGCGGCGAGGGTAACCTGTATCTTCATCGGCCTGGATGGTGGGAGGGGCGCGGCAACGCGGCCGCGCCGTGCACGCCGGGCGCGTAGCGGAAGAACTCGGGCGGCGCATGCGCGTCGTACAGCTCCGCCGCGGTCTCGAACGGCAGCCGGCGGAGCGCGGCCAGCATGGCCTGGCGCTGCAGGTGGCCCCGGCGGGCGACGGCGGCGTCGTCGGAGTAGCTGTAGCTCCAGTCGTGGGTCTGGACGAGGTGGCGTGCCTCCGCCACGGCGGTCGCCGCCGGGTCGGCGGCTCGGTAGAGCGCCGCGACGGCGGCCAGCGTCTCGCGGTCCCCGGGCGCGGCTTCGGCCTCGCTGGGATGGGTGATGCGCGCGGACCCGGCGGGCGTCCGGAGCCGGAGGACTCCGGGGAGGAGAGCGGTTATCTCCACGGCCCCGCCCGTGGCGAGGGTGCCGGTCCACGCCGGTCCGGGGGAGAGGGTGAAGTCGACCGAAGCCAGCAGCTCGGCGGCGGCAGGGTCGACGAAGGGACGGGGGGACGCGAGTGTGGCGGCGAGGACGGCGGCGAAGCTGGCCATCGGGGCGAGCGGCGGCTGGGGCGCCGGGGGGCGCGGTGGTGGTGGTGACCGAGGCGGCTCAGGCGAGGGCGAGCTCGATCTGGCGGGGTGGAGCGCCGCGGAGCATGTCGGGCAGGTAGAGGCGGAGGTCCTGCACGTCGCAGAACTCGAAGGCGGAGCCGCGCAGGTACGTCAGGGCCAGCTCTCCGGCCAGCCACCGGCGGCCGGCCCGCTCGGCCGCGCGCGCGGTCTTGCCGCTCCCGCTCGCCGGGTCCACGACCAGGTCGCCCGCGTCGGTGAGGAACTCGATGAACCAGGCGGGCAGGGCCTCAGGGAAACGGGCGGGATGGGCCGGGATCCCCGCGGCCCGGCAGGCGCGGAGGTAGTACGAGCCGCTGTCGGTGTTGGGGATGTCGAGGAGCGTGCCCGGGATGCTCCCGCGGTTGCGGCGGGCGAAGGCGCCCGCGGCGAGGCGGTGGCCGCTGGGTCGCACGCCGGCGCGGTCGCCGCCGGAGGCGATGCGTCGCTCCATCGCGGGCGAGTACGGGCGCAGGACCCTGGTGTTCGATGCCTTCGGGTGCGGCGTCTTCGAGAACCAGAGGCACGGCTCCACCGTCGGCGTGACGCGCTCGCGGCGCACGCACACCCACTCGGCCGGGCCGGGGAGCTTCGCCCGGTTGTGCCAGTAGAAGGTCTGGCACTTGAAGAACCCCAGCTCGTCCGCCAGGGCGACCGCGAGCCGCTCGATGTACAGCGACTGCGCCGGGATCCCCTCCCGCCAGACCTCGCCCAGGTCCAGGACCATGCTTCCGTCCTCCGTGAGCTTGGGCTTCCATGCCTCCGCGAACCCCAGCGCCCAGCGCACGTGCTCCTTCTCCGGGTGCTGGTTGGCGTAGGGCTTACGGGTCAGCAGGGGGTACGGAAGGGACGTGAAGAGCAGGTTGACGGAGTCGTCGAGGACGACGCCGGCGGTGTCGTGCAGGTCGCCCCAGAGCATCGTGCCGAGGGCCGTCTCGAAGACGACGCAGACGCACCCGCGCGGCGCCGGCTGGAGGGCGTCGGCTCCCTGCTCGGTGAGTGCCCACACGCCGTCCTGCGGGCCTCGCACGTACCCGCGGAGCTTCGCCTTCTGCTGGGCCCACCGGACCCGGTGGGCGAAGTCGTTGACCCGGCGGGTGCCGCCGATCGGCACGGTGGCGGCGCGCTCGGCCGGCGAGAGGTCGAAGCGCTCCGCGAGCGCGTCGTAGGCGTCCGGGGTCCGGAGGGCGCCGCCGGCGGCCCGGATCTCCTCCAGGAGCGGCAGGACCAGCGCGCCCTGCGAAGGCAGCGAGGACACCGTCAGAGGCGGAGCTGCCACGCGACGCCGCCGTAGCTCTGGTCCGCGTGCCGGACGGCGCCCTCGCGTGCGTCCTGGAATCCGGTGTAGCCCGTCGTGGCGCAGGCGTGCTTGCGGCCGGGGCCGGCGATCTCGTGCGCCCAGGCCCCGTGGTAGGCGACCAGCAGCACGGTGCCGTCGTTGCAGCCGATCATCTCGCGCTCCGGGCTGGCGGCGGCGGCGAGCGCGTCCTGGACGTGGGCGGTGAGCTTGCCGAGCAGGTCGGCGCGGATGCGGGCCGGCGACGTGGCGCGGGTGGAAACGCTGGGGATCCCCTCGACGTGGGCGGGCTGGCCGTCCGCGGCCGGGACCACTCTGAAGCGGAGGGAGATCGTGGCGGCGCGGGTGCTCATCGGCGGTGGCTCGCGTCGGGTCAGATGGAGGGGATGCGATCGCGAGGGAAGGCGCGACGCTTCTTCGTGCGGATCCGCTTCAGGAGGCGGCGCTGCCTGGGGGTGAAGCGTGGGCGATCCGGATCTCCCCAGGAGCCGATGGCGGCTCCCTGCGCTGCCCATTCGAGCGCCGCGGCTTCCATGCGCACGCGGACGTGGTGGGGATGGGTGCGGCGCAGATTGCGGGTGCCGCGATCCGTGCCCTTCGAGGATGCGGTACGCTGCATCGTTCCGGGGTGGTGGCGGGGGGAAGGGGTGCATCCAGCAGCAGCTACGGGAGGGCGGCGGCCCAGCGGCGGACGTCCCCGAAGCAGTAGGCGGAGCCCGCCGAGAGCGGGCGGTCGTCGGCGTGGCCCTCGGCGTTCGCGACGGCGAGGGCGGCGCGCCAGTCCGCGCGGTAGACGCGGGCGAGGACCTCGTCCAGCGCCTCGCGGGCGGTGAGCGTGGGGGTGGGCGCGGCGATCCCGAGCTCGCCTCGCAGCCGGACGAGGAGCGCCTCGATGGTGGTGAAGGTGCGGACGGAGGCGCTCGGCGCTCCGTGCCGGACGGCGCCGAGCAGGAAGGTATTCGCGGCGACGAGCACGTTGAGGGTGGAGGGCCCCCACTGCGGAGGCGCGTCGGCGTCCGGAATCACGATCTCGCCCTCGTACTCGGGGTCGGACTCGTAGAGCTTGACCTCGCGGACGGGGATGCCGGCGGCGCGGAGCTGCTCGGCGATGGCGGCCAGTTTGTACATGGGGCGGACGGCGATCCGGGTGGGTGGTGTGCGGCGGGCCGGGGCACAGGTCCGTACCCCGCCCGGGAGGGACACGCCGACGCCGGGCTACTCCCCTGGCTGTGGCGGGGACATGCCGCGGGCGACGCTGGCCGCGGCTGCCCGGAGCTCGGCGATCGCCTGGCGCTGGGCCGGGGCCGCGTGGCTGGCCACGGAGTCGATCAGCCTGGTGGCCTCGGGGATGCGGCGCTGCGCGACGCGGAGCCACGCGAGGTCGAGGAGCACGCTGGCCCCGTGGGAGGTGCGCGGGTCGCACAGGCGCTTCGCGGCGGAGACGAAGGGCTCGGCGGCCGCGAGGTCCCCGCTGATCGTGGCGAAGCGGATCAGCGCGTGGAGCGTCCGCGCGTGCGCGCTGGGGAGACCGGCCCGGCGGGCGGCGCGGAGCGCGCGGACGAGGTGATGGCGCGCGGCGGCCGGCTTCCCGTCGTGGACGAGGATCCACGCGAGGTCCACGGAAGCCTCCGCGTAGGCGTTCGGGTCGGTGGCGGAGCGGGCGAGGGTGAGGGTGCGGCGGAACCACGTCTCCGCGCGGACATACCGCCCGGTGCGGTACAGGAGCTCGCCGGCGTGCAGGGCGAGGTTGGCGGACCGGGGGTGCGTCAGGGCCGCGGCCTGCGCGAACTCCACGGCGGTCCCCGGTGCCTGCTGCTCCTCGGCCCACGTGGAGATGGCGTAGCATGCGGCGGCGACCGGGACGGGATCGGCGGCCTCGCCCTTCGCGAGTACCAGGTTCGCCAGCTCCTCCAGCGACTGGCCGAGAGCCGGGGCCGGCCGGGCGCGGGCGAGCAGCCGCTGACGGGATTTCAGGGCGGCCGCGGTGAAGAGGAGCGGGCGCCGGTCCGGCGGGGTCGCGGTCCAGAGCAGGACGCTGCGGAGCGTCTGGAAGAGGGCCACGCCGAGCGCGTCCTCGAACTCGCCGAGGATGGAGACGCCGTCGAGGGTGTCGCCGGGGTCGCGGAGGAGCGCGGGAGGAGCTGCGGCCGGGCGGCCGGGGCGCGGCGTCGCCCCGGAGGGGCCGGTGAGGGTGCGTCGCTTCATCTGGGGCTTCTCATTCGGGGCGGGACGTGTGACTCCACGGCGGGGAGGTGCGGGCGCCCGCGCGGTCGCGCCCGGGGAGGTGGTCCCCGGGCGCATGTGGTGGTCAGGCGGCCCAGCGGGCGTCGCCGTCCCGGTAGGGGTGGTGGGAGGCGTCGAACTCGTCGCAGGCGCGGTCCTCGTCGGGCCCCCACTCGTCGCCGTAGTGGTTGCCGCCGTAGAGGGTGCCCCGGCCGGCGCGGACCTCGTCCTCCATGTGGACCAGGTCGCGCGCGATGCGCATCAGCGTCTCGAGGTCGATGGTGTAGCCCCGCTGTGCGAGCTTGACGACGCGCTCCAGGGTGTTGAACCAGGGGATGCCGTCGCGCGGCGGGCCGGAGTAGCTGAGCCGGAGGGCCGTCAGGTCGTCGTAGAAGTCCTCGTGCGCGGCGGAGCGCCAGCTGCGGGTGGGCGTCCACCAGACGGCGGCCTTGCAGACGGTGAAATCGAACCCGTCGAGGAGGTCGGCGACGTCGTGGAAGGGGCGCCCGAAGATGATCTGGACGGGGGTGGGGAGCTCGACCGTGAGCGCGATCGACGTCTCGGTGACGGGTGCGCCGTCGGCGAGGGCGGCCGCGATCCGGCGGGCCTCGGCGGCCGTGGCCTGGACGAAGACGTCGATGTCGCGGATCGGGGCGCCGGAGACGACCGAGCGGATCATGCCGCCGGCGAGGACGGCGCGGGGGCCCAGCTCGCGGAGCGTGCTGGCGACCGCGGCCGGGATCAGGTCGAGGACGGCGCGGAGATGGCGCTCGCGAAGGGGGGCGGTCGGCTGCATCGGCGGCTCCTGGAGAGAGGGGAGATGGATGCCCTCCCCGTTCTCCGGAGCGGTTTCCCGAGAAGTCGTCGCGGCTGCTGAGGAGGTGGGCGAAGCGGGCGTGCACCTCGGGGGTGGCGAACTGGTAGTGCCGGATCCGGCGGCGGACGATGTCCACGACGCGGTCGCGGTCGCGGTGGAGCTCGACCTGGTAGAGGTCGGCGTGCTTCCGGCCGCGGGGGGGTGGGGCGGCCTTGTCGTTGATCCGGCGGTGAAGGGCGGAGCGGAACTCGCGCCGGAAGGCGCCGGCGTCGAGCGGCGCCGTGTTCCAGTGCATCTGGATGGTGCCGCCGCCGTCGACGACCTGGAACGCGCGGCGGTAGAGGGCGAGCATCGTTCCGGTGTCCCGGTAGCGCCACGGCGTCCAGGCGGGCGGTCCCGGTCGCGGGGCTCGTTCGGAGGTCACGGGCATGCGTGCTGTCCGGATGGGCTTGCGTGCGCGGCCGCGGGCGTGGCCGTCGCGGGGTTCAGGATCCGCCGGTCCAGCGGAGGAGGGCGCCGCGTGTGCCGGGAAGGAGGTCGTGCCGGAGCAGGAAGGCGCGCACGCCGATGGCGCGGCCGTCCTCCTGCGCGGACTCCAGCACCCGGTCGACGTCGCACGCGCGCAGGCGCTCCGGCCCGTCCGCGGCCAGGTGGATGTAGCGAAGGGCGTCGGCGCTGCTCATGGGGTCGTGTCGGTTCGCGCGGCGCGGAGGGCCGCGGCGCACATCGAGCCGCAGACGTGGGTGCCCAGGTCGGCGGCGTGGAACGCGAGGGCGCGGGCCCCGAAGGGCCAGCGGCAGGCGGGGCATCTGCTCGTGTCGTGCGGCGCCAGCACGCTCACCATGGTGAGGCCGTGGTGACGGGCGCGCGCGGCGAGCAGCTGGGGCAGCGTGGTCATGGCACGGGGGGCGAGGGGGCGACGCCGACCTCGACGCCGGGGTGCGCGGCGGTGATCGAAGCGCCGGGCGCGGTGAGGCCGAGGGTGGCGTTCATGCGGGCTCCGGGGCTGGGGGTCAGGCCGCAGCCCGGGCGGCTTCCGGGGCGAAGACCGGTCCGGCGGCGGTGCGGACGATGCTGCCGAGGAGCTCGCCCGTGCTGACGTCGGTGACGACCACGGTGGGGTCGTGGTCGGGGTTGGGCCGGTCGAAGCGGAGGGTCGCCTCGGGGCGCGCGAGCGTGTCGGCCACCTCGCCGCGGAGGCGGGCCGTCAGGCGGATCGGCGGGGGGCGCAGGCGGTCCTCCAGCGTCCGGACGTAGGCGCGCAGCCCGGCCAGCAGGGTCCCGGCGGCACGGAGCACGATCGGGTCGCCGCACGCGAGCCTGACACGGAGGACGTGTTTGCAGGGCCCCAGGAACGGGGGGCCGCGCCACGCCATGTCGCCGCAATCGCACGCGACGGCGGCGCTCGGGCGCACGTCGACGTAGTGCGGCTCGCGGCCGCCCGTGACGAGGTAGCGGCCGTCCTCCAGTCGCTCGGCGTCCAGCTCCAGGGCGCGCTCCAGGCGGGCGAGCTCGACGCCGGCGACCTGGTGGCCGGAGAAGACGTGGGGCGTGGCGGAGCCCCCCCGGCGGGCGCTCCGCGGGAGCGGGGTGATGTCGGTCGAGCCCATCGGCGGCTCCGTCGTGGCGGGGGCGCGGGATGCGCACGCGAAAGAGGGGACGCCGACGCGAACACGCCGGCGCCCCCTCGATCGTTCTCCTGCTGCGATTCGGGAGATCAGGGGCGCGTCACGGCGAAGCCGGGGCGCCCGGGGTGTCGGTGGGGGGAGGCGGAAGAAAGCGGACCGCGGCGAAGCCCTGCCACCGCCCGTCGACCAGCTCCTGGCAGAAGGCGTATTCGGCCGGGCGGCCGCGGACGGTGGTGGGGCGGAAAGCCGTACGGCGGAACTCCGGGCCCTCCACGGCCCAGGCCGGAGCCTCCGGGGCGCTCACGCGAGGGCCGCGGCACGTTCGCGCAGGCGGCGGCGGATGCGGTGCTGCTGCTTGATCTCCCGCCATGCCTCGGCCTTGACCGGGATCCTGGAGTAGATGGCGCCGGCCGGGTCCAGGAACTCGGCGTGGTGGGAGATCTGGCCGAAGCGGAACAGCTGCTCCAGAAGGTTGAGGGCGTGGGTCGCGACCAGGCGGTTGAGGAACATCCCCTGGCGCTCGATCGACTCGGCCTGGGAGCAGCTGGGCAGGTTGTCGTCGTCGAGGGACGGGTCGATCATGTCCGGGTACAGCTCGGCCACCATCGGGAGACGCTGTGCCTCGAGGCGGTTGGGGCTGGTGCGCGGCTGGCCGAGGATGTACTGGCCCTTCTGGTCGGTGTTGCCGAGGTCGAGCCAGTAGATCACGGCGCTATTGTCGATCCGGTCATGGATCACCTGGCGGGCCCCGCGGGTGTCGACGCAGCTGATGACCAGGTCGTAGTCGACGTTTCCGCCCGTGGGGCTGAGCCGGGTGGGCAGCGCGCGCCAGCGCAGGCCCCAGTACGGGTTGATGCGGTCGATCAGCACCACCGCCTTGTTGGAGCCGACGTCCGCGGGGGAGAACACCTGGCGGACGCAGTTGGCGGTGGTGACGACGCTCCCGTCCATCGCCGTCACGGAGAGCCCGTGCGGGTGGCCGAGCGCCTTCATCCCCATGTGCAGGAACGGCAGGCCGGACAGGATGGCCGAGCCGGTGCCGCCGCATCCCACGACGAGAACGCGGACGGCGCGGGTCAGGAGTGCGGGGTGGAGGAGGTGCACGGGATCAGGACTCGATGAAGGCGGCGAGGGTCTCGTCGGCGGGCTTGAGGTGCTGCACGGGGAAGCGCTTGCGGCCGGCGAGCGGCTTCCACAGCGCGTGGAAGCCCTTCGGGTGCGCGGTGGGGTCGAAGCGCAGCGTGTTGAAGTCGCTGCGGAAGTACCCCGCCTCCCAGGCGGGCATCGCGTCGACGCCGTGCTCGGACGGGCGCGGCATGGAGCCCATGCAGACGGTCTTGTCCGAGTAGTCGTTGGGGTACGGGGCCAGGAAGAGCGGGGTCTCCGGGGTGGGGGCGGTGGCGTCGCGGAGCGCGCGCAGCATCAGCTTCCCGTCGACGGCCTTCCAGACGAGGGCCGGGTGGGGGTACATCTTCCCGGACAGCTCGCTGAACGCCTTGCTGCTGCCCCGGAAGAAGAGCGCCCGCTGGCTGGGCGCGGTCCACCAGACGATGGTGTCGTCCGTGAGGCAGAGCACGTTCGGGGGCAGGTAGCGCCGGGTCAGCTGGCGGGTGCCGAGCGTCTTGCTGAGGTCGAGCAGGAACGCATGGCTGAGCAGCTGGTGGGGCCCGAGGCTCGCTTTTCCGGCGGCGTGGTGCTGCACCGGGTGCAGGGTGGCCATGGCGCGGACGCTGCTGCTCCCGCCCTCCCCGGTGTAGAGGAGGAGGCCGCCTGCGAGAGAGAGGCTGGTCTCGCGGCCGAGGTCGACGGAGCCGGTCATTCGTCGTCGGGTGGCTTGACGTTGGAGTCGTTCTGGGGGGTCCGGTCGAGGATCCGGCTCGCCCCCACGAGGAGGGCGCAGAGCAGGGCGAGCCGGTCGAATGCGCTCCGGACGCTGGTGGGGTCGTCGGCGCGCATGATGAACAGGGAGGACGGGGGGTGGCTGCCGATCTGCGGCCAGACCTGGCTGTCCTCGTCCCAGTAGTGCTGGATGACGTCGCCCACCTCGTAGACCGCGAGGAGCGCCGGGAGCACGGGGCCGTCGTAGTAGCGGGAGCTGTCGAACGGGAGGCAGTCGGGCTCGGCCGTCGCCGCCAGGCGCGCCAGGTCCGCCGCATCCTGGAGGAGCGAGCGCAGATCCGGGGCGAGGGCGGAGCCGTGGGCGGCGAGGGCGGCCTCGGGCGCGACCGGAGAGCAGTGCATGTAGCCGGGCAGCACTTCGGCCGGGTCGTCCAGGTAGCTCATCCGCTCGGCCAGGTCTTCCCGGTAGGCTTCGTCGTCCTCGGACCCCGCTTCATCGCCCTCGAACTTCGCTTCCAGGCACTCGAGCTCGCCTTCCAGGCTCTCCTTCTCGCCCTCGAAGCACGCGAACGCGTCGGCGTGGTCGTAGGTCCGGAGCCAGTTCTCGAAGATGGCCAGGAAGGAGAAGTAGAAGGCGCTGGCGAGGTCGGGCGACACCGCCTCGAAGCGCTGCAGCGTCGGCCCCAGCTCCGCGAAGGCGGCGCTGTAGGAGTAGACGCCCAGGTAGAGCGGGTCGCTGACGCCGCCGTCTCCCGTCCGCTTCTCGAAGCCGTTGTCGATGGCGAGGTGGGAGAGGCGCGCGGAGAGGGAGAAGCGGCGGTCGATCTCCGGGCCGCCGTGGAGCTGGAGCCAGCGGTCCAGCGTGCGCTGGACGAACTCGGTCGGCGAGCGGTCGCTGGCGAACCAGTCGGCGCCGAGGCCGATGCCGGTCTCCAGCAGGCTGCGGCAGAGCGCGAGGGAGCGCTCGTTGAGCTCGTGGATGCGGTGGACGACGGGGACGCCGTCCAGCAGCGGCAGGGTCAGAACGGGGGCGGAGCGAGGATCCCCGGGGGCAGGAACAGCGGCTGCGACGTCGGGTTGCTGGTGTGCGCGCTGACGGCGCGGAGCAGAAGGTCGGCGGCGCGTTGCGAGTCGGGGCATCGCAGCAGTTCCTGGACGATGGGGGTGTTGACGGGGCAGGTGCCCTGCGCGATCGAGTCGATGTCGCGCAGGGCTGCCTCCCGGTCCGGGTCGGGCGGCGCGTCCAGCACCGTTCAGCCCTTGGAGCCGAGCACGGTGGTGAGGGTGTGCACCCGCTTGTTGCCCTTCACCTCGGGGCCGGAGACCGTGGCGGTGGCGATGTCGGGGTAGCGCGCGGCGTAGAAGCGCTTCGCCTGCTCGATGTCGGTCTCGCCGGCGGGGAAGGGGAGGGTGGTGCCGTTGTACGAGATCGTGTCGGTGATCTTCTCGACCGTCACGCCGCGGCGGGCGGGCTGGATGGTTCCGGTGGTCGGCATGTGGGGTTCGCTTCCTGGGGGAGGTTGAGGGTGGTGCCGGAGGTGGGTCAGTTCGCCGCGGCGGCGACGGCGGGCGCGCCCATCACGTCGATCCCGAACAGCGTCAGCTCGCCCGTGTCGGTGGGCTCCCGGGGCCCGCCCTCGTCGGGCACCTCGGTGGCGATCGCGACGGTGGTGATCGTGGTGGTGCGGGAGGCGGCGGCGCCCGCGGCGGCCCCGGTGCCGGTAGCTCCGGCGGCTCCTCCCGCGGCCTTCTTGGCGCCCTTGCCTTTCAGCGTGTCGCGCGCGGCCGCCGAGGCGGCGACGACCGCGGCCCTGACCTCGTCCAGCGTGGTCCGCAGGCCGGCGTGCGCCTCGGTGTACTCGCCGAGGAGCTGCGGGAGCGCCTCGTCCACCTCGTCGTAGCTGCCGGTGACGAGGAGGGGCTCGCAGAGCGCGGGGTTGTCGTCCTTCGCGAGCTGCTCGGGGATGACCGCGACCTGGAGCTCGTCCTCGCCGAGCTGGCAGAGGGCGAGCATCACGGGGCGGCCGGTGGCGAGGATCGGGCGGAGTTCCTTGAGCATTCGGATGTGGCGTTGGGGGGTGCTGGGCCGCGGTGCGGCCTAGCGGGAGGTCCAGACGTGGACGTAGCCGCGGTGATCGACGCTGCGCACGTCGGCCGCGAGCTGGAGCATGGTGCGGCCGATCGGCCACGCGTACGGGGTGAGAGGGTGAAGGGTGATCCCGTCGACGCCGGCGAAGGCGCCGCCGAAGGCGGCCCGGTGGAGGGCGCGCTGGAGGTCGTGGTCGGAGTCGCCGCGGTGCGCCGCCACCAGGTGCGCGCCGACTCCGGGGGCCTGGGCGAGCCACACCGTGGCGGTCGTGGGGTGGAAGCTGTGGCGGACGGTGGAGAGGTGGACCCGCGAGGCGGGGATGGCGAGCGGGGTCGCCGGCCGCGGCGGCGACGGGTCCAGCTCCCAGGCGCCGACGCCGATCGGGGAGACGAGGAATCCGCCGGCGCCGGCGGCGCTCGCGCGGAGAATGGCCACCACGGTGGCGATCCGGGTGCCCGGCGGAAACGCGGCCAGGCGGTCCACGTGCCCGGGCCGCAGCACGCGGTAGAGGGTCACGGGCGGCCCGAGGCGGGGCGGGCCGCGCGGCTGGAGCGCCGGCGCGGGCGCCCGTGCCGGCCGGGCGGCGGCCATGGACGGGGGACGTCGGAGGTCGATCATGGAGACGGTGCGGCGAGGGCGGGCGCGGGCGCGAGGCGGGGGCGCCGTGGAGGAAGGGGGATCCGCCGCACGCGTTCTCCCTCCGCGGTTGCCGGAGCGGGGGACGCGGGGGGATCGAAGAGGCTGGGCTGGAGCGACGGGGGTGCGTAGCGGGCCAGCCAGGCGTGGAGCCGGGCCTGCATCACGCCGGGGGCGCCGCCGCCTTCGATCAGGCGCACCCCGGCCGGGAACCAGCGGTCCGGGAGGGCGAGCCGGTAGGTCCGCCCCATCGCCAGGTACACCTCGCCGGCGTCCTCCTCGTAGACCGCACGGGGAACCGCGCAGTTGAGGAACCACTTCATGTGCTCGGCCCGCTCGCGGTCCATCCGCTCGTCGTAGGGCTCGATCAGGTCGGTGGGGCGCAGGAGGCCGTAGCGGGCGCTCAGGATGCGGATCCCGATGTCGGGCACGGCGTCCACCAGCTGGAGGCGCTTGCACACCCGGAAGAGGATCCCGTCGTAGAGGCTCCAGGCCGGCGCCGGGCCGGCGGAGGCGTGCTTGGTCGCGGAGCACGAAAGGATCAGCAGGCCGCGGGACGCAGAGCCGAGCTCGCAGCGGCCGCGGCACCAGCGGCCGAAGGACATGCCCGGGTGGTGCGGGGCGCCGCACCGCTCGCACGGCGGGCCGGACGCGATCCACTGGCCGGTGGGGCTGCGCGACCAGGTGGTGGGGACGACGTGGCGGTCGACGGCGTAGGCGTAGTCGTTCGGAGGACGGTAGCGCATCGGCGGGGGCGCTAGTCGGCGTCGGGGCGAGGGGCCGGCAGGGCGGCGGACGGGCGGACGTGGAACTCGTCGGGGCCGGCCTGGACGAGCAGGGAGGCGCACGTGTGCTCCACCATCCCGTCGTCGCCCCACCAGACGGCGTGCTTGAGGTGCGCGCAGCCCTTCGCCCCGCAGGGGACGCTCTCGCCCAGGGCGACGCCGGTGACGTCGCCCGCGGCGGCGACGATCAGCGCGCCGGCCCGGGGGGACGGTGTGGAACTGGAGGCCATTCGCATCCTGGGGGTGGGGTGCGCGTCAGCGCAGCGCGAGCGAGAGGTGCCGGGCGTACACGGAAACCAGGCGCCAGTACATCGCCATCGGGCCCTTCCGCTGCCGCCAGCTCGTCTCCGCGCGGACGGCGGCGTCGCGGGCCAGGTCCTGGAGGACGGCGCGCATCGCTTCGCGGCTCTCCGGGGGAAGGGCGCCCAGGGCGTGTGCCGCCGGGAGGGCGAGCACGGGGTTGCGGACGATGGGGGAGCTGGAGCGGAGCATGGGAGCGCCGGGGAAGAAGCACGGAGGCGGAGAAAGGGAGATCGCCGCCACCGTTCTCGGGCAGCGGTTGAAAAGAAAAAAAGGAGCCCCGCGCCATCGCGCGGGGCTGTGCAAATCAGGTCCGGAAAACCACGGGGAAATAATGCTATGGATTGTGCACGGACGCACCAATAGTTTGTAAATAAACCGTGTCACCGTGGGCGCGCATGCGGACCGACACGGTGTCCACCAATCCAGCCGCCATGCCATCTGTTCCTGAGCCGATCCGGCGCACGTGCCCGCTTGCCGTGGGTCCCCTGACGCAGGAGGAGGAATCCCCGGAGGGTGTCGCCATCCTGCTGGAGGTCCCGGGCGCGCCGGGCGCGCTCCTGTGGGGCGCGCTCCGCGACGTGCTTCTCTGGATCGAGGCTCGACGGAGTGGCCAGGGAAAGCTGTTCGCGCCGGACGCGGCGCGCACCCGCATCGAGTGGATCCGCTCTCATCCGGTGCCGGAGGACCTCGTCCCGCCGTTGCTGGTGCTCGCCGAGATGACCGGCGAGGCCGGGGGCGTGATGCGGGACGCTGTGACAGTGGCCTGCGGGCGGGTCGCTACATGGGCGATGGAGAACGGTGCGGTGGAGCTCAGGCTTGCGTTCACGGAAGCTGCAGCGCTCCTTGCCCCCGAAGATCCACACATGGCGCTTGCAGCCGGGCGACTGGCTCGCGACGTGGGCCGCCCCGCGCGGGCGGAAACCTGGCTGCGAAAGGCGGTCAAGCTGGCCCGCAACCGAGACTGGGAGACGTACGTGTGGGCCTTTACCGGGCTGGGGCTCATGTACTGGCGCGCCGGGAACCTCCGTGGGGCGCTCGCGGTCGCTGAGCGCGCCCTGCGCACTGCCTCCCGGCACCGGCTCCGGCACCTGGAGGGCGTGGTGCTGCACAACCTCTTCATGTTCGTCTCCGACCACGACGTCGCCAGAGCGTACCAGCATGTCTGGGGGGCGCTGCGCGCGTACGGAGCGGGGAACCCGCGCCTCGCCGTGCTGGCGCAGGACGTCGCCTGCTACTGGGCGGACCACGGGCAGTTCGCCCGCGCTCTGCCGGTGATCGAGGCGGCGCTGCCCCGCATGTCCGACCCCCACGAGCGCATGCTGGTGCTGGCGGGCCGGGCCCGCGCAGCGGCAGGGGCCGGTCTCACGGACGTGTACGAGGAGGCGAGGGTTCAAACTCTTCGGGCCCTCTCGGAGACCCACGGCGAGGCACGAGCGGCGGAGACGCTGGTCGTGCTCGCCTCGGCCGACCTGCTGGCGCGCAAGATGGACCGGGCCGAGGAGGCTGCGCGCCGCGGAGCAGAGACCGCGGCCCGCCGCGGCGAGCATGCCGCTAGGATGGCGGCCGAGGCGGTGATCGAGGCCGCGCGCGCACGGAGGCCGCACGCCTCCAGCCGAGCCGCCCCGGAGCCAGCCGGCCTTGCCCGTCAGGCGGACCGTCTACAAGGAGACCTGATCCTCTCGCTCGCGGGGGAGCCCGCCGGTGGGACTCACGCTCTTTGAGCCCCGCCGGCAGCTCCGATTCCTACGGCGTGGTGACCACCGTCACGGTGTCGACGGGCGCCGAGGTCGTGCCGCCCGGTTCACTGCCGTCGGCAGTACGGCCCCCGCCGCCCACCATGCCGATGCCGTCCAGCGCCGGGGTCGGCGAGGGGCGGACGGCAGGATCCGTCGCCCCCTGTGAGTCGCAGGCCGAAAATGTCAGGGCGAGGGCGAGTGCGAACGTGGCCGTAAAAGCGCGGAGCCTGCTCATGGTGTAACTCCTTTCGGACAAATGGAAAGCGAGGGCAAAGGCGCACTCGGCCTGTGCCCGGGGAGAAGTTCCGAAAGGTGCGCCCGCTCCGGTCCGAGGGTCAAGGCGCGTCGTGAAAACCACCCCCCGATGGGGATTCCCTGATGCAACCTGTTGTTCGCCCGCTCTTTCTCTTGCACTCGGACCCGGCGCTGCGCCACGCCCTGGGCCGCATTCCCGGCCAGCCGTACATCCTCTCGCTCGTGTCGAACTGGGAGGCTTTGCAGGATGGTTTGCGCCGGGCGCCGCCAACCGCCCTGGTGGTGGCTGACCCGCGTGGTGAGAGCGAGGAGGGCGGCCTTACCTGCGCTCTCGCCGAGCTCCTGCGCACCTACCCCTCCGCCACGGTGCTCGCGGCGCTTCCGGTTGCTCCGGAGGATGCGGAGCTGGTGCTCAGGTTGAGGGAGTGGGGTGTCGCCGACGTGATCGACCTGGCTCGGGAGCGCACCCCGGAGGCGCTGGAGCGACGCCTCCGGGTCGTACAGGGTCGGGCCGTTCGGCGTCTCCTCCAGCGTGCCCTGCCGCCCAATGTGCCGGGGCGCACCCGGACGCTGCTCGCGGCCGCGGCCGAAGTGGTATCCCGCGGTGGCCAGTCCCCGGAATTTGCCGCGTCGCTCCAGGTGACGGAGCGGACCGTCGCCCGTTGGTGCGAGCGGGCGGACCTGCCCCCGCCGCGGCGGCTCCTGGCCTGGATGCGGATCCTGCTCGCCACGGAATTGCTCGACGATGCCGGCAGGTCGCTGGAGTCGACCGCGCGGGCCTGTGGATACTCCGGTGCGGGAAGTCTGAAGCCCGCGCTGCGCAATTTCCTGAACAGGTCAGCGCGTGAACTGCGCGAGGCGGGAGCGTTCGCCACGGCCGTCCAGGTGTTCCGCGAGGAGATGGACCAGATCCGTGAGGCAGGCCGGAGCGTGAAGCCGGCCAAGGTCTGGCTGAACTGATCGGCTACGGAGTCATGCGCCAGAAGGTTCTCCACGGCCTCGCGACCGGGTATTTCGAGACGCGCTTTGAAGAACCCGGCCGGCGGCATTCAGGAGCCCGGCTTTTCGCAACTCGAACGGCTTTCGGGCCGCAGCGGCGATTCCAGGCTCCAGCGGAGCAGCCCTGGGTACGTGCAAATCCCCAGCTTCTGCGGCCGTTTGGGCTCCCGCTGTCCACTCTGTCCACCTTGCACCGTAGGAGCCCGGTCCGGGAGCCGCCGTGCGCCGGCCGGTCCTGACCTACGCGGTGCCGCGGTGCCCCTTGTCGTAAGGAGCTCCGTACCGGGGCAAACCATTACTCAGGAGCGCGTATGCAGCGGATGGAATACCTGCGGCGAACAGGGGTGGCAGCGAGCCGAGACGGCGAGTTCGACCGGCTCGCGGACGCATGGCGGCTGGAGGAGCTGAGACAGGTGATCCGGCGTGAGCTGCGCACCCATTGCGGTCAGCTGGCGCTCGCGCGGATCATCGGCGTCGGGCGTTCGGTCGTGAGGAAGCTCCTGGAGATGCAGAGCGTGCCCGAGCCCGAAAACCTTGGCCGCCTGCGGGAGTGGGCGGCTGACCGCCCTTCGGCCGACACTCCACGGGCCGTGGTGTGCCTGGCGGTGCTGATGGAGAACCTGCCGCCGAGCGCGCGGTACGGCGCCCGTCTCGAGGTGGCCGAGACCCTGACCCGGCTTTACCGCGAGACCGGCACTGAAGTGCCGCAGTGGCTCGCTCACGAGGTGCAAGACCGCGGGAGGGAGCTGTGAGTTCGCCCGGCGGACAGCCTGTCGCGAGCCTCCCGGCTAC
The DNA here is from genome assembly GCA_040752145.1 of Gemmatimonadota bacterium. GTDB lineage: Bacteria > Gemmatimonadota > Gemmatimonadetes > Longimicrobiales > Longimicrobiaceae > JAFAYN01. The sequence goes on from JBFMFL010000004.1 coordinate 53,369, forward strand.
ACCCGAGGCGTCCGCGCCCGTGCAACTCCCCCGGAGTCCCCGGTGCGACCCGTCCACCCCTCCGGAGCGGGTACGTCGGGTTGCTTCCGGCTTCTGCTGGTCTCGGGTGGATAGAGGATGCGTCTCCCGAGAGGGTGGGTCTCCTGCCGCTGAGGGCGACCAGCACGCGAGAAGCAGAAGCTGGGTGGAGCACATACAAGCTGCCACCACTCTCCGCTACACAGGAAGTGCCTCCATGCGCCGGATTTCGCCGCTGCAAAGGGAGTAACTTGGTGCCATGGACATGACTCCTGATGCAGTCGCGCTACGATACCTGCGTTACCTGGCCGTTCGCGAGGGCGGATACTCCCGTCGCGGGGTGCCGGGATGGGCGATGCGGGAAGACGTGGAGCAGGCCACCGACCAGAAGCTGCCGGAGCGCCTGCCGCGCCTTCACGCCCGCGGGCTGCTCGACCGCGAGGACGTCCACGCGCCACACCTGACCCGGCCGGCGTGGATCTACCGGATCAACCAGGCAGGGGGAGATCGGGTGGCTGAGGAGGCGGATCTACCGCTCCGCGTGATTCCCGGTCTGTTGCGCCATGGACCGGAGCGGCAGATGGATGCAGCCGTCTACATCCCGCCCGGTGCAGTCCTGGCGCTCCGCGAGCTGTGCTGTGCGATGGACGCGCGGGTCGAGTCCCGGCACCTCCCGGGGGAGCGGGGATGGCGGAACGCCGCGGATCTTCGCGAGCAGTTCCTCGGGGAGGACCCAGCCAGGTCCCACTGGGAACCGCGCAGCAGCGGAGATGCGTGGATGAATGCCCGCGAGGTGGACGAGACTGAGCTCCTGCCCGGAGAGCCGTGGATGGGCGACCACGATGGGCTGGACCAGGTCGCTCGCGAAGAGCGAGAGTGGGGATGGGATCCGCTTGTGGGGGAGCTGCCGCTCGGCCCCACCCCGCGGACTCCCTTGCCCGATGACCTGCGGTGGCTTGTGCGGGTGGGTCTGGTGCAGCAGTGGACCGCACAGCACCCCGGCCGACGGCGGGTGACGCTGTATCGAATCACTCCCCTCGGCGGCGTAGTCATCCCTCTCGAGTGGCGGGAGCCTCGATAGGTCGAGCTTGCGCGATCTGGGAGCCGCCCGCGGCGCACCTCCCTCGGCGCTGTCACGCATGAACGGTCACGGCTTATCGGCAGGGGTCGCGGCCTGACTTCGCATAAACGGTCACGCCAGGTTCAGCCGGCGTGACCGTTTATGCGCAGGGATCCTCGCCGCGAAGGATCGCGACGATCAGCTCCCGTGCTCGTGCTCGCCTGGGCCCGGGCAGGATCCGCAGCAGGGCCTCCAGCGCGACTTCCTCGGCAGTGCTGAAGTCGCCAACCAGGTAGCGCGCGTGCCAGGCACGGAGCTTCTGGAGGGTGCTCCGGTACGACCCGCGGCCATCGAGCACCTTCTGCAGCCCGCTCGCGGTCATTCCCACTTCGCGCGCCACACCTCGGAGGCTGGTCGCGTCGACCCGCTCCTGCAGGGTCGTGCGAATGGTGCCGACGTTCAACTCACCCCTGGCACTGTGCGCCGCGGTGTCGCCACTGGACATGGGCTACCCTCGATGCCCGGGGAGCGTGTGATGGGAAGTAGACATAAGTTGGGCCGTTCCGCTGGCTGCGCAACTATGCCCCCCAACCACGGCGGCGGACACGACGGACGCCGCCGCGGAGAGGAACGGCAGCATCCTCGGCTGCGGGAACTGAGTGAGTCAGGGCGCCGGGGGTTCCGCTCCGCCGGCGCCCTCCCCCGGCCCGTCCTCCGGGTCGGCGGCCCCGGTGCGTAGGGGCGGGTTCATCGGCCGGAGCGCAGGCGCAGGTACGTGGTGCTGCCCGGGACGGGCCGGGCTGCGAGGAAGTCTCCGTCGGGGAGCTCGACGATCTGTCGCGCGAGCGACCAGGCGACCTTCTGGACCGCCTGGAGGGGAGGCGGGGAGGGGAATGCTCCCGGGGGAGGGACGAGCAAGCACGAGGCCGTGGAGTGCGCTTCCGCGAGCGAGGCGACGCGGCCGGCGATCCGGAGCCCGACGCACCGGAGCCATGCGGGGTCGAGGCTGCGGGCGCTGGTGGCGGCAAAGCAGACGGCGAGCTGGGAGTGGCGCAGCGGAAGGGGAGCACCGGCGGACTCCAGAAACGCCAGCGGGTGCCGGGCCCCCGGCGAGATGCCGCCCAGGGACGTGGCGTCCGGGACGACCAGGGTGGCGGGTGAGTCGGGGAGGTGCCGGACAACGTCGCAGACGCGCGTCCCGTACGCGGCGCGGCTGGCGGCACCTGCGAGGGGCGGCAGCTCGAAGGAGAGCGACGCGGTGCGGTACAGGGAATCGCGCACCTCCCCAGCTCCGTCGCGTCGCGGCTCACGCGGGCCCACCGGTGGTCGGCGGTGTCCGGCGCGAGGGCCCCGGTGGGATCGAGGACCAGGAGGCGTGCGGCCGCGGACCAGCTCCGTGTCAGGCCGGCGAGCAGCCGCTGGTTGGCGCCGGGCACGGCCGACAGGATGGCCAGCCCCTCGGTGGCGGTGGGGGCGAGGAGATCGAGGCCCTCAGCGAGCGGCAGCGTGGCGGCGCTGGGGACGGTCGGCATGCGCCTCGCGGCGGGGGATGGGGAAGGGGAGATCCGGGGCACCGTACCCCGGGGCGCGGCAGCTCGCCCGGAGTCAGCCGGGCGCGGGCGGACCCTGGCGCTGCCGGTGGACCGCGGCCGCGGCGGCCGGGCTCAGGCGCCACACGGGGACGGGGCGGAGGTGGCCGGGCACGCGGATCGCGCGGCCGGCCGGCTGAACGAGGCCGGCACGGGCGAGGGCACGCGCCACATCGACCTGGAGCGGCGCGACCTCATCGGCGGCCACCTCCCCGGCGGGGACGGCGGCTGGCGTCCACGCTTCCGCCATCGGGCCGGGGCGGCCGTCGGGAAGGAGGAGATCGCAACCGGGAAGGCCACGGGAGTCCTCGCCCCAGCGGGCGATCACCAGCGCGCCCAGCCAGGTGAGGGGGCCGGGAGGGCTCATCGGGCGGCCGGCCGGTGCGACGCGGGGCGGCGCACGCCGTAGAAGGCGAGGAGACGGCGGCCTCCGCGCGGCCGCGTGAGGGTCGGGAGGGCGCCGGCGGGAGACGGGGCGGTGGCGAGGGGGAAGGGGGCGTACACGGCGGGCCTCCGGGAGCAGGGGAGAGGGACGGGAATTCCCCCCCCGCGTTCTCGCGGTCGGCGGTTCGGAAGCAGTGGATTGGCGCCTGGAGGAGATGCGGGGCAGCACGGCGCGGGCGATCCCCCCGCTAGGCCCCGTGGCCCCGGACCGCGCGCCAGAACTGCTTGGGCGTCAGCCCGGTCGTGTTGGCCATGCTGGACCGGAGGCCCGGCCGGGCGAGCACCCACGCGACGAAGTCGCGCTGGTTGCGGTGCATCGCCGAGCTGACGGCGGGTTTGGCGTAGGGCGGCAGCAGGCTCTTGAGGGCCATGCGCTGCAACCAGCGCCTTTGGCGTGGGTGGGAAGCCAGCCGTCGGAGGCCGATGTTGTAGGGCAGGACCTCGTCGTCGGGGCTCAGCGGGCGGACGCCTTTTCGGAGTCCGATGCCTTTGCGCTTCTCGGCGTGGCGCGCCATGCCCACGAGATCGCTGAAGTTTCCGACGACCTCGCCGTGCTCGTAGACCAGGTAGCAGGGCGGGTCCCGCTCGACGCGCTCGGCGCTCCAGGTCATGAGCCCGTCGGCGATGAACTCGCGCACGCATTCGTTTTCGCGGGCGGCCGCCGCAAGCACTTCTCGGGTGGGGTGCTCCAGGACCTGGGGTCTGGTGGACACCGGGCGTGGAACCTCGGGGAAAGCGAGTCCGATCTGCGGACTGAAGCGCGCGGCATAATCGGCGATGGTCATGGCGGGTCGGATCCGGTCGGGATGGGAATCGCAGTGGATACCGCGGCAGGCGTCGGTGAACGAGGAAGCCGGGGAGTTGCCGTCGCGTGTTCTCCGGGTTCTTCGGGGTCTCCAGGAGCGGGCCTCCCGGAGCGCGGGCCGATCAGCTCCGCCGGGAGGGCCTGAGGGACCGGGTCCCGCCCCTGCCGCAGGAGCCTCGGCAGCGGCTGCCCAGCCTGTTCTCCGCGTACGGACGGCGAGCGCCCGCATCCGCACGGACTCCGCGCGTACAGGCACACCCTGACGAAACGGGGGCAGGACTCTCTCGAGCCCTGCCCCCGTTGGCGAACTGCAGCTGAACAGCAACGACACACGCCTGTGTCAGTGAGCAAGAATGAGGGCTGGTCGATCTCGCGGGTTCTCCGGTTTCGTCGGGGGAGGGCCGGCGCGGAGCCGGCTGGGCACGAATCACGATCCAGCCGCGGCGCCCCGATGCGCCATCACGAACAGGTCGGCCGGCGGGGCACAGGCGTGACCCGCCCGGACCCTTCATCCGGCCCATACTTCTGCTACTGCACCCGGACCGTGTGCGTGCCTGCCTCGTGGTCCCGCCACAGCTCGGCCGCGGGATCGTCCGCCCCCCTTCGCTCCCCCGGACGCACTCCGCGGTAGTCGTAGACGATGCGGAGCCGGTGGGGCCCCGGGGCGAGGCGCCGGAGCGTGGCTTCGTACTGCGCCATCACCACCCGGTCGGCCCGCCCGCACGCCCCGCTGTGGCTCCGGGAGCCGCGCACCACCACCCGCATCGTCAGGCCCGCCCGGTCCGGCACCACCTCCGCACCCACGTCGTCGCACTGGTCCGGCATCGCGATGAGGCCCCGGACGTGGATGGACCCGGCACCTCCCTCCGCGAAGGTCGGCTCCGGGGGGAGCCGGACCGGGCTCCCGGAGTTGCTTTCCACGACGTCGGTGTGGACCACCGCGAACTCGAGCGCGGGCTCTCCCCCGCACGAAGAGCAGGAGACGGCCGCGGCGAGCAGGGCCCACCTCCGGGTGCGCAACCAGACGCGAGCGAAGCCGGCAGCATCCATCCGTGTTCTCCCGTCGGGGGTTCCCGCCGCACGCCGAAGGGCCGCGGACCCGTGCCGGCGGCGCGTCACACCGCCAGCGCAGGCTCCTCGAAGCCCTCCTGCTCGAGCTGGATCGTCGCGTGGCCGATCCCGAAGCGGTCGTGGAGCGGCGCCCGGATCTGCCGGAGCATCGCCTGGCCGAAGTGCTCCTCGTCCACCACCACGTGACCCGACATCGCCACCATGCCGCTGGTGATCGTCCACACGTGCAGGTCGTGCACCGCGCGGACGCCGGGCACCCGCTTGATGGCCTCGCTCACCTCGTCCACGTCGATGTGGCCGGGTGCGCCCTCCATCAGCACCGCCACCGTCTCCTTGAGGAGCGCCCACGACGAGTAGAGCACCAGGACGCCGATCAGCACCGACGCGGCCGGATCCGCCCACCGCCAGCCGAAGGCCCAGATCAGCCCGCCGGCGGCGATGGCCCCGACGCTCCCCAGCGCGTCCGTCAGGACGTGCAGCCACGCCCCGCGCACGTTCAGGCTCTCCGACCTCCCGGCGCTCAGGATCCAGAGCCCGGCCAGGTTGACGGCGAGGCCGCCGAGGGCGATCCCCACCATGAGCCCGCCCTGGACCTCCGGCGGCTCGCCGATGCGGCGGTACGCCTCCACGAAGATGTAGGCCGAGACCGCGACCAGGGTGGCGCCGTTGAGCAGCGCCGCCAGGATCTCCGTACGGTAGAAGCCGTAGGTGTGCTTCGCCGTCGCCGGCCTCTGCGCGATCCAGATGGCGAACATCGACAGCGCGAGCGCCGCCACGTCCGAGAGCATGTGCCCCGCGTCGGCCAGCAGCGCCAGCGAGTTGGTCAGCAGCCCGCCCACCACCTCCGCCACCATGTAGGCGGCGGAGAGCCCCAGCACCACCGCCAGCCGCTTCCGGTTCTTTGCCCCGTACGACCCGCCGTGCGAGTGCCCGTGGGCGTGTCCCGGCCCGTGGCTATGCCCGGCTCCCATGTGCCTCCTCCGTTCGGTGGTTGCGCCTCTCCCGCAGGTCCTCGGTCCACGCGCAGAGCCCGGGGCGGACCCGCAGGGTCACCGGCGCAGACGTCGCCAGCCCCCGGCCGCCACCGCGGCGAGCGGGCTCTGCACCTCGCCGCCCGTCCCGTGCGAGAGCGCGCAGCGCGTGCGGCCCGGGCGCCGGGCCGGAGCGCCACCCCTCCATCAGGTCCCCCCGCGCGAAGGCGGGTGGCCGGGCTTCCGCGCCAGCGCCACCTGGAAGGTGCCGCCGAGCAGCGACGGCTCCCGCCGGACCAGCTCCAGCCCGCCCGCCCGCAGCAGCGGCCCGAGCCGGCGGTTGATCTCCGTGGCCAGGGTGCCCATCACCAGGTTGGCGGCGCTCCGGAGGACGGACGGCCGCGCATCGTCCGGGAGGAACTTGTCGAAGACCGACGCGCGCCCTCCCGGCCGGAGCACCCGCGCGGCCTCGCGCGCGCACGCCTCCGCGTCCGGGACGACGGCGAGGATCAGGTGCAGCGCCACGCAGTCGAAGCTCCCGTCGGGGAGATCCAGCCGCTGTGCGTCCATCACCTCCGCCGTCACCGGGCGGCCGAGCGCCCGGGCCCGCGCCCGGGTCCGCTCCACCATCGCCGGCGTGTAGTCGATCGCCGTGACCTCGGCGCCCGCGGGCAGGTGGTCCAGGTCGAGCCCGGTGCCGCAGCCGACCAGGAGCACCCGCTCCCCCGGCCGGACGTCGAGGAGCTGCAGGGCGCGCCGGCGGCCCCGGTCCAGGTAGCGGACGAAGAGGTCGTAGAACGGGGCGTACAGGGTGTAGCGGACCCGGTTCCACGCCGCGGTGTTGGTGCGGACCATGTCAGCCCTCCGGCTGGAGGAGAGCACCCGGGCCGCGCCCCTGCGCCGCGCGTGCCGCGGCGCGCCGGTCCCGCCGCCCCTCGATCCACGCGTAGAGCGTGGGGAGGACCAGCAGGGTCAGCAGCGTGGACGTCACCAGCCCCCCGATCACCACCGTGGCGAGCGGGCGCTGCACCTCCGCGCCCGTCCCGTGCGAGAGGGCCACGGGGATGAAGCCGATGCTGGCCACCAGCGCCGTCATGAGCACCGGCCGCAGCCGCTCGCGCGAGCCTTCGACCGCCGCCTCGGCCGCGGATGCGCCCTCCTGCCGGCGGCGCTGCACCGTCGTGAGCAGCACCAGGCCGTTGAGGACGGCCACGCCGAAGAGCGCGATGAAGCCGATGGAGGCGGACACCGAGAGGTGCAGGTCCCGCAGCCAGAGCGCCGCGATCCCCCCCACCGCCGCGAACGGGAGGTTCGCCAGCACCAGCCCCGCCAGCATCCACGACCGCAGGGAGGCGTAGAGCAGCAGGGCGATCAGCGCGATGGAGACCGGCACGACGATGCGCAGCCGGGCCATCGCGCGCTGCTGGTTCTCGAACTGCCCGCCGAAGTCCAGGAACACGCCGGGAGGGAGGTCGACGCGCTCCTGCACCACGGCCTGCACCTCCTCCGCGAACCCGCCCAGGTCGCGCCCGGCGACGTTGGCGGAGACCACCACCAGCCGCTGCGCCCGCTCGCGGCTCACCTGCACGGGACCGGACTCCAGCCGGATGTCCGCGAGCTGCGCCAGGGCGATGCGGGCGCCGCTCGGCGACGGGATGGTGATGGCGCCGATCGCCTCCACCGAGGTGCGCAGCGCCGCGGGGTACTGCACCACCACGTCCATCGCGTAGCTGCCGTCCACCACCTGCGACACCGGTCGGCCGCCCACCGCGGTCTCCAGCGCCTCCTGCATCTCCTCCATCGGGATCCCCAGGCGGGCCATCGCCCCGCGGTCCATCCGCACGTTGAGGTAGCCCTGTCCCTCGGTCGCCTCCACCTGGACCTCCGCCGCGCCCGGCACCGAGCGGACGGCCGCAGCCACCCGCTCCGCGGCCTGGCGGTTCTGCTCCGGGTCATCGCCGAAGACCTTCACGGCCAGGTCCCCCCGCACTCCGCTGATCAGCTCGTCCAGCCGCATCGCCATCGGCTGGGTGAAGACGAAGCCCATCCCCGGCACCCGCTCGCCCAGCCGGTGCTCCATCTCCTCCTGGAGCTCCTGCTTGGTGAGGCCGGGGCGCCACTGCGAGCGGGGCTTGAGCATCACGAACACGTCCGCCTGGTGAAGGCCCATGGGGTCGCTGCCGATCTCGGCCCGGCCGACGCGGCTGACCACGGTGCTGACCTCGGGGGACATGCGCAGCGTCCGCTCCAGCTCGCGCTGCATCTCCACGGAGCGGGTGAGGGAGACGCTGGGGTCGCGCAGCGCCTGGATCACGATGGACCCCTCGTCCAGCTCCGGCAGGAACTCCGTGCCCAGCGCGGGCACGAGCAGGAGGGCGCCCGCGAAGAGCGCAGCGGCGGAGGCGAGCGTGGCCTTCGGCCGCGCCATGGTGCGGCGCAGCAGCGGCCCGTAGCGCCGGTCCAGCCAGGCGGAGAGCCGCACCGCATAGGCGGACTCCTTCGCGCCCCGCCGGAAGGCGAAGCTCGCCGCGGCCGGCACCCACGCCAGCGCCAGGACCAGGCTCCCGAAGAGCGCGATCGCGACGGTGATCGCCATCGGCCGGAACATCCGCCCCTCCAGCCCCTGGAGCGTGGCGATGGGGACGTAGACCAGCATGATGATGAGCACGCCGAAGGTGATCGGGCGGCCGACCTCGCGCCCGGCCTCGATCAGGCGCCGGGCCAGCCCGGCGCGGTCGGCGGGGAGGCGCCCCTCCTCCTCGTCCTGGTGGAGCGTCTTCACGTAGTGCTCCGCCATCACCACCGAGCCGTCCACGATCATCCCGAAGTCGATCGCGCCCAGGCTCATCAGGTTGGCGGAGAGGCCCAGCCAGCGCATCCCCAGGAAGGCGAACAGGAGCGAGAAGGGGATGGTGAGCGCCACGATCAGCGCCGCGCGCACGTTGCCCAGGAAGAGCAGCAGCACCGCGATCACCAGGAAGCCGCCCTCCAGCAGGTTGGTCCGCACGGTGCCCAGCGTCCCCTGGACCAGGTCGGTCTGGTCGTAGTACGGCCGGACCCGCACCCCCTCCGGGAGCGACCGGTTGATCTCCTCGACCTCCTCCTTGACCCGGCTCACCACCTCGCGGCCGTTCTCGCCGCGGAGCATCAGCACCAGCCCGCTCATCACTTCTCCGCGCCCGTCGCGCGAGACCGCGCCCTGCCGCAGCTCAGCCCCGTAGCCCACGTCGGCCACGTCGCCCACCAGCACGGGGACCCCCGCGGCGTTGGAGCGGATCACCGTGCGGGCGAGGTCCTCCGGCCCGACCGCCTGGCCGAGACCGCGCAGGATGTACTGCTCGTCGCGGTGCTCCAGGTAGCCGCCGGCCGCGACCGCGTTGTTGGCCTCCACCGCCTGCACCACGTCGTGCAGGGTCAGGCCGTAGCTCGCCAGCGCCTCGGGGCGGATGATGACCTGCACCTGCCGCACGTGTCCGCCGAAGGAGTTCACCTCGGCGACGCCGGGAACCGTGCGGAGCTGGGGCTTCACCACCCGGTCGTGGAGCGTGCGCAGCTCCATCAGGTCCTTGCCGTCCCCCTCCACGGTGTAGAAGTAGATCTCGCTGTTGGCGGCGGACATGGGGCCCATCTCCGCCTCGGCGCCCGGCGGAAGGGACTCGCGCACGCCCTGGAGCCGCTCCGCCACGAGCGTGCGGGCGAAGTAAAGGTCCACGTCGTCCTCGAAGACCACCGTCACGGCCGCGAAGGCGTACTTGCTCACGGACCGCACCTGCGTGACCCCCGGGAGCCCGTTCAGCGCCACCTCGATGGGGAAGGTGGCGAGCCGCTCCACCTCCACCGGCGAGAGCCCCGGGGCTTCCACCAGCACCTGCACCTGCACGTCCGTGAGGTCGGGAAACGCGTCCACGCGGAGGGTGCGGAGCGCCCAGACGCCCAGCCCGACCAGGGCCAGGACGCCGAACATCACCGCCCCGCGGTTGCGGACCGACCATTCGATCAGCTTGTTGATCATGGCGGCCCCTCAGTGGTCGTGCTCGAAGCCGGCCTTGCCCAGCTCCGACTTCAGCGTGAAGGCGCCGGAGACGGCGACCCGCTCCCCGGCGGCGAGGCCGGAGCGGACCGCGACCCGCTCCGTGCCGGGCACTGTGGAGCCGGGCGCGCTCAGCACCTCCACCTGCACGGCGCGCCGCTCGAAGGTGCGCGGCGCGACCTCCACGAACACGTAGCGCTCGGCCCCGTCCGTGACGACCGCGGACTCCGGGATCGTCAGCAGCGTGGACGCGGGCGCCTGCAGGGCGGCCGTGGCGGGTGCGTCCAGGACGACGTTGGCGAACATCCCCGGCCGGAGCGCCCGGTCGGGGTTCGGCACGTGGAGGATGGCTTTCACCGTGCGGGTGGTCGGGTCCAGCTGGTCCCGCAGCCGCTCCACGCGCCCCTCGAAGCGGAGAGCGGGATAGGCCGCGAGCGTGATGGTGCCCCGCTGCCCGATCCGCAGCAGCGGCATCGCCCGCTCCGGCACCTCCGCCACCACGTCCACCACCGACAGGTCCGCGATCTTGAAGAGGGGGGTCCCGGGCTCCACCGCGGTGCCCGCGAGCGCGTGCGTCTCCACGATGCTCCCCGCGAAGGGAGCGGGAACCGGGAGCACCGGGCTGATCTCCCCGCTGGAGGCGGTCCGGGAGATGGTGGCGTTCCCGACGCCGAGCAGCCGGAGGCGGCGCCGGGCCGCCTCCGCGAGCGCCCGGGCGCCCTGCTCGTCCTGGGTGCCCGCGAGCAGCTCCGCCCGCCGCGTGGCCTGCACCAGGTCGTTCTGCGCCGTCAGGTACGTGGGGCTGGTCAGCAGCGCGACCGTCTGCCCGGCGCCGACTCGGTCCCCCTCCACCACGGTGAGGCGCTCGATCCGGCCCGCCACCCGGGGCGAGACCATCGCGACCCGGGCGGGGTCGAACTCCACCTGCCCGGGGACCTGGAGGCCGGCGCTCGCCGCCGCGGCGGGCTGGGCGCCGACCGCCTCCACGCGGATCCCGGCGGTCCGGTACGCCGCCTCCGTGAGCGTCACCCGCCCTTCCGGGCCGTGCTCCTCCTCCCCCTCGGCGTGCTCCTCCCCTTTCGCGTGCCCGCCGGCGGCCTCCCCGGCTTCGGCGTGGGACTCGCCCTCTTCCCCGGCGTCCGGCGAGCAGGCGCCGGCGAGGGCGGCCAGGAACGCGAGCAGCACCAGGAGGGCGCGCCCGCGGGCGATCGTACGAAGTCTATCGGTCATGGCTCCCTCCGGTGCGGGAGGTGGTTTCGTCGTGGTCAGGGGCGCCGGCGCCGCTCCCGGCCGCCAGCAGGTCGGCCAGTGCGTCGGCCGCGTCCAGGACGCTGCGGAGACGCTCCGTCTCGGCGCGGGCCAGCGCACGCTCGAAGTCCAGCAGCTCGATCAGGGAGAGGTCGCCGGTGCGGAAGCTCGCCAGGGCAGCTTCCCGCTCCTCCCGCGCGCCGCGCAGCAGGGCGGCATCGTACACGGCCAGGCGGGTCCGCGCGGCCTCGTAGCGCTCGCGGGCGGCGACCAGCTCCGCCCGCACCGCCGCTGCGGTGGCGGCGCGCTCCGCCTCCGCGGCGGCCACGTCGGCCGCGGCAGCTTCGGTGGCGGTGGCGTTCGCCCGGCGGGCGGTGAACGGCAGGGACACGGAGGCGCCGAGCGTCGGGCCCAGCGTGCTCCCCCCGCCGTCGGAGGGGAAGCGCTGGACCCCGACGGCCCCGGCCAGGCGGGGCCGCTGCTCCGCCAGGAGGAGCTGCCGCCCGGCCCGGGCGCGCTCGACCTCCGCCTCCGCGAGGCGGATGGCCCCGGACTGCGCCAGGAGGGAGTCGACGTCGGGGGGAGGGGGGAGCGCCGCCGTGGGCGCGCGGCCCGCCGCCTCCGCCAGGGCGGCCTCCAGCAGGGCGGTCTGCGCCGGCGCGGGGGCGGGCCCGAGGAGCGCCTCCAGGGCGACCCGGCCGGCGCGCGCCTCCGCGGCCGCTTCGGCACGCTCGGACTGCACCCGCAGCCGCTCCGTCCGCAGCCGCAGCACGTCCACGTAGCGCGCGTCGCCCACGGAGAAGCGGGCGCGGAGCGCGGCCTCCGCGGACACCAGGAGCGAGTCCTCCGCGCCCAGCCGGCGGGCGATCGCGGACCACCCCGCCGCCTGCGTCAGCGCGCGGGTGGCGAGCGCCGCGAGCCTGCGCTCGGCGGAGGAGAGCGACGCGGATGCGGCCCGCACGTCGGCCGCGGCCACGGCGCGCGCGCCCTCGCGCCGGCCGCGGGACAGGAACTCCCTCTCCACCTCCACGCGCACGGAGGCGTCGCGCAGGTCGATGCCGGGGATCTCCTCCGCCTCCCCGGAGAGGAAGGCGGGCCCGGCGTAGCCGGCGGCGCGGGCCCGCGCCTCGGCCGCCTGCACGGCGGCCCGGCGGGCGGCGAGCTCGGGGTTGGTGCGCACGATGGCCTCGCGGAGCGCATCGGCGCGAGGTTCGGCCTGCGCACGGGCCTGGAACGGGAACAGCAGCGCGGCGGCCAGGACCACCCATCCCACGCGGGAACGGGAAGGGCGCGGCCGACCCCGCGGTCGGACTGCACGAAGAACGGAGATCACGGAGTGACCCTTTCTCGAATGGGCTCTGACGTTCCCCGCAGGCAGGCGCACGCGCGCCGGCCCATTAACGGGGACGGAACGAACGATCAGGCGCTTTGGATGATTCGAGGCGTCCGGAGCGGACGCGGGCGGTCACGGGCGGAGCGGAAGCTCGCCGGGCGACCCGCCGCAGGGTTACGCGCGGGGAGGGTGGAAGAGCGGGGTGGGAGTCCCGTGCGGACCGCGGCTGCGGCTGGCGGGCGGGATCTCCTGGACGAGACCGGAGAAGAGGGGCTCGAAGGGGGTCACCAGCATGGCGGTTCCGTGCTGGTGCGTGCAGTGGTCGGAGTTCGTGCCGTGCTCGTGTCCGCGCGAGTGGCGGTGGTTCCCGGGGAGGGAGCCGTCCTCGTGCCCGTGGTCCCCGCGCGCGTCCACCCCGTGCAGGGCCGCCAGGGCACCGCTCTCGTGGTGTACCTCGCCGTCGCGCAGCTCGCCCAGCACCGACTCCAGGGCGGAGCCGGCGGTCAGGAGCAGCAGGAGCAGAGCGAGCAGTCGGCGCACGGACGTTTCGTTGGTTCCGTCGTTGCGGGCCTGGACAGGCATCCGGGACCCGGATATCATTCGGTCGCCCCGAATATATGAAGGAGTGTTCATGCGTGCAAGCAAGCCGATGAGCCCGGCCGACCCGCAGGCGGGGAGCGACCTCTGCGAGGTCCAGTGCGTGGACGAGGTCAAGGTCCGCCGCGCCCGGAACGAGATGAAGCCCGCGCCGACGCTGGCCGCGCTCGCGGAAACGTTCAAGGTGCTGGGCGACCCCACCCGCCTCTCGATCGTGTGGGCGCTCTCGCGGGAGGAGCTGTGCGTCTGCGACCTCGCCAACGTCCTCGGCATGTCGCAGTCCGCCGTCTCCCACTCGCTCCGCGCGCTCCGGCAGCTCCGGCTGGTGCGCTACCGCAAGGCGGGCAAGATCGCCTACTACACCCTCGACGACGCGCACATCGCCCACCTCCTGGAGGAGGGTGTCCGGCACGTGGAGGAGGCGCCGTGACCGCCGTGGTCCGGGTCTCCACGCACCTGGACGCGCCGGCGGCGCGGGCGTGGGAGCTCGCCCGCCGCAGCGACACCTTCCGCTACGTCACCCGTGGGTTCCTGGGCTTCCGCAGCCCCGAGCCGCTCCCCGAGGTCTGGCGGGAGGGCCGCAGCGCGCGCGGGCGCCTGGTCTTCTTCCACCTGGTGCCGGCCTGGACGCACGAGATCCGGATCGCCTCGGTGGACGCCCACGCCCGGGAGATCCGCACCCACGAGACGGGCGGCCCGGTCACGGCCTGGAGCCACCGCATCCGCGTCCGGCCCGACGGCGAGGGATCCCGGTACACGGACGAGGTCCGGATCAGCGCGGGCCTGCTGACCCCGCTGGTCTGGCTGCACGCCCAGCTCTTCTTCCGCTACCGGCAGATGCGCTGGAGGCGCCTGGTGCGGAGGCCCGCGTGAGCGGCGCCGCGGCGGGCTGGGCGCGGGCGGCGGGAGCCGGCCGGCCGGACGGAACGTGCACGCTGACCGTCTCCGGGATGGACTGCGGCAGCTGCGCGGCCAGCGTGGACCGGGCACTCCGCAGCCTGGATGGGGTGCAGGACGTGCGCGTGGACGTGATGGGCGGCAAGGTCACGGTCGAGTACGCCGAGGGGAAGCTGGCGCGCGGCGACCTGACCGGCGCCATCACCCGCGTGGGCTACCGGGTCCAGGACGACGCCCCGGTGCGCCGGGAGGTGTTCGAGGTCGAGGGGATGGACTGCGCCGACGAGGTGCGGCTGATCGAGGGGAAGCTCGGCAGCCTCCCGGGGGTCGCGCGCCTCGGCTTCGACGTGGTGAACCGGCGCCTCACGGTGGCGGGGGAGATCGCCGCGGGCGAGGTGGAGCGCGCCGTCGCGCAGCTCGGGATGCGGGCGCTGCTGGTGGGCGAGGAGCGGGCGGAGGCCGCCTGGTGGGAGCGCCGGGGGCGGATTGTGCTGGCCGCGGTCTCGGGCGTGTTCTGGCTGAGCTCGCTGGTGGCGGAGCACGCGCTGGAGAGCCATGCGCTGGCCGCGGCTCTCGCCGTGGGCGCCATCGTCGCGGGCGGGTGGCACATCGTCCCGCGCGGCGTGCGTGCGGCGCTGAACCGCGCGCTCGACATGAACTTCCTGATGAGCGTCGCCGCGGTGGGCGCCGTGCTGATCGGGGAGTACGAGGAGGGTGCCTCGGCGATGTTCCTGTTCGCGGTCGCGCAGCTCCTGGAGACGTACTCGATGGACCGGGCCCGGAACGCGATCAGGGCCCTGATGGACCTGAGCCCGGCCGAGGCGACGGTGCTGCGGGAGGGACGCGAGGAGCGCGTCCCCGTGGACCGGGTGGAGCCGGGGGAGACGGTGGTGGTGCGCCCGGGCGAGAAGATCCCGGTGGACGGCACCGTGCTCACCGGCCGCTCGGGCGTGGACCAGGCGCCGATCACCGGCGAGTCGATGCCGGTGGACAAGGAGCCGGGGGCGGAGGTGTTCGCCGGGTCGCTGAACGGCGAGGGCGCGCTGGAAGTGCGCTCCACCAGGCCGGCGTCCGACACCACGCTGGCCCGCATCATCCACGCGGTGGAGGAGGCGCAGGCCAGCCGCGCCCCGAGCCAGGCGTTCGTGGACCGGTTCGCCCGCGTCTACACGCCCGCCGTGGTCGCGCTGGCGCTGCTGGTCCTGGTGGTGCCCCCGCTCGCCGGGTGGGGGAGCTGGGCCACCTGGATCTACCGCGCGCTCGCCCTGCTGGTGGTGGCCTGTCCCTGTGCGCTGGTGATCTCGACCCCGGTGACCATCGTCTCCGCGCTGGCCGGCGGCGCGCGGCGGGGCATCCTCATCAAGGGCGGGCTGCACCTGGAGAACGCCGGCCGCGTCCGCGTGGTCGCGCTGGACAAGACCGGGACGCTGACGGAGGGCCGGCCGGAGGTGGTGGAGGTGGTGCCGCTGGACGGCACGGACCCCGCGGAGGTGGTCGCGCTGGCCGCGGCCGCGGAGGCGCGCAGCCAGCACCCGCTCGCCCGGGCGGTGCTCCGGCACGCGGAGCAACTCGGCGTCGCGTTCCGGCCCGCCGCGGACGTGCAGGCCGTCACCGGCAAGGGGCTCCGGGCGCGGGTGGGCCAGGAGACGGTCCACCTGGGGAACGAGCGGCTGTTCGCCGAGCTGGGCGCGCTGGACGCCGCGGCGCGCTCGGCCCTGGAGGCGCAGGCCGCGGGCGGGCGCACGGCCGTGCTGGTGGGGACGGCGGCGGGGGAGGGAGGACCCGTGCGGGTCCGCGGGATCATCGGGATCGCGGACCGGGTGCGCCCGGGGGCCGCGGACGCGCTGCGGGCCCTGCACCGCGCGGGGATCGCGCGGGTGGTGATGCTGACCGGCGACAACCAGGGGACGGCGCGCGCCGTGGCGGCGTCGCTGGGCGGGCCGGGCGCGGGGGTGGACGAGTTCCGGGCCGAGCTGCTCCCCGAGGACAAGACCGCGGCGGTGGAGGAGCTGCGCCGGGCGCACGGCGCGGTGCTCTTCGTGGGCGACGGGGTCAACGACGCGCCCGCGCTGGCCGCGGCCGACGTGGGCGTGGCGATGGGCGCGGGCGGGACCGACGTGGCGCTGGAGACCGCAGACATCGCGCTGATGGCGGACGACCTCTCGAAGCTGGCGACCACGATCCGGCTCGCGCGCAAGGCGGAGCGGATCATCCGCGCGAACATCGCCTTCTCCCTGCTCACCAAGGCGGCGTTCGTGATCCTGGCGGTGCTCGGCCACGCGACGCTCTGGATGGCGGTGGCCGCCGACATGGGGGCGAGCCTGCTGGTGGTGATGAACGGGCTCCGGGCCCTCCGAACGTGACGCCGTCCACAGGTTCCCACCGTGCTTCGTGACCCGAACCGCTACGGTAGCCCTGGCATGACGTTCCTGCCCATCGCAAAGTCCGTCCTGCTGTTCGTCCTCGCCGGCCTCATGGAGATCGGCGGCGGCTACCTGGTCTGGCTCTGGCTGCGGGAGAGCCGGGCCTGGACACTGGGCGCGCTCGGCGGATTTCTGCTGTTCCTCTACGGCGTCGTGCCCACGCTTCAGCCGGCGTCCTTCGGACGCGTGTACGCGGCCTATGGGGGCGTCTTCGTGGTGCTCTCGGTTCTCTGGGGGTGGCGGGTGGACGGAGTCCGTCCCGACCGGCCGGAGGTGGTCGGGGCACTGATCTGCCTGGTGGGCGTGGCCGTGATTATGTACTGGCCCCGCTCCTGAGATTCTCGCTGACCCTATAACTCCAAGAGTAACACCGGGGTAGCACCGGGCCGGGGGCGCGCGATGTTGCTCTTCCGATCCAGCGTGGGCCCTCCGGCTACGCCCGCGTTGGCTGACCTGCTCTTGACGGGGCGGCGCAGGGGGCGTACTCTGTCGCGGACAGTTGAGATTGATTCTCAATCACGTCCGTTCCATAAGGAGTTCCCATGCCCATCCCCTCGTTCGTCGGCTCCGCTCCCCGGCTGATCGGAGCCGCAGGTGCCGCACTGGTCCTGGCCGCCTGCGACGGCGGCCTCACCGACGCCGCTCCGGTCGACCCCGGCGCCACGCTCACCGTGGACGCCTCCAGCGCGACCGCCTGGGCCCTCGTGGACCTGGGCAGCCCCGCCCGGCTCGTGCAGGCTGCGGATCCCGCGTCCTCCCCGGCCTGGGACATCGCCTTCCGCACGACCGCCGTCACGGTGAACGGCGGGACGAGCGGTCCGGCCGACGTGGTGGCCTACTGCGTCTGCCAGAACGAGAGCGCCACGAACGAGCAGGTGAAGACCATGACGCCGGAGTCGGAGTTGGCGGACTTCCAGGCCGTCACCCGGGCGCAGATCCCCGCGGCGGGCGCGGCGTGGTCGGCCGCGGCGCTCGACCAGAAGAAGTGGTACCGCTACAACATCACCGGGAGCGACCACCAGGTCTGGCCGACCCACGACGTCTACCTGGTGAAGCGGGGGGAGGAGGTCTACAAGGTCCAGCTCACCGGCTACTACGGCGCGGACGGCAAGCCGCGCCAGATCACCTTCCGCTACGCCAAGCTGGCCGGCTAAAAGGAGGACGCGATGCGAGTCATCCGATCCGCCCGGCGCACCCTCCTCCTGCTGGCCCTCGGGCTGGGCGGGGCGGGGGCGTTGCGGGCACAGTCCGCCGGGGAGCTGCGGGGGCGGGTGGTGGAGGCCGGCTCCGGGGCCCCCGTGGCGGGCGCCTCGGTCCGGACCGACGGCCCGGCCGCCGGCTCCGCCACGACCGACGCCGACGGGAGGTGGAGCGTCGGGCCGCTCCCCCCCGGCGAGCACCGCGTCCACGTCGGGCACCTGGGGTTCGCCGGGCGCACGGTCGTCGTGGCGGTGCCCCGGCCGGATGGCGCGGAGCTGACGGTGGCGCTCACGCCGGAGGCGCTGCCGCTGGACGCGGTGGTGGTCACGGCCAGCCGGCGCATGCAGCGGCTGGCGGACGCGCCGGTCGCCACCGAGCTGATCACCCGCCGCGAGATCGAGCAGGCGGGGGTCTCCGACCTCTCGTCGGTGCTGGTGCAGCGCCTGGGCATCCAGCTCGAAGGCGGCCACCCCGCCGGCGAGGGGGTCATGCTGCAGGGGCTCGGCTCGGAGCGCGTGCTGGTCCTGCTGGACGGCCAGCCGATGGTCGGGCGGATCAGCGGCCAGGTCGACCTCTCGCGCATCCCCACCTCCATGGTGGAGCGGGTGGAGGTGGTGAAGGGGCCGCAGTCCTCCCTCTACGGCTCGGAGGCGATGGGCGGGGTGGTGAACGTGATCACGCGGCGGGCCCCGTCCGGGGGCTGGGACGCCGGCGTGGACCTCACGGCGGGGACGCAGGGCCGGGCGGACCTGTCCGGCACGCTGCGGGGGACGGTGGGATCCTTCCAGTACCTGGCGGACGCGGGGCGGCGCTCGACGGAGCTCACCCCCGGGATGGCCGAGACGCAGGGCGCCCTGGCGGAGCGCTGGGACGGGCTCTTCAAGCTCGGCTGGGCGCCGGATTCCGCACTGCGCGTGGAGGCGAGCGCGGTGGTGCTGGACGAGCGGCAGCGCTGGCAGGGCGGCCAGCTCTTCACCTTCGCGGACAACACCCAGTGGAGCGCCCGGGTGGGGGCGGACTGGACGCGCGGCGCGCACCGCCTGGCGCCGGCGCTGTACTGGACCGGGTTCGACCACCTCTCCCGCCGCGCCACCGCGGCGCGGCCGGTGGACGGGACGGGCGAGGAGGAGCTCCAGCGCCTCCTCGAGGGCGAGCTGCTCTACAACCTGGCGCTGGGCCGGCACGCCCTGGACCTGGGCGTGGAGGCGAAGCGGGAGGAGATCTCCTCGGACCGCGTGCGGGGGCGGGACCGCGCCCTGCACGCGGTGGAGCCGTTCGCGCAGGCGACCTGGGCGCTCGGCGGGTGGCAGCTCGTCCCGGGGGCGCGCCTCTCCTGGAGCGAGCAGTGGGGGACGCACTTCACCCCCCGCCTGGCGGCGCTCTTCCGGCCGGTCCCCTCGCTGGCGCTCCGGGGCTCGGTGGGGCGCGGCTACCGCGCGCCCGGCTTCAAGGAGCTGTACATGGAGTTCCTGAACCTGGGCGCCGGCACCGGCTACACGGTGCGCGGCAACCCGGACCTGCGGCCGGAGACCTCCACCAACCTCTCGCTGGGCGCCGAGTGGTCCGCCGGGACGGGGTACCTGCGCGGACAGCTCTTCCACAACCGGTTCGAGGACTTCGTCGAGACCCGCCTGGCGGGGGACTCCAGCGGGGTCGCCTTCTACACCTACGGCAACATCGCCGACGGCTCCACCCGCGGCGCCGAGCTGGAGGCGGGCGTCTCCCGCGGCGGGCTGCGCGCGGAAGCCGGCTACGGCTACCTGGACGCGCGCGAGTCGGGGACCGACGCCCCCCTCCTCGGCCGTCCGGCGCACTCGGGGCGGCTCTCGCTGGAGTACGCGCTCCCCGGGGGGCCGCGCACGGCGCTCAGCGGCGTCTACACGGGCGAGACCCCGGTGCGCCGGACGGAGGCCGGGGTGGTCGAGCGCGACGGCTTCCTGCGCTTCGACGCGCGGATCGCGCAGGCGCTCCCGCGCGGGATCGAGCTCTCGCTGGGGGCGCGGAACCTCTTCGACGCGCGCCCCGAGGAGTGGCCGGGCTTCACGGGCAGGCACCTCTACCTGGGGCTCGGGTGGCGGACGGATTGAAACCGCCCGCCCTTCCCACACGTGCCAGGATCCCGTGCGGGACCTGGAGAACCAGACCAACGAGGACACCGTTCATGTTTTCACAGCTTCGCAGGATCGCGGCCGCCCTGGCCGTCCTCCTTGCCGCGCCCCCGGCGCTCCACGCCCAGGCGGCGAAGCCGGTGGGCACCCTGCTGATCGCGCACGGCGGCGGGCCCGCCTGGGACGCGCAGGTGCAGACCGTCGCCTCGATGGTCAACACCGGCGGCCCGGTGGAGGTGAGCTTCCTGATGGGGCCGGGCGCGAAGACGCACCGCTTCCAGGACGCCGCGCGACGCCTGGCGGAGAAGGGGGCGGGCGAGATCGTGGTGGTGCCGCTCCTGGTCTCCAGCCACAGCGGCCACTACCAGCAGATCCGCTACCTGGCGGGGCAGACCGATTCCCTGGACGCGCAGATGCACCACCACCTGCACATGGGGGGGATCGAGCGTGCCGACGTGCGGGTGCCGATCCGCCTCACGCAGGCCATCGACGACGCCCCGGAGGTGGCGCGCGTGCTCGCCGAGCGCGCCCGGGCGCTGGCGACCGCGCCCCGGGAGCAGGCGCTCTTCCTGGTGGGGCACGGGCCGAACTCCGCCGAGGACCACGCCGGGTGGATGCGCCACCTGCGCCCCGTCGCCGACAGCGTGAAGGCCGCCACCGGCTTCCGGGACGTCAAGGTCGGGCTGGTGCGGGACGACGCGCCCGCGGAGGTCCGGGCGGAGGCGGTGCGGGGCATCCGCGAGACCATCGAGCTCCAGCACCTGGCCACGGGGAAGCCGGTGGTGGTGGTGCCGGTGCTGATCTCCACGGGGAGCGTCAGCCGGGAGAAGCTGCCCCGGGACCTCGCCGGACTCCCCATCGTCTACCGGGGCGACGCGCTCCTGCCGCACGCCGGCATGGCGCGCTGGGTGGAGGCGCGGGTGCGGGAAGGGGGGCGCGCGAGCGCGGCCCGGCCGTCGTCATCCGGGCACCACTGAGCCGTCCTCGACGCGGCGCGCGGCGCCGGACCGGGGTGGTCCCCGGGTTCGGGCGGGCGGAGGAACGCCATGCCTTTACGAAGGGTAAAACGGCATGTATTCTGAAGGTGTGTCCCGCGTACCCACGATCGAGGCCTCCCACGTGAGCAGAGAACCTTCCTCCTCGGACCGCGAGCCGCTCCGTATCCAGGACACCGTCCGCCTGTCGGCGGACGGGCTGGCGAAGGTCCTGGGCGACCTGGAAGCCCGCGTGATGCGTACGGTCTGGCAGATCGACCGCCCAGCCACCGCGCGGACCATCCACGAGCAGGTCGTGCGCGAGCACAACGTGGCGATCCACACGACGATCACCGTCCTCAACAAGCTGGTCGAGAAGGGGCTGCTCCGCAGGGAGAAGAAGGACGACCTGCTGCACTACGAGGCGCGCTTCACCGAGGAGGAGTTCCGCTCGCAGGCCTCCCGCCGCGTGGTCGAAGGCATCCTCTCCATGGGCCCCGAAGCGGTGACCGCCTCCTTCCTCGACGTGCTGGCCGAGCACGACCCGGAGCGCCTCACCGAGCTCGCCCGCCTGATCCAGGAGCGCCTGGCCGGACACGGGGACGGCTGATGGCGCAGGTCGCCCCCCATCGCAGCGCAGCGCTCGTGACCCGGGAGGAGGCTCACCGGCGCGTGCTGCTCCTCGGGACCGCGACCCTCCTCGTGCTCAGCGTCGGCCCGGTCTTCGGCCACCACTTCGCCACGGGCCTGGAGCACGGTCTCCGCGGCCAGGACCACTTCGGGGCCCTCTGCCTGATCGCGCTGCACGAGCTGCTGCAGCCCGTCCACCTCCTCTTCCACGTCCTCATCGTCGCGGGCCTGCTCTATGCCGTCTACGACCGCGTGCGCGCGGCGCGGCGCGTCCGTGCGGCCCTGCGCCCGCTCGACACGGCGGTCCCGGTCGAGGGAGACCCCTTCTGGACCGCGGCCGCCGCGGTGGGCGTGGACCCGCGCCGGGTGAGCGTCGTCCAGGGGCTCCCCACGCCGGCGTTCACGGTCGGATGGCTCCGCCCCCGGATCTACGTGGCCGAGGCGCTCGCCGAGCGGCTGCAGCCCGCCGAGCTGGAGGCGCTGCTCGCGCACGAGGGCGCGCACGTGGCCCGTCGCGACCCGCTGCGCCTCTCCGCGCTCCGCTTCCTGGCGCTCGTCCTCTTCTGGATCCCGGCGCTGCGGCGCCTGGCCGACGACCTGGCGGACGAGGCGGAGGTGCAGGCGGACGACCGCGCCGCCCGCGAGCGGCCGCTCGCGCTCGCCTCCGCGATCCTCGCGCTCGCCGGGTGGCGGCAGTCGTCGCCGGCTTCGGACGACACGGTGGGGTTCGCGCAGCGCGCCAACCTCCTGGAGCGCCGCATCCGCCGCCTGGCGGGGGAGGACCCGCCGGTGGGGAGCCACGTCACGCGCCGGTCCCTGGCCGGCGCGCTGCTCGCGCTGGCGCTGGTGCTGTTCTCCGGCGCGATCATGGCGCACCCGCTGCCCACCGAAGGCGCCGACCACCACCTCCTCCACTGCGAGCACCCCGGCCGGTCTCCGTTCACGCACCTGTTCTGCTTCCCGCAGGCGCTGCGCATGGAGGGCGACCTCTGTCCGCACGCCCGCAGGGCGTGACGCACCGTGCCCGCGGCCGCCGGCCTTGCGGCGGCCGGAACCTGCACATAGGCTGTGGGGGTATCAGGATCCGATTCGGGTGAACGGCGCACGGGAGGAGCCATGGCAGCGACGGAGTCGCAGGCGGAGAGTCCGGGAGCCGCCTGCGGGTGCGGCACCCACGAGGAAGGGGGGGAGGGGCGGAAGGCGGTCGGCGTGGACGGCGCGGTCAAGGACCGCAACCTGAAGCGCCTGCGCCGGATCGAGGGGCAGGTGCGGGGGCTCCAGCGGATGGTCGAGGAGGACCGCTACTGCGCCGACATCATGACGCAGATCTCCTCCGTCCACGAGGCGCTGCGCGGCGTCGGCCGGGAGCTGATGCGCAACCACCTGAAGCACTGCGCGTCCTCGGCGATCGGCTCCGGCGGGGACCAGGCGGAGGCGATGTACGACGAGCTGGTCGAGATGATGTACAAGCACGCGCGCTGAGGCACGGGGCGACGACGCCCCGCTTCTTGCGAGCATGTTTTATGCTGAGTAAAATCCAACTCCCCCCGGGCTGGTCCAGAGAGGGCTCCGGCGCGGGCCGGGGGGAGCGCAGGCAGAGGCAATCACGAGAACACGGAAGCCATGAAGACCCGACTCAAGCTGGCCGGTGGAATGACGGCCGCGGCGCTCGCGCTCGGCGCGCAGGCCGCCCCGGCGCTCGCGCAGACCGACTACTACAACACCGACACCGGGCGCCCGGTGCGGATCGAGGACGCCTACCCGGTCGAGCGGTACGCCTTCGAGCTCCAGCTCGCGCCGCTCCGGGCGGAGCGCGCGTCCGGCGGCGTCTACAGCTGGGAGGTCGCCCCGGAGATCGCCTACGGGATCCTCCCCCGCACCCAGCTGGAGATCGGCTTCCCGATCGCGTTCGTGGACGCGGGCGGGGAAGGGAAGACCACGGCGCTTGCCGGGATCGAGGTCGCCGCGCTCCACAACCTGAACGTGGAGACGCGGACGCTGCCGGCGCTCGCCGTCGCGGCGGACGTGCTGCTCCCGGTCGGCGGGCTCGGGCCCGACCGCGCGTACACGTCGCTCAAGGGGATCGCCACGCGCACTCTCAGCTGGGCGCGCTTCCACGCCAACGCGCAGTACACCCTCGGCTCGGATGCGGAAGAGGGCGAGGACGTGGGCGAGGCTTCCCGGTGGATGGCGGGAGTCGCAGTGGACCGGACCTTTCCGCTCCGTTCCCTGCTGGTGACCGCCGACGTATTCGCGGAGCAGCCCCTTCACGACGACGAGGACCTGTCCTGGACCGCCGAGACCGGTCTTCGCTACCAGACGAGCCCGCAGTTCAACGTCGACCTCGGGGTCGGCCGGCGCTTCGCGGGTGACGACCAGGGCTGGTTCTTCACCTTCGGGGCTGCGCACGCGTTCGCGGTGCGCTCCCTGATGCCGCTCCGGTAGAGCCGTGGCCCTGAGAGAAACCCTACGCATGTGGATGGAGAAAGTGATGAACGCCCAAGTTCGCAGACGCGCGGTGGTGGCCACCGCGGCGGTGGCGCTGGCCCTTGGCGGAGCGGCGGAGCCCGCCCGGGCGCAGTGGTCGCAGCAGCACGAGCAGTTCTACCTGCCGGCCCAGCACAACTGGGTGTTCCGGCGCAACTACCCGGCGGCCGACCGGCTCTTCAACGCCTTCGACTACGGGCACGCGATCCTGTACGAGGAGCTGTACACGAACCCGGACGCGCCCGCCTCGGAGCTGGAGGAGCGGGAGTACAACTTCGTCACGCGGAAGCTGCTGGTCTCACCGCCCCGGCTTCCGCTGGAGGAGGGCGCCATCGAGATCGCCTACGTGAAGATCGCGCCCGAGGCGAAGCTGATGTTCGAGTGGGCGCACCTGCTGCACCGGCAGATCTACGACGTCCTGGGCGACGAGCGCCTTTCCGAGGCCGACAAGGACCGGGAGGTGGCGGCGCTGATCCGCTACTACAAGAGCCGGCCCGACCTCGCCTTCAGCTCGCTCCCCAAGAACATGGAGCTGATGGAGGGGCAGTACTACTCCACGGCCTTCCGGGAGAAGTACCCGAAGTTCAACGGGCTGATCTGGGGCTACCACTGGCTCCAGGTGGGGCTCTACGAGCCGCTGCTGGTCGGGCGGACCGCGGACGAGCGGCAGACGGGGGTGACGGCCACCGTCGCGCGCTTCCGGCAGATGCTGGAGAACGCGCCCGAGAACATGCCGCGCCTGATGCCGATGACGGCGGCCGTCGCGCCGCGCTTCGCCGAGCGCTACCCGGAGGCGGCGATCATCTTCGACAACCTGCACTCGATGCACGACGTGATCTCCGACATCCTGGCCTCGCCCAAGGTGCCGGCGGACCAGAAGCGCGCCGAGATCCTGCGGGCCGCGGAGCGCTACCGGGACAACACCTCGTTCGTGATGACGGAGCAGGAGTGGCGGGACATGACCCAGATGATGGGCATCCAGAACATGGGCGGCCCCGTCACCGGTTTCCTGGCCGGCTTCCCCCAGCCCACGGTCGAGCGCGGCGCCGTGATGGCGCACGGCAGCATGGCCGGAATGCAGCATGGCGCGGCCCAGCCCGGGCAGACCGGGGCCGCGCAGGGCCACGCGGGGATGCAGCACGGCGCCCCCCAGGCGGGGCAGGGCGGGATGCAGGGGATGGATCACTCGCGCATGGGCGGCGCGCAGCCGGCGGGCGCGGGCATGCAGCCCGGCGGCACGGGCATGGATGCCGCGGGCATGGCGCGCATGATGGAGATGCACGAGCGGATGATGGCCGACCCGGTGATCCGCGAGCGCGTGGCCAGCGACCCGGTGCTCCAGCGGATGATGTCGGAGATGCACGGCGGGATGCCGGGCATGAGCCACGGCGCGGCGCCAGGCGCGGGCGCCATGGCCCCGGACAGCGCGCAGGCGATGGACTTCGTCGTCCGGCTGCTGTCGGACCCGGAGGTGGAGGGACGCATCCACTCGGACCCGCGCCTGCACCAGCTCTGGAGCGATCCGGAGGTGCAGCGTCGCCTGGCCGAGCTGCGCAGGCAGCAGGGCACCCGCCCCGCCACGCCTCCGGCGCAGCCCGAGCACCGCCACTGAACCGACGCGGCCGGCCGCGTCCTGACGAGGGGAACACGAGGTATGGAAAGCTCGGCGTGAGCCTGGCCGCGGCGGTGGTGGTGGCCGCGTGCTCGGGCTCGAACGACTCCGCCGCGGGCGAGCGGACGGCGCAGGCCGCTCGTGACAGCGCCCCGGCGCCCGCCGC
>JBFMFL010000040.1:0-34628 GCA_040752145.1 Gemmatimonadota bacterium
CAATTCTGGGGGAGGGCTGTCCGGGGTTCGGCTTCGTCGTTCTCCCCCTCTCCCCTTGTGGGAGAGGGGGCCGGGGGGTGAGGGGTGTCGTGCCGTTCTCCCCTCCCCCTTGCGGGGAGGGGCCGGGGGAGGGGGTCGCCGTTGCAGGCTGTTCCCTGTGCCCTGTTCCCTGCCGTCAAGTCTCGATCCCGTACTCCTTGATCTTGCGGTACAGCGTGCGCTCGCCGATGTCCAGCATCTCCGCGGCCTTGCGGCGGTTGCCGGCGGCTTCGCGGAGGGCGGCGTTGATGGCCTCGCGCTCCAGGTCCTGCATGGTCATGCCGGGACGGAAAACCACGGTGCCGCGCTCCGGCTCGGGCTCCGGCTCCACGGGGGCGAAGGAGCGCGGGCCGCCCAGCGCGGCGAAGGGGATCACGGCGGAGGACGGGTCCTGCGCCGGGACGGGGATGCGGTAGGGGTCCGGCTGGCGCTGGCGGTAGACCTCGAAGTCGCGGCGCAGGTCGTCGATGTCCAGCTTGAGGTCGTACAGCGTGCGGAAGATGAACTCCAGCTCCCGCGGCGCGGCCTCGCCGTTGCCGGCCGACGCGGGGTGCGGCGTGCGGGTCTCCAGCAGCGGCACCAGCGCGCCGGCGCGGCGGCCGCCGTGGCGCACCTCGGGGGGGATGTCCTCGGGGCGGATCACCCGGCCGGGGGCCAGGATCACCATGGACTCCACCATGTTGCGCAGCTCGCGCACGTTCCCCGGCCACTCGTACTCCACCAGCAGCCGCAGCGCCTCCGGGTCGATGCCTAAGAAGGGGCGGTCGTGCGTGGCGCTGAAGTGGCGGATGAAGCGCTCGATCAGGCGGGGGATGTCGGCGCGGCGCTCCCGCAGCGGCGGGAGCTCGATGCGCAGCACGTTGAGGCGGTGGTACAGGTCGCGGCGGAAGTCGCCCGTCGCCACCTCCTGGCGCAGGTCGCGGTTGGTGGCGGCGATCACCCGCACGTCCACCCGGATCTCCTCCTCGCCGCCCACC
The DNA here is from genome assembly GCA_040752145.1 of Gemmatimonadota bacterium. Classification (GTDB taxonomy): domain Bacteria; phylum Gemmatimonadota; class Gemmatimonadetes; order Longimicrobiales; family Longimicrobiaceae; genus JAFAYN01. The sequence goes on from JBFMFL010000040.1 coordinate 1,017, forward strand.
CGCCGGAACTCGCGCTCCTCCAGCACCCGCAGCAGCTTGGTCTGCGTGGCCAGCGGCATCTCCCCGATCTCGTCCAGGAAGATGCTCCCGCCGTTGGCCAGCTCGAACAGCCCCTTGCGGCGGTCCGTGGCGCCGGTGAAGGCGCCCTTCTCGTGCCCGAACAGCTCCGACTCCAGCAGCGTCTCCGGGAGCGCGGCCACGTTGACGCCGATGAAGGGGCGGTGCCGCCGGCGGGACAGGGCGTGGATGCCGCGGGCCACCAGCTCCTTGCCGGTGCCGCTCTCCCCCTGGATCAGGACCGTGGCGTCGGTGGGCGCGATCTGCACCACCCGCTCCAGCACCTGCTCCATCTCCTCCGTCTCGCCCACGATGCCGGTGATCTCGCGCAGCTGCTCGCGCTGCACGAGCCGGCGCCCCACCAGCACCACCTCCTCCACGTCCACCGGCTTGGCGAAGCACTCCGCCAGCCCCAGCTCGCGGCAGGTCTCGCGGTTCACCGGCTCGGTCTCCTCCACCAGCCCCAGCACGGGGACGCGCCCCCGCTCGCGCGCCTGGCCCACCAGCGCGCGCGCGCGGCGCTCCCGCAGGCCGCCGGTGAGCACCAGCAGCACGGGCTCGCCCACGACGTCGGCGAGCCCCTCGCCCGAGGTGAGCAGCTCCACGCGGAAGCCCTCCTCCTCGAAGCCCGCGCGGAGCCGCACGGCGGGCTCCAGGTCTTCCGTGGTGACGACGACGGTCTCTGCCACTCTACTCCTGCCCCGGTCCGTTGAGCACGCGCCCGCTCAGCTGCGGACGGTGCCGCCCTTGTAGAAGGGCGGGCGCACCACCTCCGCCGGCACGGCGCGGTCGCGGATCACGATCCCGATCTCGCTCCCCGGCTTCGAGACCTCCGCCGGGACGTACGCCATGCCGATCCCGTAGCCCAGCGTGGGGCTCAGCACCCCGCTGGTCACCTCGCCCGCGGTCTCCCCGCCCACGCTCACCGGGTAGCCGTGGCGGGGGAAGCCGCGCTCCCGGAGGACGAAGCCCACCAGCTTGCGCCCGATCCCCGCCTCCTTCTGGCGGAGCAGCGCGTCGCGCCCCACGAAGTCGCCCTTGTCCAGCTTGACTACCCACCCCAGCCCGGCCTCCAGCGGCGAGGTCCGTTCGTCCAGGTCGTTGCCGTACAGCGCGTAGCCCATCTCCAGCCGCAGCGAGTCGCGGCACCCCAGCCCCGCCGGGAGGATCCCCTCCGGCGCGCCGGCCTCCAGCACGGCCCGCCACACCGCCGGCCCGTCCGCCGCGTCCACGTACAGCTCGAAGCCGTCCTCGCCCGTGTACCCGGTGCGCGAGAGGGTCGCCGGCACGCCCGCCACCGTCCCCTCGGCGAAGCGGTAGTACTTGATGGAGTCCAGGTCGGCGTCGGTCAGCTTCGCCAGGATGGCCTGGGCGCGCGGCCCCTGGAGCGCCAGCAGGGCGACGTCCTCGGTGCGGTCGGTCAGCTCCACCCCGAAGCGCTCGGCGTAGCGGGAGACCCAGGCCCAGTCCTTGTCCTTGTTGGCGCCGTTGACCACCAGCATGTAGTGGTCCGGGTAGCGGTAGACGAGCAGGTCGTCCAGCAGCTTGCCGTCGTCGTTGAGCAGGGTGGAGTACTGCGCCTGCCCCACCTCCAGCTTGGAGGCGTCGTTGCTGCCGACGTGCTGCACGAAGTCCAGCGCCCGCTCGCCGCGCACGATGAACTCGCCCATGTGCGACACGTCGAACAGCCCCGCGGCCGTGCGCACGGCGGCGTGCTCGGCGGTGATGCCGGTGGGGTACTGCACGGGCATCTCGTACCCGGCGAAGGGGACCATCTTCGCGCTCAGGGCGAGGTGCTCCCCGTGCATGGGGGTGCGCAGCAGCGTGGCGTCGGCCATGTGTCGATCTCGGCGGTTCGTGTCTCTTCCCGTTTGGGTCCGGCTCGGAGGGACAAGGTAACCAACCTGCCGATTTGGCAACAGTGTACCCCGGGGGACACTGGACGAAGTGAACGGGCCGGATTTTCCGGGCGTCGTGGCGGGGCCGCTGCGGAGCCCGGCGGTACTGCTGCCGGTCTCCTCCGCGACGGATCTTGTGGATACAACGGCACTGCGAAGGCTCGCGGCGGCAGGCTTCGGCGCGCCGTGGCAGGCCCCCTCCCCCGACCCCTCCCCCGCAAGCAGGGGAGGGGAGAACTGCACCCGAGCTCGTGCCGTTGTCCCCTCTCCCAGAATTGGGAGAGGGTGGCGAGCCTCGAGCGAGCCGGGTGAGGGCCCGCCGTTCCCGCACTTTCGCACTTTCGCACTCCCGCACTACCTTCTCCAGCTTCGCCCCCCAGCCCCGGACGCCGCCCTTGCAGCAGCCGCAGACGTCGTTGCAGCGCTACGCGCTGATCTCCATCTTCGCCGCCCTCGCGACCATCGCGCTCAAGGGGGGCGCGTACGTGCTCACGGGGTCGGTGGGTCTGCTGTCGGACGCGCTGGAGTCGCTGGTGAACCTGCTGGCGGCGGTGGTGGCGCTGTGGGCGCTGTGGCTGGCGGCGCGCCCCGCGGACGAGGACCACGCGTACGGGCACACCAAGGCGGAGTACTTTTCCAGCGGCTTCGAGGGGGCGCTGGTGGTGATCGCGGCGGCCAGCATCCTGGCGACGGCGGTGCCGCGGCTGCTGGATCCGCGGCCGGTGGAGGAGGTGGGGCTGGGGCTCGCCATCTCGGCGGCGGCTTCGGTGATCAACCTGGGCGTGGCGCGCCTCCTCTTCCGGGCGGGGCGGCGCTACCACTCCATCACCCTGGAGGCCGACGCGCACCACCTGATGACGGACGTGTGGACCTCGGTGGGGGTGATCCTGGGGGTGGGGGCCGCGGCCTGTACCGGGTGGGACGTGCTGGACCCGCTCATCGCCATCGCCGTGGCGGTGAACGTGGTGCGGACGGGGTTCGCCCTGCTGCGGCGCTCGCTGCTGGGGCTGCTGGACACGGCGCTCCCCGAGCCGGAGCGGCGCAGCATCGCCGCGGTGCTGGCGGCGCATACCGGCGACGGGGTGCAGTTCCACGCCCTGCGGACGCGGCAGGCGGGGGCGCGGCGCTTCGTGTCGCTGCACGTGCTGGTGCCCGGCGAGTGGACCGTGCAGCGCGGGCACGACTACCTGGAGCGCCTGGAGGAGGAGCTTCGCGCCGCGGTGCCCAACAGCACGGTGTTCACGCACCTGGAGCCCATCGAGGACCCGGTCTCGTGGGCGGACGAGCGGCTGGAGCGGAGGAGCTGAGGAACGGGAGTGCGGGAGTGCGGGAGTGCGGAGTACGCTGAAAGGCGCCCCCGCCCGGAGATCCGGGCGGGGGCGCTTTCGTCACGGGGCGGGGCCGGCTACGCGGTGGCTACAGCGGCCACGGGTTGCCGGACCCCACCGCCACGGCCGTCCCGACCTTCTGGAAGCCGCCGGTGGTGGTCGTGTTGTAGATCCCGAAGGTGTGCGACGAGTTGTGCGCCTCCACCTTCACCGCGTTGGAGAAGCCGGTGATGGTGTTCCGGTCCAGGTTGGTGGTGAGGGTGGTGTACCACTGGTCCTGGTAGGCGTAGATGGCCGGCGCGGACTGGGCCACCGTGGAGGTGATCGTGTTCCCGCCGATCCACGCGCTCTCGTTGTGGTTGCGCCCCACGGCGATGGCCGGGAGCGAGCCCGTGGAGCGGTTCCCCAGGTCGATGGGGTTGCCCGTGATCTCCACGTAGCCGTTGTTGTTGCCCAGCATGTCGACGACGACCTTGTTCATGGCCCCGCTGTTCGCCAGCAGGAAGTAGTCGCTCGCCGACTTCCAGATCCGGCCCACCCCCGAGCCGCCGGTGTAGTGGAACCAGTTGTTCTGCAGGCGGATGGAGATCTGCTCCGGCCGCTGCTCCACGTTGTAGCTGGCGAACAGCGTCTCGCCGTAGTGGGCGGGCCACGCGCCGTACTCGGGCCAGTAGCGGCCGTCCTGGATCACCTCGTTCCAGTCGAACAGGATGTCCTTGGCGTAGTCGTACACGCCCAGCACGGTCTGGCCCGCGTTGTAGGCGCGGTTCTCCTGGAAGTGGATGTTGGAGCCGCCCTCGGCGTCCAGGCACACGTCCACGCACACCTCCACGCGGTTCTTGCTCACCTTGATGTTGCGCCCCATCGAGCCCCAGATCCCCGCCTCGGTGTTGGTCACCGTGTTCCCGGTGATGGTCATGTCCTCGGCGAAGGTGGGCAGCCCGTGCGGCATGTTCTTCCCCTCCGGGTTCTGCGCGTTCGGGATCCTCTCGTGCTTGGCGTCGCCGCCCCACCACTGGATCCCGATGAGGTAGTTGTGGAGCGTGTTGTCCGACACCGTGGTGGAGTCGGTGTAGTTGAAGTACACCCCCCACAGGGCCGGACTCGCGGGCGGGAAGAGCTGCCGCATCCCGTCGCCGTGGTTCCCCGTCACCTCCACGTCCGAGGTGAGGGTGGACTTGGTGGCCGTCGCGCGGTCGGCCACGTCGGTCTCGATCAGCCCGATCTTGGTGAGGTTGTTCCAGCGGAACTTGATCCGCCGCCCGTTGACGATGCTCAGGGCCACCTGCTGCTGCGCGCCCGTGCCCGCGAAGGCGAGGCTGTCCACGGTGACGTCCTCCTTGAAGTCCGCCGCCGAGCCCACGCCCACGAACGCCGCGCGCACGGCCCCGTCCACCGAGATCACCGAGGTCGCTCCCTCGCCCACGAAGCGGGTGCCGTCCAGGACGCTCACGGTGGACTTGAGCGTGTAGGTCGCCCCGGCGGGGAACACGACCGTCCCGGCGTCCGTCATCGCCTTTTCGATCGCCGGCCGCCAGTCGCCGTTGCTGACGTACGCCGAATACTGCGCCACCGACACCCGGCCGGCGCGCAGGCTGAGCCGGGGGGCGTCCGACGGCAGGGTCGCCAGGGGGGTCCCGGCCTCGGAGCAGGCCGCCAGCGCGGCGGCCAGGCCGGCGAGTACAACACGAGCTCGCATCGTTACTTCTCCAGGTTTGTCTGTAAGTATGCGGGCGGGATGCGCAAATATGACAAAGAAGCCCGGGGCCGGCAAGGGGGGGGCGTCCGGGCCCTCGGCGCGCCGGAGGATCAGGCCCGCGCCTCGTGCGACTGCCGGTCAGAGAAGTCCTGCGGTACGCGGAAAGCGCCCCCGCCGGGATCTCCCGGTGGGGGCGCCTTCGCAGCTGCGTGAGGGATGTCGGCCCGACCCCGGCGCCAGCCGGGGGCACGCCCGAACCCGCAGTTACGAGCCGTAAAGGCCGTTCAGCCCCTCACGCCGCCCATCAGCGTCGCCATGATCGCCTTCTGCGCGTGCAGCCGGTTCTCCGCCTCGTCGAACACGCGCGACCGCGGCCCCTCGATGACGCCGTCCGTGACCTCCTCGCCCCGGTGCGCCGGCAGGCAGTGCAGAAAGATGGACCGCTCCGAGGTGGTCTCCATCATCTCCTCGCCGACGCAGTACCCGGCGAAGGCCTGCATCCGCTTCGCCGACTCCTCCTCCTGCCCCATGGAGGTCCATACGTCGGTGTTGACCACGTCCGCCCCCGCCACGGCCTCGCGCGGGTCGCGGGTGGTGAGAATGTTGGCCGCGCCCCGGGCCCGCTCCAGGATCTCCGCGTCCGGCTCGTACCCCTCGGGGAAGGCGAGGCGCAGCTCGAACCCGAACCGGTAGGCGGCGTTCAGCCAGGAGTTGGCCATGTTGTTGCCGTCGCCCACCCAGGCGACCTTCACCGTGGACAGGTCCGGCCCGAAGTTCTCGCGGATGGTCTGCAGGTCGGCCATGATCTGGCACGGGTGCAGCAGGTCGGTGAGCCCGTTGATCACCGGCACCGAGCCCCACCTGGCAAGCTCCTCGGGATCGGCCTGGTCGAAGGTGCGGATCATGATGCCGTCCACGTAGCGCGACAGCACGCGCGCCGTGTCGCGGATGGGCTCGCCGCGCCCCAGCTGGATGTCGCGCGAGGACAGAAAGAGCGCGTGCCCGCCCAGCTGGTAGGTGCCCACCTCGAAGGAGACGCGGGTGCGGGTGGAGCTCTTGGTGAAGATCATCGCCAGCGTCTTGCCGGCCAGCGGCTTCTCGGTGTACTCGCCCCGCTTCATCCGCGCGGCGAGGTCCAGGATCCCGTACAGCTCCTCGCGCGAGAAGTCCGGGATGGCGAGGAAGTGGCGCGTCTGGGTCATGTCTGGGGTCGGGGATGGGGTTGGGCGGTCGCGGACGGCGCCAAGATAGCACGGCGCCGCGCGGCGGACCACACCCGCCGCGGACCCTTTCCGCACGGGGCGGCGTATAAGGCCCCTGCGCCCGCGCGCGGGGTCTTCCGCCGCGGGTCCGGGGCCGGTACCATGCACGTGGACGCAACCCGCCGGGGCCGTCCGTCGTCCGTTCTCCCGGCCGCGGCCCTCTCCCCGCCGGCGATCCCTCGTCCGCAACGCTCCACCACGGGAACCCATGAAGCGGATCCTTGGCCTTTCCCTGCTCGCCGCCTCGCTGGCGGCGTGCGACGACTCCCCCACCGAGCCGAAGGCGAGGCTCCCCGGCGTGGGGGAGCAGATCCAGCTCAACGTGCAGTTCGACGACAACTGCTCCAACCCGGTGATGCGGGCGGGGCGGGTGGCGGCGGTCTCCGGCCGCGCCATCATGGTGCAGGACGTCACCAACCCGGCGCCGGGCTTCGAGGACGCGGACTACCAGGAGTTCGCCGCCGCGTTCGACGACCTGGTGTGGCCGGTGGTGACGCGGACCTTCGGGGAGCCGGAGGACATCGACAACAACGACCGGATCGTATTCTTCGTCACCCGCGCCATCAACGACCTCACCTCGCCGTCGTCGGGGACCTACATCAACGGCCTGTTCTTTTCGCGTGACCTGTTCCCCACCCGGGACAAGGGCAACCTGTCGGCGTGCGCGGCGAGCAACGTGGGCGAGATCGTCTACCTGCTGGCGCCGGACGCGGGCCGCGGCGGCCCGTTCTCGTACGCCAGCGCCCGGGCGGCCACGGTGGGGGTGATGGCGCACGAGACGCAGCACGTGATCAGCGCCTCGCGCCGGCTGTACACGCTCAAGGTGGCGGGGACGGAGTGGAACGAGGCGGTGTGGCTGAACGAGGGGCTCAGCCACGTCGCCGAGGAGCTGGTCTTCTACCAGGCCTCGGGCCTCGCCCCCCGCAGGAACGTGGACCGGCCGACGCTGCAGTCGTCCGCGCAGGTCGCGGGCGCCTACAACGCCTTCATGGTGTCCAACGCGGCGCGCTACCTGAACCACCTCACGGACCCGGAGCGCGACTCGCCGTACCAGACGGACGACGACGTCGCCACCCGCGGCGCCATCTGGAACTTCCTGCGCTACGCGGCGGACCGGCGCGGCGGCGACGAGCAGCCGCTCTGGAACACGCTGCTCAACTCGCGCACCACGGGGATGGCCAACCTGCGCGCCGCGCTGGGGACCGACCCGATGCCGTTCTTCCGCGACTGGGCCGTGTCGGTGTACCTGGACGACGCGGTGCCCGGGGTGGAGCCCCACTTCGCCCAGCCCAGCTGGAACTTCCGCGGCCTGTACGCCTCGGGGCTGCCGCTGCGCACGCGCCGCCTCGCCAGCGGCGCGACCACCTCGGTCTCGCTGGTGCCGGGCGGCGCCGCGTACCTGCGCTTCGGCGTGGGCGCCGCGCGCGCGGAGGTGCGGGTGACCTCGGGCGGCCAGGGCCCCGCCGGGGCCTGCGCCGCGGTCCCGGCGCTCGCCGTGGGCCAGGTGCACACCCTGGCGCCGGGGGCCGGGCAGGCGCTCTGCGTGGAGCAGGCCGGCGACTACACGCTGGTGGCGTTCTACGGCGCCGAGGTCGAGGGCGACGCCCTGGGCGTGGACGTGCTGGCGACGGGGATCCAGGCGGTGGCGACCACGCCCAGCCCCTCGCTGGCCCCCGCGGACCGGGCGCCCTTCTCGCTGGGCGGGCCGCCGGTGTACCACGAGGACGTGAGCGTCCGCCGCCGGCTCCAGGCGCTCCAGCGGGAGATGGCCGGGAACGTGGCCGGGGCGCGCTTCTCCACCGCCTCCGCGGCGCCGGACCCGAGCAAGCTGTACCTGTCGGTGGCGCGTACCCGCTGAGCCGGTCCGCCGGACCCGGCGAACGAGAGCGCCCCCGCGGCCGGCCGGCCGCGGGGGCGCTCTCGTTTTCGCTCCCGCCGCTGGCGGCGGGGCGGACTACGTCCCCACGTACTTGAGCCCGCTCCCGGTGTTGAACAGCACCACCGTGTCGTCCGGCCCCAGCACCCCGCTCTCGCGGAGCACCGGGACGGCCGCGGCGGTCGCCGCGCCCTCCGGCGCGCAGAAGATCCCGGTGTCCCCGCCCACCACCGGCGTCCAGCGGCGCATCTCCTCGTCCGCGATGGCGACGGCGGCGCCGCCGGAGGCGCGCACCGCGTCCAGGATCAGGAAGTCGCCCACCGCGCGGGGCACGCGCAGCCCCGAGGCGTAGGTGTGGGCGCCCGTCCACGGCTCCGCCTCCGCCCCGCCGCGGTCCCAGGCGCGCACGATGGGGGCGCACCCCGACGCCTGCACCGAGATCATCTTCGGACGCTCCGGGCCGATCCACCCCAGCCGCTCCATCTCCTCGAACGCCTTCCACATCCCCACCAGCCCGGTGCCGCCGCCGGTGGGGTAGACGATGGCGTCCGGCAGCGTCCACCCCAGCTGCTCGGCCACCTCGTAGCCCATGGTCTTCTTCCCCTCCACCCGGTACGGCTCCTTGAGGGTGGAGAGGTCGAACCAGCCGTGCTCCCGCACGCCCTCCGCCACGCGGGCGCCGCAGTCGGTGATCAGCCCGTCCAGCAGTTCCACGTCGGCGCCCAGGGCGCGCATCTCCTCCACGATGGGGGCGGGCGTGTCGCGCGGCACCACCACGTGCGCCCGCATCCCGGCGGCGGCGGCGTAGGCGGCGGTCGCGCTCCCCGCGTTCCCCGCCGAGGGGAGGGCCACCTCCGTCACCCCCAGCTCCTTGGCGCGCGACACGGCCATGCACAGGCCGCGCGCCTTGAACGACGCGGTGGGGTTCTGGCCCTCGTCCTTGATCCACACCCGGCCCACGCCCAGCCGGCCGGCCAGGCGCGGCGTCTCGAGGAGCGGGGTCCAGCCCTCGCCCAGGCGCACGGCGTTGGCGGGGTCGCGCACGGGGAGCAGCTCGGCGTAGCGCCACAGGTCCGCGGAGCGGCCGGCCAGGTCGTCGCGCGACAGCGTCCGCCCGACGGCGTCCAGGTCGTAGCGCGGGTAGAGCGGCTTCTGGCAGCAGGTGGAGAGGCGCTGGAGCTCCTCGCTCTCGTGGCGGGCGCCGCAGCGGGTGCACTCCAGGTGCGTGGCTCCGCCGGTGGCGGCGAGGGTCTGGGTCATTCGTGGCTCATCGGGTTCGGTTACGGATGGAACTGCGGGTGTGGGCGTGCCCCCGGCTGCGCCGGGGTCGGGCTGCGGCTCCGTAGGCGAGCAAACAACGCTCGCCAACGGAGTCGAGCCCGCGCAAACTGCCGCGCGGTCTCGCCCCTTCGGGCCGACATCCCTCACGCAAGTACTTGCCGCACCCGGACATCCAGCAGTTGCCCCCTCTCCCAGAATTGGGAGAGGGTGGCGGCTCTCAGGCCGCCGGGTGAGGGCCCTACCGCCGCGGCGGGCGCACCGCCACCACGGTCTCCGCGGGGCCGCCGCACTCGGGGCAGGCGGCGACGCTCCCCTCGGCGTAGCGGCCGCAGGCGGGGCACAGGGAGACCAGCGGGCCCTCTGCCTCGGGGGCGGCCGGGAGGAGGAAGGCGCTGCCGTCGGCGGCGACCATGCGCAGCGAGGGGCCGGTGTAGAAGTGCGCCAGCAGGTCGCGCAGGTCCACCTCCGCGGCGTTGGCGACCACGTCCTCGCGCGTGACCGCCGTGCGGCTGCGGAAGCGGCTGCGCTCGGCGGTCCAGGTGCGCTCCACGCCGGCCTCGGGGGTGAGCGTGGCCGTGAGGCCGCGCGACTCCAGCGTGAAGGGAACGGCCAGGCGGGCGCGCAGGCGCTCCGCGGCCTCGCGCACGGCCCTGTCCGGGGCGAGCTGGGCGCGGTTGGCGGGGTGGACGGACTCGTCCACGAAGATCGCGGCGCGCGCGTGCGACCACAGCGGCGTGCGCAGGTCGCCCACGTCCGTCTCCGCCACCGCCGTCAGGTCGTACGGCTGCTGCACGGGGCCCACCTCGATGCGGGTCCCCTGCACCCCGGGCGCCCCCTCCAGCGCCTCCAGCAGCGCGGCGGCGAGCGCGTCGCGCCGCTCCCGGTCGGAGAGGGCGGACCAGCGGTCGGGATCGGACAGCTCGGGCCTGGACATGGCGCTCTGCGGACTGCGCTGCGGCGGAGGACTTTCGGAGGGGGCAAGATGAACCCCCGGCGACGGGGAGTCAACCGGGGGACGCAGGGGCGGCAGGAGAGATGACGGCAGCGCGGTGGAGAGGCGGGACCGTCAGGGTCCCGCCCCTCGGGCGGATTGGCGACCCGCCGTCCCGCCGACCGGGGATGCGGGGTTACCGCCCGGGCATCATTTACAGGTGCACCGCCCGTTGTAGCAGTTCCCCTCGGCCGGGGCGCACCACTCGTCGCAGCTGAAGGTGGTGCAGGCCCGGGCGGACGCCGTCTCCGACGAGGGATCCGCGACCGCCTGGTTCATTCCGAAGCCGAAAGCAACCAGGATGCCGGCTGCGGCGGAGAGCTGGACGGCGTACTGAGCGAAACGCTTCATGGTGGCCTCCGGTTTTGGATTGTAGAAGGGGCAGGGAGTACCACGTTACGTTCGGCGGGAGCAAGCTGCAAGGATTCTGTCCCGTACTACGCCCTACTCGGCCGCGATTGCCCCCATCACCCGCTCCGCCGCGCGCACCCCGGACACCACGGCCCCCTCCACGCTGGGCGCGTACAGGTAGTCCCCCGCCGGCGCGACGCGCGGCTCGCCGGACACCGCGCGACGCAGCTCCGGCAGCCGCCCCGGGTACCCCGGCGGGAACAGCGTCCACCCCTCGCGCCAGCGGAACACCCGGGCGCGCGTCACCGCGCCCAGCCCGGGGAGCACCCGCGCCACCTCGGGAAGGAGCGCGTCCAGCACGGCGCGCGGCTCCGCCTCGGCCAGCCGTTCCCCGGCCTCCGGCGTGGGGAACACCACCAGCGCCCCCCGCCCCGCCGGCACCAGCCCCGGCCCCTTGTTCTCCTGCACCGCCACCGTCGCCACCTCGCGCGACTCGCCCCGCGGCAGCGACAGCCCGAACCAGCGCACCCCCGCCGGGCGGTCCAGCGCCAGCGCCAGCGACAGGGCCGGGCGCATCCGCACCGCCGCGAGCGCGTCCGCAGCCGGGCTCCCCGCCAGCAGCGCGCGCGCCGCCGGCGCCGGCACCGCCACCACCGCCGCGTCGAACTCCTCGCTCCACCCCTCCCCCGCCACCGCCACCCCGCCGCCGCCCGCCTGCACGCGCCGCACGGCCGCGCCCGTGCGCACCTCGCCGCCGCGCTCCCGCACCCCCGCGAGCACGGCCTCGCAGAACCCGGAGGCGCCGCCGCGCAGGGCGTAGATCTCCACGCTGGTCCCGTAGTGGGCCAGCATGTGGTACAGGGCCGCCGTGGTCTCCTCGGGGAGCACGCCGTAGCCGGTGGAGAGAAAGGGGTAGGCCAGGTACTCCACGAAGTCGCGCCCCAGCTCCCGCGCCCCCCACGCGGCGATGCTCTCGCGGTCCAGGCCCGCCTCGGCGGCGCGCTCCAGGGCGTGCATGTCCAGCGCGGAGCCGTGGCGCGCCAGAAAGGGCATGTACTGCGCCCCCATGCGCAGCTTGAGCGCCAGCGGCAGCGCGCCCGAGGCGAGCATGCTGGGGATGTTGCCGTACACCACCTCGTGCACCCTGCCGCCGCGCAGCAGCGCGTCGCGCCCGGGGGAGCGCACCGCCAGCCCCCCCGCGCCGGCCTCGCGGAGCACCCGGAACGTCTCCGTGTACATGGAGCCCAGGAGCTGCACCCCGGCGTCCACCCGGACGCCGTCCAGCTCCTCGGTGAGGGCGCGGCCGCCCACGGCGGGGGCGGCCTCCAGCACCACGGGGCGGGCCCCGGCGCGGGCGAGGACGTGGGCGGCGGCGGCCCCGGCGGGGCCCGCCCCCACCACGGCGATGCGGGGTGCGTGCGAGTCGGTCATGGGGCGGCACCACAGCAAGCCGCGCACCCGCGCCGCCGCCCTTGCCGGGTTCGAACGCCCGTTCTAAAATTCTGGCTCTCCTCCACTTCCTCATCCGGAGTTCCCATGGACCGTCGAGAGTTCCTGGCGCAGGGCGCCCTGGTGGCGGCCGGGCTCACCGCGTTCGGGCCCGAGGCCCTGGCGGGGGTGTCCCCGGCGGCGCGGGTGGCGCCGGCCCCCGACCCCGCCGTGCGCGAGATCGCCATGCGCGCCCTGGACGCGGCCAAGCTGGCGGGCGCCAGCTACGCCGACGTGCGCATCTCCCGCAACCGCAACCAGTCGCTGGCCACCCGCGAGCGGCAGATCACCAACCTGGCCGACAACGAGACCTACGGCTTCGGCGTGCGCGTGCTGGCCGGGGGCGGGTGGGGCTTCGCCGCCAGCCGTGAGCTGTCGCTGGACGAAGCCGCCGCGGTGGCCCGCCAGGCCGTGGCGCAGGCCAAGGCGAACGCCACCACCCAGCTCCGCCCGGTCGTCCTCGCCCCGGTGGAAAGGTACCCGGACGCCGCCTGGCGCTCGCCCGTGCAGGTGGACCCGTTCGACGTGCCCATCGAGGACAAGGTGGCGCTGATGCTGGCCGCCAGCGACGCCGCGCTCAAGGTGCAGGGCGCGCGCTTCGTCAACATGAGCATGTTCTTTCTGCGCGAGGAGAAGACCTTCGCCTCCACCGAGGGGACCTTCACCCACCAGACCATCTACCGCACCTTCCCGCGGATGACCGTCACCGCGGTGGGGAACAACGAGTTCCAGACGCTCACCTCCACCGACGTGCAGCCTCGCGGGCTGGGGTACGAGCACGTGCGCGACTCCAAGTTCGTGGAGAACGCGCCGCGCTGGGCCGAGACGGCGGTGAAGAAGCTGACGGCCAAGCCGGTGCAGCCGGGCCGCTACGACCTGGTGCTGCTCCCCACGCACCTGTGGCTCACCATCCACGAGTCCATCGCCCACCCCACCGAGCTGGACCGGATCATGGGGTACGAGGCCAACTTCGCCGGCACCTCCTTCATCTCGCCGGTGGAGCGGTTCCTGGGCAAGTTCAAGTACGGCCCGGAGATCATGAACGTCCAGGGCGAGCGCTCCGCCCCGGGCGGGCTCTCCACCGTGGGGTGGGACGACGAGGGGGTGAAGCCGGACGAGTACCTGATCGTCAAGGACGGCGTTCTCCACGACCTGCAGACCACCCGCGAGCAGGCGCCCATGCTGGCCGACTGGTACCGGCAGATCGGCAAGCCGGTGAGGTCGCACGGCAACTCCTACGCGGAGAGCTGGTCCAACGTGCAGTTCCAGCGCATGCCCAACGTCAACCTGCTGCCGCACCCGGAGCGCGACGTGTCGCTGGACGAGCTGGTCTCGGACGTCAAGGACGGGATCCTCATCGACGGCGACGGCTCCTTCTCCATCGACCAGCAGCGCTACAACGCGCAGTTCGGCGGGCAGGCGTACTACGAGATCAAGAACGGCAAGGTGGGGGCGATGCTCAAGGACGTCGCCTACCAGATGCGCACCCCCGAGTTCTGGAACGCCATGGACGGGCTCGGCGGGCGCAGCACCTACTTCGCGGGCGGCTCCTTCTTCGACGGCAAGGGGCAGCCCCAGCAGGTCAACGCGGTTTCGCACGGGTGCGTCCCCACCCGCCACCGCAAGATCAACGTCATCAACACCGGACGGAGGGCCTGACGCATGGCCGACAACCGTTTCTTCACCCGCGCGGAGGCCGAGGCCATCGCCGCCAAGGTGCTCGGCTTCTCCAAGGCGGACGAGGCGCGCGTCAACCTGAGCAGCACCGTCACCGGGAACACCCGCTTCGCGCAGAACCAGGTGAGCACCTCGGGCGACACCCGCAACGGCACCGTCACCGTCACCAGCGCCTGGGGGAGGAAGGTGGCCTCCGCCACCACCAACCGCTTCGACGACGACTCGCTGCGCCAGGTGGTGGAGACCAGCGAGCGCCTGGCCCGCCTGGTCCCCGAGGACCCCGAGTACCTGGGCGAGCTGGGGCCGCAGCAGTACCCGCAGTCGGCCGGGTTCTTCGAGTCGACGGCCAGCCTCACCCCCGAGGAGCGCGCCCGCGCCGTCACGGCGGTGACGCGCCCGGCGCAGCGGCAGGGGCTGGTCTCCACCGGCTTCCTCACCTTCGTCGCCGGGGCCAATGCGGTCGCCAGCAAGAAGGGGCTCTTCGCCTACAACCAGAGTTCGCGCGTCAACTACACCACCACGGTGCGCACCCCGGACGGCACCGGCTCCGGGTGGGCCGGCACCGGCCAGAACGACTGGAGCAAGGTGGACCCGGACCAGCTGGCGGAGCGCGCCATCCGCAAGGCGGAGCTGTCGCGCAACCCGCAGGCGGTGGAGCCCGGCGAGTGGACGGTGGTGCTGGAGCCCACCGCCACCGCCAACATGATCGGGCTGATGATGAGCTCGCTGGGCGCGCGCACCGCCGACGAGGGGCGCTCGTTCTTTTCCAAGCCGGGGGGCGGCAACCGCATCGGGGAGAAGTTCCTGGACGCGCGGGTCAACATCTGGTCCGACCCGTCCGACCCCAACCTGGCGACCGCGCCCTACAACAACGAGGGGCTCCCCAGCCGGCGCGTCACCTGGATCGAGAACGGGGTGCTGCGCAACCTCGCCTACGACCGCTACTGGGCGCAGCGGCAGAGCGTGCAGCCCACGGGCGGCGCGGGGGGCTACACCATGCGGGGGGGCGGCACCAGCGTGGAGGACATGATCGCCTCCACGGAGCGGGGGCTGCTGGTGACGCGGTTCTGGTACATCCGGCCGGTGGACCCGCGCACCATCCTGTACACGGCGCTCACCCGCGACGGCACCTTTCTGATCGAGAACGGCAAGATCGTGTCGGCGGTCAAGAACCTGCGCTACAACGAGTCGCCGGTGTTCATCCTCAACAACATCGAGGCCATCGGCGAGCCGGTCGCGGTGTCGGCGTCCGAGTCGGGCGACGTGTCGCAGCCGGTGGTGGTGCCGGCGCTCAAGGTGCGGGACTTCACGTTCTCGTCGCTCTCGGACGCGATCTGAGGTGATGGTCTGAGCCCTGGGGCCGCTCCGGGAGCCCCGGAAACAGCCCCGGGTCTCCCTGCGCCGGAGGGAGCCAGGCCAAACTGCCGGCCTGTCTCCCTCCGCAACGGATCATGTGGGTACTGCTTGAACTGCAAACGGCAAAACGGCGCCCCCGCCTCGGCATCGAGACGGGGGCGCCGTTCCGCACTCACGCACTTTCGCACGCACGCACTGCCGTTCAGCGTACTCCGTGCTGCCGTTCACGCCGCCGCCGACACCACCTGCGCCTTCCAGCGGCCGAAGGGGAGCGAGGGCGCCGGAGAGACCTCGGGGCCCCACACGAAGGCCACGGCGCGGGCGCGCCGGCGGGCCTGCGCGGCGTCGGTCACTGCAACTTGCACCGGGTCGCGAGCCTCGCAGCAGCAGGCGTCGTCCCGGTCGGTCTCGTCGGACATGCTCGGTACCTGATTGAAAAAGACACGGCCAGCGCGCTCCGCGCTGACCGCTGTGCCTACGCACGCGCCATACCTCGTGCTCACACTTCTACAACCCGCTGCGGCCCAAGAAGTTGCATTGCCGCCGCGCCTGCCCGACCCGGCGGGGCGTGTCGGAATGCAACGCGCGGCGCGTGTCTAAGCGACACTCTCCAGCGGCTCCAGCTCCTCCACCGGCTCGGGCTCGGGCTCGGGCTCGGGCTCGCGCGCGGCCTCGGCGGAGGGAAGGGTCGGCTGCACCTCGCCCAGGCGGACGGCGCGCTCGCGGCGCTCGGCGCACCAGGCGCGGTAGCCGGGCAGCTTGAGCGTGCGGACGATGCGCCGGTCGATGGCCGTGCAGAGCAGCAGCTCGGTGAGCTGGTACTGGCCCTCGGCGCTGACGCGCAGCTCGTTGACCACCTCGTCGGCGAGGCGGAGGATGTCGCTGCGGGGAATGCTGTCCTTGAACGCCTCGACCTGTTCCTCGACCCAGTCCAGGTAGGCGCGTCGAAGCGAACGTGGAGATACGTTTTCGGTCACTTTGGAACCCGCGCGTGGAGCCGGGAAGGGGAACGGTTCGGCCTGCGGGTACGTCGGGACGCCACGGCTGACGGGACCAAGGTAAGTGTCACGCCGCGCAAGATCAAGCAGAAAGGCCCTCTGCCCCCGCGCGCAGCAGTTCCAGGCACCGGGAGCAGAAGCCGCCCCCCCTGCGGTCCACCTCCTCCACGCTGCGGCAGGGGACCATGACGCACACGCCGCGGTCGCAGTGGTCCAGCCCCGCCACGTGCCCCAGCTCGTGGACGGCCTCGGCCAGGAGGCGGGCGCGCAGCGCCGCGGAGGCGGGACCCTCGCCCGGGTCCAGGCGCGCCAGGCTCACCACCGCGCAGCACCCGCCCACCGTGGCCTCCCCGAAGACGAAGCTGCGCTCCGGGGCGCACAGGTCGGCGTCGGTCACGGCCAGCGTCCACAGGCGCGACGGGTGGGCCCGGAGCGCGTCGCCGCGGGCGATCAGGAAGTCCACCACGTCGCCGGAGCGCACCTGCCCGGTGTCCGGGTCGCGCCACCGGTCCAGCAGGGGGAGCGGCGGCCCGCGGAAGGAGCGCGTCCCGAAGACGCGGTCCAGCGCGGCGCCCAGCCCAGGGAGGAGCCCCTGCCCCGCCCCGCCGACGGAGACCAGCTCCAGCCCCCGGCGCGCGCTATCCGGCACGCGCGGCCGGCAGCGGGCCCGCGGCGCCCCGGGCGCGGAGCACCCCCTCCATCGCCAGCACGGTCCCGGCCACCTCCGCCATGGAGCGGCGCAGGTTCTGGCTCTCGCGCCGCAGCAGCCGGTACGCGTCGTCCTCGGAGATCCCCCGCGCCTCCATCAGCACCCCCTTGGCCCGCTCCACGTCGCGCCGCTCCGACATCCTCCGCGTCAGGTCGGCCACGCGGCCGCGCAGCTCCGCCACCTCGTCCCAGCGGGCGCGGGCCAGGCGCAGGGCCGGGCCCACCTGCTCCCTCGCCACCGGCTCCACCAGGCAGGCGAAGACCGCGAGCCCGGCCGTGTGCTCCACGATGGCCGGGTCGCGCCGGGGCACCACCAGCACCAGCGGCAGCGGGCACGCCCCGCCCACCTCCGCCGCCCCCGCCGCGTCCTCCAGCACCAGCACGGCCACGTCGGGGCGGCGCGAGCGCAGCAGCGCCCCCACCTCCCGCGGCCCCGTGGCCGGCCCGAGCACTCCGTGCCCCAGGGCCTCGATCTCCGCGCGCAGCGCGTGCGCCCCCGCGGCGCGCTCCCCCGCCAGCAGGATCTGCATCCCTCGTCCTCCACGGCATCCGCCCGGGAGCCACGCAGCACCCGCGGGGAGAGCCCGGGCCGCTCTCCCCGCGCCCTCACGGGCCGCCCGGACGGGGTCCGGGCGGGAGGGGTGGACAGGGCAGGTTTTGTACCGCGGAAGGGTGGAGTGAGGAATACGAGGTACGGAGTACGCTGAACGGCAGTGCGGGAGTGCGGGTCAGCGGACGCGGGAGCCGGGGCGGCGTGACCCGGCGGGGGGCCGGGGCGTCATCAGGGCCGGTGGCGTGCGGCAGGGTGCCGCGGCGCCGGGTAACCAGGAACGAGGAACCAGGCATGTTTTCGTACCGCGGGGCAGGGGCGGTCTTTCGCGCGCTGCTCCTTCCGGGTCTGCTCGCGGCCGCCGGCTGCGACGGGCCCACCGATTCCGCGCCGCGTGCCGCCGAGCTGCGGCTCAGCGCCGACAGTCTCGCCGTTGTCCAGGGGACGGCGGACACCCTCACCGCCCTGGTGGTGGACTCGCGGGGGAACCCGGTACCGGCGGCGCGCGTGGCCTGGGCGAGCTCCGACACGGCCGTAGCGACGGTGGACTCCGCGGGCGTGGTGCGGGGGGTGCGCGTGGGGACGGCGGAGGTGTCCGCGACGACGCCCGGACAGGGCGGAACGCCGCTCACCGTCCGCTCCGCCGTCCGGGTGCTCCCGTCGGTCCGGCTGACCTTCGAGCCGGACTCCATCGTGCTGGGCGCGCCCGGATGCTCCGCTCAGCTGCTGGCCCGCGTGCGGAGGCACAGCGGCGAGGAGCTGACCGCCCTGAGTCCCCCCTTCTCCGTCGCCGACTCTACCGTGGTGTCGCTGTTCGGACTCACCATCCCCGGCACGTACCGCGGCCAGACCCGGGGGGTGCACGCCGAGCGCGCGGGAGCCACCCAGGTGATCGCCACCTACCAGGGGGCGGCGGACACGGCCAGGGTGCGGGTGGTGAGCGACGCGGTTCACCGGTTCTATATCGGCAGCCGGCGCGACGCCGGCTCGCCCCTGGAGCGCAGGGACATGGCCCCCGGGGATACCACCCGCGTCTCCGCGACCGCCGAGTACGGCCCCTGCGCCCCCGGCTCGCCCTCCGGTCCCACCGTCCCCGGGGTGGTCGCCGGATACCGCAGCCTGGACGAGGGGGTGGCGACCGTGGACGCGAGCGGACGGGTGGCGGCCCGCTCGCGCGGCACGGCGAGGATCGTGGGCACCTGGCGCGAGTTCGCGGACACGGTGCTGGTGGAGGTGAGGAGCTTCCGTGTGGTCCCCGCCGACACGACGGTGGCGGTGGGAGACACGGTGCGGTACCGGGCCTGGGCGACGGACGCGGGCGGAACCGAGACGGAGGTGCGCGTCGGCGGCATCGGCAACAGCAACGGCCTGGCGTCCACGGCGTTCCTCCCCGGCAACGTGCCCATCGCCGTGGCACGCGGGCCCGGCGTGGTGACGATCGGGCTGTACGTGCTGGGCGGGTACCGGGAGGCCACGCTGCGCATCGTGGAGAAGCCGGGCGGCTAGCCGGCCGCCGGGTCAGCGGACGCGGGGGAGGCGCGTCTGGTTGATGACGATGGTGCGGGCGGCGGGGGTCTGGGGCTCGCCGGGCGGGATCAGGATGACGAAGCGGGCGACGGGGCCGTTGTCGTAGCGCAGCTCCAGGGTGTTGCGGCGGATGGTGTAGCGGCCGTAGCCCAGAGGGAGGGCGACGCGGCGCTCGCCGGGGCGGGCGAGCATCTCCCAGCTGGTGTACCCCATCAGGTTGTTCTCCAGGAACCCGCCGCCCGGCTCGAAGCGGATCCCCACCACGGCCCGCCCGGTCTCCGGGTCCACGAGGGCGAACTCGCCCTCCAGCTGCATCCCGTCCAGCAGCGCCACCGGGCGGTAGCTCTGCGTCTTCCCGCGCCGCCTCAGCTCGCCGGCCGCGCCCCGGTCGTACACCTCCTCGTCACCCCCGCGCCAGCGGATGCGCAGCTCGCTCCCGCGCAGCTGGTACGTGCCGCACCGGCCGTAGCGGCACAGGTCGCGCTCGAAGTCCAGCGGCCCCGCCAGCCCCTCGGCCGGGTCGTCGCTCGCCACCCTGCCGTCCGGCAGGAAGGTGAGGTACGCCTGGTTGACCCTGCCGGTGACGAGGTTGGTATTCAGCCCGTAGTAGATGCCGTCCAGCTGCCCGCCCTGCTGAGCGGAGACGGGCGCCGCGAGGAGCGCGAAGCCGACGAGCGCGAGCGCGAGCGAGCGGACCATGGCGCACCGGGAGTGGAGGGTGCGAGAGGGTGCCCAGGCGGCACGGAGTCCGACGAACGAAGCCGTTGCAGTTCCCCGCCGTTCCCACATGATGTCACGGAGGGAGACACCGGGGCAGTTTCCGGTGGCTCACTCCGGCGGAGGGAACCCCGCCAGCGCCGCAGTTCAGAGGCGCTGGGCGGGGTTCCCGGAGCAAGCGCAGGAGACGGACGGAAGTATACTCCAGACCGGCCAGCAGACAACTTGAAGGCGCGACAAGGGATTTCACTAGGCGGCGCGTGCAATCTGCCTCAAGAAAGCCGCGTTTCCTAGCAAGTTGCGCCGCGCTGCTGACAGGGTAACTGACAGCATCAAAAGAGGCGGGGCCGCCCTCGAGGCAGACCCCGCCTCCTTCTCGCAAGGATCTGCGAATGCTGAGCGGGTGCGTAACCTACATCGCGAGCGCGGCAACCTGGTTGAAGTCCCGGTCAAGCACGAACATGGACCGCCAACGCATGTCCAAGAAGATCTGCCCCGGCCTCGACTGCGCCCTTGCAGGTTGGAGGTCCAAGTACACGTAGTAGTGGTCCCCTGCTTGGTAAAAAACGGGAAGGCGTCCCACGTCCGGGTCTCTTCGAAGAGTAGCCACGAACCGGCGGAGCGCAACGCACGTTTCGGCGTCCCTCTCGCCGGTCAAAAGGCGAACACGGGCGGAGTCCACCGTCGGCAACGCATATTTTTGCCGCGTTGCCGCCCGTGTCGAGGAGGAACCGAAGAACGTCACGCCCTGGCGGGCCGACGGCGTCTCCGCTGGACATGGGCCGCTATCCTGGGCGAAAACTCGGCCGGGGACGATGCCGAGGATGCCCACGACGCAAGCAAAAAGTGCCAGTTTCACTTTCATGTCCTTGAGGCTTGTCAGAATCCACAACGGTTGTGACGCTCGTCGACAAGCTGCGTCCAGCCATGAAACTTCACAATCCCATTCTTGTCCAAGATATACCCAGGGAGAGCGATGCCGTAACCGACAGCTTGCCCGAGTTGTACGGATGTCGAACGATCCTGGTCACTCGGCTTGCCTTCGTAGGTCACGATTTGAAACTCGCAGTTCAGCACGGTTTCTCCTACGGCATACGGGTGGGTGTGTACAAATCCGACAATCGTACCACCGTATGGCGCCGGGGGTGAACCGCTCATGCCACAAAAATTCCCCGACATGTGCGTCCACTCCTCCACGTGATAGGATCCACTCGGGGTACGGACGATCCACCCGGCGCGCTCGGTACGCTGTGCTAAGTTTGCATCTGCATTGCTGGCCGCCCAGAGGTTTCGGTAGCCGATCTGCACCGCAGGGTCATCGATGGACGGATCTCCCGTCTGGCACGGCTCTGGAGCATTCGGTGAGCATGTGGAGCAGGGAGTGCTCCCTCCCCCTCCCTCTTCGCAGTTGTAGTCGCCTGCGCACGGGTCGGTCCACCCATCCTCGGGATCCCCTCCCGTGCATGCACGGTCGGATGGATACTGCTGGCAAAAGCTACCATCCCCGCCTCCTCCACCACCCTCAACACCATCGCAGAGGTACGAGCCGTCCTGCTGCTTGTAGCAGTCGAGCGTGGTCACCTGGTCGATTGGACTGGGTAGTGGCTTCGGAACCACCTTGCTCCCCGGAACGTGAAATCGGCGGCTCACCAGTTGGAGTGCCAACTCGGTGCGGGGAATCACGCAGTTTGCAAGCATCTCCACGCGGTCGGCGCCCCCATAGCGGCGGAATTGAGCGACGGCCGTATCCCCGTTGGGAGCCAAAGCACCCGGCGGGAATTGTAGGCGCATCCGCGAGTATCGGTATGCATCAGGGCCGCTGGGGGTGGCGATGCTGATGAAGCACCCGAAGGAGGAAGTGTTCGCGGACTCGGCGTTCTGAAAGGGCGAAGGAACCGCGGGCTCCCGCTGCTTCGTTTCGGGTGCGGTGACGGCATCCTGACAGCCGGCGGACCCGAGAAGGCAGGCAGCGAGCAGGCCAAGCAGTCGGCTTGTTTTTCTCATGGTCGGAGAAGGGTTGATGCGACTCGGCCGTGTGTTGGGCGCGCCGGTTCACACGGCGGCGGCCGGAACCCACACGCCAGGCCAGTCAATGCAGCCGGCCAACAACGCCGGGTGCGCGACCCGCGTCCGGAGGCTGGCACGAAACGAGTCTACGACCCAGTGCTCCAACCCGTATTCGAACGCCGTCGGTCGCTGCCGTGCTCTCGACTCGGTCGTGATCAGACCCGGGGTGCGTAGGCCGGAGTTCCGGGCGCTGCCGCCGAAGGTGCAGGGGAGCTTGACGGGGACCACTCACAAGACGCTGCGCGACGTGTACGACGACGTAAGCGTGGACGAAATGCGGACGCGCTCCGGCTACTGGAGCAGGCCCGTCACCCTGCCAGAAACGGGAGTCATAACGAATTGACAGCTTCAACCGACAGCAGGGCGCCCAACGGGTGGCGCCGGGAGTGGTAGACACCTCCCGCGCAACAGTTTGGAAGAGCACTCCCCCGAACGTCTCTCCCCCGCAGAAACACCGGACGGCAGTATCGTCCGGCTCCGGAGCGGCCCCCGCGAAGATCCCTTGAGTCTACGCCTCCATCCCGTACCGCATCAGCTTACGGTACAGCGTGGACGGGTCGATTCCAAGCACCTCCGCCGCGCGCGACTTGTTCCCGCCCTCCGACTGGAGCACCCAGAAGATGTACGCCCGCTCGATGATCTCCAGGGTGGGATTGGGCGGCAGCCGGTCCGACACCAGAGGCGTGACCGCCCGCTCCGTGATGCGCGTGGGCAGGGTGCCCGGCCGCACCTCCTCCCCCTCCGGCGTCAGCACCACGGCCCGCTCCAGCGCGTTCTCCAGCTCCCGCACGTTCCCCGGCCAGTCGTACGACTGCAGGGTCTCCAGCGTCTCCTCGGCGAGACGAACAGGAGACCGCCGCCGCGCGGAGAAGCGCTGGAGGAAGTAGTCCACCAGGATGGGCACGTCGTCCGCCCGCTCGCGCAGCGGCGGCAGGTGCAGCGTGATGACGTTGAGCCGGTAGTACAGGTCGCTGCGGAAGGCGCCGCGGCGGATCTCCTCCTCCAGGTCGCGGTTGGTGGCCGCGATGATCCGCACGTCGATGGGGGTCGTCTCGGTGGCGCCCACGGCGATCACCTCCCGCTCCTGCACGGCGCGCAGCAGCTTGACCTGCGTGGCCGGCGCCATCTCGCCCACCTCGTCCAGGAAGAAAGTGCCCCCCTTGGCGGCCACGAAAAGCCCCTGCTTGTCGCGCACGGCGCCGGTGAACGAGCCCTTGGTGTGCCCGAACAGCTCGGACTCCAGCAGCGTCTCCGGGAGGGCGCCGCAGTTGATGGACACGAACGGCCCGTCCACCCGCTCCGAGCGCTCGTGCAGGTAGCGCGCGAGCACCTCCTTGCCGGTGCCGGACTCGCCGGAGATCAGCACGGTGGAGTCGGAGGGGGCCACCGTCTCGGCCAGCTTGAGCACGTCCAGGAAGCGGCGGCTCTTGCCGATGGGCTTCACCGTGTCGGAGCGGTCGCGGCGGCGGATCTCGGTCTTGAGCGCCTGGTTCTCCACCCGCAGCTGCCGCGACTCGGCGGCGCGCCGGCAGATGGCCACCAGCTCGTCGTTGGCGAAGGGCTTCTGTATGTAGTAGAAGGCCCCCTCGTTGACGGCGCGGATCGCCGTCTGCAGCGAGGCCTGCGCGGTCATCAGGATCACCGGCAGGGTGGGGTCCATCTCCTTGGCGGCCAGCAGGATCTCCAGGCCGCCCACCCCGGGCATCCTCACGTCGGAGAGCAGGACGTCGGGGCGGACCTCGGGGAGGCGCTCCAGCCCCTCGCGCCCCCCGATGGCGGTGCTCACCTCGAAGCCCTCCCGCTTGAGGAGGATGCGCAGGGTGTCCAGGATCGCGGTCTCGTCGTCGATGACGAGGATCTTGGGGGCGTTGCTCACTTCGGAACTCCGTGGTGGGGGGTGCCGGACGGCGCGGCGGGCTCGCGGAGCGCGTGCAGGTAGACGACGAAGGTGGCGCCCTCCCCCTCGGCGGCGCGGGCGCGGTCCACGAACACGGCGCCGCCGTGCACGTCCACCGCGCGCTGCACCAGCGCGAGCCCCAGCCCGGTGCCGCCGGGGCGGGAGGTGAAGAAGGGCGAGAAGACGTGGTCCACGTCCCCGGCGGGGATGCCGGGGCCGGTGTCGGTGACGCGCAGCCTCACCAGCTCGGCCACCCCCACCTGGGGGGCGAGGACGTCGGACTGGACGGTGTCCAGCGACACCTCCACCCCGCCGCCGGTCCCGGCCCACTGCGCGCCGTTGAGCACCAGGTTGGCGACGGCGCGGTGCAGCAGGTCCTCGTCGCCGCGCACGGCGGGGCCGTCGCCGTCGGGGAGCAGCAGGCGGATCGTGCGGCCGGAGGCGTCGGGGTGGGCGCGCACCATGTCCACCGCGTGGGTGACCACCTGGGCCAGCCGCACCGGGGCGGCGTCGCGCACCCGCACCCGCGCGAAGTCGATGAACTCGGCCAGGAGCCGGCTGAGGCGGTCGGACTCGCGCACCACCAGCCGCTCCAGCACCTCCTTGTCCTCGGCGTCCACGCCGGGGCCGGTCAGCTGCTCCACGGCGCTGCGGATGGAGGCCAGCGGGTTCTTGATCTCGTGGGCCAGCGAGGCGGAGAGCTCGGCCACCGCCTCCAGCCGCTCGGCGCGGCGGCGCAGCGCCTCCATCCGCATCCGCTCGGTGATGTCCTGGAAGATGGCGGTCACCGGGGGGCCGTCCGGGTCGGGGCGCTCCATCAGGGTGGTGCTCACCCCCAGGATGGTCCCCTCCTCCGGGGTGCCGTGCGTCTCGGAGCGGCGAATGGCCTGCCGCGTCTGGGCGGAGCGGCGGATGATGCCGCCCAGCCCGGGCGCGGCCCGGTCCAGCGTTTCCAGCACCTCCCTCCCCTCCCACTCCTCGCGCGCGAGCCCCAGGATCTCGGCGGCCGCGGGGTTCATGTACACCAGCCGCCCCCCGCCGTCCACGGTGAGGATCCCGGAGTTCATGCTCCCCAGGATCTCGTCGGTGTCCAGCCGCAGCAGGCGCAGCTCGGTCTCGATCTCCCCCAGCACCGTCCCCGTCTGCCGCAGCCGGTCGCCCAGGTAGCCGGTGACCATGGCCACCGTGGCGAACAGCGCCGTCTGCAGGAGCACGCCGGGCTCCAGCAGGGCCTGCGGGGCGCTCAGCGCGATGTCGGCGAAGTACAGGATGCTGGCGAGCAGCCCCACCAGGATCCCTCCCAGCATGGGGAGGAGCACCGCCGCGGCGCAGATCACCAGGATGTACAGCGGGGCGAAGGCGCTCTCCGGCCCCCCGGTGAGGTGGATCACCCAGGTGACCATCCCCACGTCGAACAGCACCTGCGCGTACAAAAAGTTCTTTCCCGGCGCGGAGCGGGCCAGGTGCGAGTGCCAGAACGACCCGGCGGTGAAGGCCGCCGACAGGAACAGGATCAGCGACGCCGACAGGGTGAGGCCGGCGGGGGCGTTCCTCCAGGCGAGCAGGGCGGCCAGGAAGATGGCGACCGCCAGGCACAGCCGCCCCACGTACACCCACGACAGGATGCGGCGCGGCTCGGGGAGCCGGGCCGCGGAAAGCTGGGGCGCCCTGCTGGCGCGCGCGCCGCCGGGGCGGTCGCCGTTGCTGTTCATTCGGGCGAGTGGGGGATGCGGAGCGCCGGGCGCCGCCGCGCGAGGGGGGGCGGGCGGAAGTTCGCCGCGGGCAGGCGGACATGGTAACGGGCGGCGCGGGGCCCCGGCAAGTCGCCGGGGCCCCGCGGAAGGAGCCCGGTCCGGAAGCTCAGTCCAGGAGGACGGCCAGCAGCACCCCGGCCACCACGATCACGCCCACCAGCCACCAGAAGCTCCCGCGCTGGGCGAGCTGGCGGTCGTCGCGGAGGTCGCGGGCCAGGCTCTCGGCGCGCGCGGACTCCTGCACCTTCTCCCCCTGCGCGAGGGCGGTGGCCGCCACGTCCGTCGCCGGCAGCGGCGCGGCGGGGGCGGGGACGGCGGACACGGCGGGGGCCGTTTCGGCGAACGACTGCGCCGCAGCGGGGGCGGGGAACGCGGCGAGCAGCACCGCTGCGAGCAGGGCGAGGACGTGACGCATGGCTTCCTCCGGCGTGTGGGGTTTCCCGGACGACTGGGGTCCCGGACGGGACGCCGGACCCGCACTCGCAAGGACCATGCTCCGCCCGGCTCCGCGGGGTCAGCCCGCGGGGGCGCCGCCCTCCCGCGGCAGCACCAGGGTGAAGGCGCTCCCCTCGCCGGGGACGCTCTGGGCGGCCAGGTCGCCGCCCAGCAGGCGGGCCAGGCGCCGGCTGACGCTGAGCCCCAGCCCGGTGCCGCCGAAGCGGCGGGTGGGCGACGACTCCACCTGGGTGAAGGGCTCGAAGACGCGCTCCAGCTGCTCCGGGGGGATGCCGATGCCGGTGTCCCGCACCCGGAAGACCGCCGCCCCGTCGGGCGCCTCGGCCGTGATCTCCACCGTGCCCGCGTCGGTGAACTTGACGGCGTTGGAGAGCAGGTTCACCAGGATCTGCTGGAGCTTGCCGGGGTCGGTGTCCAGCCGCACCCGGCCGGGGGGCGCCTCCACCCGCAGCGCCAGCCCCTTGGCGGCGGCCATGGGCGCCACCAGCTCCGCGGCGCTGCGCACTGCGCCGCGCACGTCCACCGCCTCGGCCCGCACCGTCTCGCGCCCGGCCTCCAGCCGCGCGAAGGTGAGCACCTCGTCGATCAGCCCCAGCAGGTGCATGGCGCTGGCCTTGATGCGCCCCAGCTGGTACGACTGCTCGCCGTTGACCGGGCCGGTGATCCCGTCGGCCAGCAGCTCGCCGTAGCCGATGATGGCCGTGAGCGGGGTGCGCAGCTCGTGCGACATGGTGGCGAGGAACTCCGACTTGGCGCGGTTTGCCGCCTCGGCCGCGGCGAACAGCCCGGCCCGGCGCACCGCCTGCGCGCACAGCCGCCCCAGCGCCAGCAGGAACTCGCGCTCCTCCTCCCCGAACTCCACGTGCCGCGCGAAGGTCATCCCCAGCGCCCCCACGGCCTCGCCCTCCACCAGCAGCGGCACCGACGCCGAGGAGGCGTGCCAGTGCAGGCGGTGGGGGAGGTTGGGGTAGCGCGCCGACCACTCCTCGCGGCTGCGCAGCACGATGGGCTCGCGGGTCCTGAACGCCTCGGCGATGGGGGCGTCCGTGGCCGCCGGGAAGCGCGCCCAGGGCCTCACCATCTCGTCCGGGTACCCGGTCGAGTCCGCCACCGCCAGCGACTCGCCGTCGTCCGCGGCGAACACCACCACCCCGGCGTCCGCGCCCAGCGCCGCCGTCCCCTGCTCCACCACCGCGCGGGCCACCTGCTCCGGGGTGAGCGCCCCGGCCAGCGCCGCGGTGAGCGCCTGCATCCGCGAGATGCGCCGCACCGCCCGCTCCGCCTCGGCCCGGGCGCGCCGCTCGGCCTCGTACAGGCGGGCGCGCTCCAGCGCCTGCGCCCCCTGCCGCGCGATCGCGGTCATCAGCGCGCGGTCCTCGGCGTCGAACTCGCGCGGCCGGTCGAAGGCCCAGAGCAGCGCCCCCTCCGGCTCCCCCTCCACCAGGAGCGGGATCGCCGCCCACGCCGCGCTGGTGCCGGAGGAGGGCGCGTGCCCGCCCAGGTAGCGGCGCCCCCACGCCTCCGGCGACTCCACGAACACCGGCTCCCCGGTGCGGGCGGCCTCCACCACCGGGATCCCGGCGTCCAGCGGCCACTTCCGCCCCTCCCCCATGCACGCCTCCGGCGGGTAGCCGATGGAGCCGACGACCTCCACCGCGGGCCCGCGCCGCAGCGCCAGCACCCCGGCGTACGCGTCCAGCGCCGCGACCCCCTGCCCCATCAGCACCTGCCCCACCGTCCACGGCGTGGCCGCCTCCGAGAGCGCGGCGGTGAGCTCCTGCAGGCGCTCGGAGGCCGCCCGGGCGCGCCGCTCCGCCCCGTACATGCGGGCGCGCTCCAGCGCGTGGGCGCACTGGTCGGCGAGCGCCTCCAGGAACGCCCGCTCCGCCGGGGGAAAGGCGCGCTCCTCCGGGAAGCAGAAGGAGAGCGCGCCCAGCCGCCGCTCCCCCACCGACAGCGGGAGCACCGCCCAGGAGCGCGCCCCCAGCCGCTCCGCCGCCGCGGCCAGCGCCGGGAAGCGCGCCAGCACCTCGTCCAGCGTCGCCAGGTACAGCGGCTCCCCGCTCCGCGCCGCCGCCGCCGTCGGCACCGGCGCGTCCAGGGGGAAGCGGGCCCACGCCTCGCGCAGGTCGTCCGGGAGGCCGCCCCCGCGCAGGATGCGCAGCTCGCCGCCCGGCTCCAGGGCGCACAGCGTCCCCGCGAGGCTCCCCAGCGCCGCCGCGCCCTCCGCGGCCACCACCTCCGCCACCTGCTCGGGGGTGAGGGTGCGCGACAGCGCGGCGGTCACCGCCTGGAGCCGGGCCGAGCGGCCCGCCAGCGCCTCGGCCAGCGCGCGCGCGTCCTGCTCGGCGGCGACCATCCGCGCCAGCGCCGCCTCGGCCCCCGTGCAGCGGTCGAAGAGGTCGGACATGCGCCGCGCCGCGTCCTCGCCGCCCTGGAAAGCCGGACCCGCTCCGTCCGTACCTGGTGCCGCCATCGAGGGGCCTCGCCGTGTGTCCGGAAAACGTCGTGAAAGCACCGAATCTACCTCGCCCCCCGGCGGCGCGGAAGCCGCCGCGCCCGGATGCGCCCTCCCCGGAGCGGCGAGCACCGGATTTGCGGAGGCCTCCGCCCCGGGTGCTGGTAACAAAGCCCCAAGTGTGGTAGAATGAACGAGATCAGGGCCGGCCGAAGGGGCCGGCTCCCCCTTGCCCGAGGAGACGTTTCGTGATCCACCTCCACCGCACTCTCGTACGCGCCGCCGCCCTGGCCCTCGCGCTTTCCGCCCCGTCCGTGCTGGCCGCCTGCGGCGGCGAAGCGGCCGGGGAGGGCGGCGCCGCCAGGACCACGGCCAAGGCCGCCGACACCACCGCCGCCGGGGGCGGCTCCGCGGCCGGCGGCGCCCCCGCGGCGCAGGCCGCGGCGAGCTTCGCCCCGGCCGACACCGCCACCCGCACCGTGGGCGAGGCCATCGACCAGCGCCTGGCCTTCGTCAAGGACTCGCTCGCCAAGGCGCCCCCGGCGGACAGCGCCGCGGCCGCCGCGCCCAGGCAGCGCTACAACGCGGGCGAGAGCCCCGACTACGCGCGCGAGATGGGGTGGCCGGTGAACGCGCCGAAGCCGCTCCCCGGCTCCATCCTCCCGGAGAAGCGGATCGTCTGCTACTACGGCAACCCCAACTCCAAGCGGATGGGCGCGCTGGGCGAGTTCCCGCGCGACGACATGCTGCGGCGGCTGCAGCGCGAGGTGCAGAACTGGACCCAGGCCGATCCCTCCACCCCGGCGATCCCCTGCCTGCACATGGTCACCGTGGTGGCGCAGGGCGACCCGGGCCCCTCGGGCAAGTACCGCTCGCAGATGCGCGACACCCAGGTGGACAGCATCTACCAGATGGCGCGCAGCATCGACGGGATCTTCTTCATCGACGTGCAGGTGGGGACGGACGACATCCGCAACATCATGCCGCGCTTCGAGGAGTTCCTGAAGCGGCCGGACATCCACTTCGCCGTGGACCCGGAGTTCTACATGCGCGGCGGGGTCGTGCCGGGGCGGAAGATCGGCACCATGACGGCCTCGGACATCAACTACGTGACGGGCGAGCTGGCCCGCATCGTCCGGGAGAACAACCTGCCGCCCAAGGTGCTGGTGATCCACCGCTTCACCCGCAACATGGTGCAGGGGTACCGCGACATCATCCTGCGCCCCGAGGTGCAGATCGTGATGGACATGGACGGGTGGGGCGCGCCCTGGCTGAAGCGCGACTCGTACCGGGACTACGTGGTCAAGGAGCCGGTGCAGTTCACGGGGTTCAAGCTGTTCTACCACAACGACACCAAGAAGGGCGATCCGCTCATGTCGCCGGCGGACCTGCTCAAGCTGCACCCGAAGCCGCTGTACATCCAGTACCAGTAACGGCTTTGAGCTGCTGCTTCGGGCGTGCCCCCGGCTGACGCCGGGGTCGGGCTGCGGCTCCGTAGGCGAGCAAACAACGCTCGCCAACGGAGTCGAGCCCCCAACGATACTGCTGTTGGGGTCTCGCCCCTTCGGGCCGGCATCCCTCACGCGACTGCCAACGGCGCCCCCATCGGAATTCCGGTGGGGGCGCCATCTTCCGCCGACACCTGCACCCCGGATCCGCTGCCCATGCCTTCCGCCGACCAAACCCTCCAGCTCTTCGCGGTGACCGCCCCGGGGCTGGAGGAGCTGTGCGCACACGAGCTGCGGTGGATGGGGGTGGCGGGCGTGGCGGAGCCGGGCGGCGTGGCGTGGGAGGGGACGCGCGAGGAGCTGTACGACGCCAACCTGCGGCTGCGCACGGCGAGCCGCGTGCTGGTGCGGGTGGCGGAGTTCCGGGCGCGCACCTTCTTCGAGCTGGAGCGGCACGCCCGCAGGGTGCCGTGGGAGCGGTTCGTCCCCGCGGGGGGCGCGCTGCGGCTGCGGGTGAGCTCGCGCAAGAGCAAGCTGTACCACGAGGGCGCCATCGCGCAGCGGCTGCTGGACGCGGCCGGGCGGAGCGTGGCCGGGCTGCGCGACGCGGGCGCGGCCAAGGGCGGCGACGAGGAGGAGGACGACGCGGGGGAGGGGCAGCTGTTCGTGGTGCGCTTCCACTACGACCGCTGCACGGTGAGCGCGGACGCCTCCGGCGCGCTGCTTCACCTGCGCGGCTACCGCCAGGCGCTCGCCAAGGCGCCGCTGCGCGAGACGCTCGCCGCGGCCATGCTGCTGGGGAGCGGGTGGGACGGCTCGGCGCCGCTGCTGGACCCCATGTGCGGCTCGGGCACCGTGGCCATCGAGGGGGCGCTGCTGGCGCGCCGCATCGCGCCGGGGCTGGCCTCGGCGGAGCGGGCGCCGCGGCGCTACGCCTTTCTGGACTGGCCGGACGCGGACGCGCGGCTCTGGGCTCGGGTGGTGGAGCGCGCCGCGGGCGAGGTGCTCCCCGCCGCGCCGGCGCCCATCCAGGCGTCGGACCGGGACGCGGGGGCCGTGGAGGCGGCCCGCGCCAACGCCGCGCGCGCCGGGGTGGCGGACGACCTGGCGCTGGACGTGCGCCCCCTCTCCGCCGTGGAGCCGCCGGAAGGTCAGGGGTGGCTGCTCAGCAACCCGCCCTACGGCGTCCGCGTGGGGGAGACGGAGGGGCTGCGCAACCTGTACGCCGCGCTCGGCCGCCTGGCGCGCGCCAAGATGCCCGGCTGGACGCTGGGGCTGCTCTCGGCCGACCGCGGGCTGGAGGCGCAGGTCAAGGTGCGCTTCGCGGAGGCGCTGCGGACCCGGAACGGCGGGATCCCGGTGCGGCTGGTGGTGGGGCGGGTGGAGGAGTGAGGATTGCCGGAGCGCGGCCACGTCTTCGTGAAAACTTCACTACTGGAACAGTTTCGCTCATCGCGCTCGAACGATCCACCCGGTGTGCCATCCGGACGGAGAAGTACGGATACACCAGTTCGGCGAACTGGCACCGGGCAACGCAGCTCCGAATCAGCGCGATTGACCGGTCGTGTAGCTGAAGCCGGGAGATTCGCTGGTCGAACCGGCGCACGTTACCGCCGGCTCACCGCCGCCAGCACCCGCTCCACCAGGTCGTCCACCGCCCCGTTCTCGATCCAGCGGGCGACCACCACCAGGTCGTTCTCCGGGTCCACGTAGACGACGTTGGTGCCGTTCCCCAGGTGGACGAACGCCGACTCCGGGGCCGCGGGGAAGCGCTTGCGTCCCGTGTTCAGGAACCAGTTCATGAACCCGTAGTCCGTCTGCGCCGGCGTGGGCGTGGTCGCCATCCTCACCCACGCCTCCGAGAGCACCTGCCGCCCCGCCCAGCGCCCGCGCCGCTGCGTCAGCAGCCCGAAGCGCGCCATGTCCCGGGCGCTGATGAACATCCCCCCGCCCCAGTGCCCGCCCCCGCTCACCGACTGCACCGCCCGCCCGTCCAGCACCACCCATGAGTTCTCGTAGCCGTACCAGCGCCAGGTGCCGGACGCGCCGATGGGGTCCATCACCTCCTCGCGCAGCACCTCCGGCAGCGGCCGCCTCCACACCTCCAGCGCGGCCAGCGCCAGCGCGTTCACCCGCACGTCGTTGTACTCGTACGCCGCGCCCGGCGCGCTGCGGGGGCGCGTCAGCCACTCGGCCGGGTTCTGCGCGGGGCGGTCCGCCCAGTCCGGCTTGCCCCACAGCGTCCCCTCCCAGTCGCTGGTCTGCCGCAGCAGCGAGTTCCAGGTGACCGTGCGGTTGTGCGGCGACGCGAAGGGCTCCAGGAAGGGCGAGCGCCCCACCCGCCCCGGCGCGTCGCTGCGGGCGTCCTCCTCCAGCGCCAGCACGGGGCCGGTGTACTCCGCCACCCGGTCGTCCACGCTGCGGATCAGGCCGCGGTCCACCGCCACGCCCACCACCGTGGACAGGAAGCTCTTGGTGACGCTGAAGGTCATGTCCACGCGGTGCGGGTCGCCCCACTCCGCCACGATGTAGCCGCCCCGCACCACGATCCCCGTGGGGTCGCCTCGCTCCCGGAACGGCCCCACCGCCTCGCCGAACGGCTCCCGCCCGAAGGTCTGGTAGTGGGCCAGCGCCAGGTCGCGCGGGGCCCTGCTCTCGCTCGCCACGGCGAACTCCACCGCCTGCCGCAGGCGCGCCGAATCCATCCCCACCTGCTCCGGGCGGCGGCGCTCCCAGCGGTCGCCCGGACCCGGGTAGTACGCGGCGCGCCCCTGCGGCGCCGGGGCTGCGCGGGCCGCGGCGGTGTCGGCGGGGGCGGCGAGCGCCGGGGCGGGCGGGGCCGCGCCCAGGAGGAGCGCGCCGGCCAGGAGGAGCGGGCGGAGGTCGTGTCGCATGGGGTCCGGGTGGGGAGCGGGTGCCGTCGCGCCGCGGCGCGGGAAGGCGAGATTGGGCGACGGGATCCGGAAGCGCAAGAGGGACCGCCCGCGACCGTCGCGCGCGCGGGCTTGCAACTTGCCTCCTCCGCAGGGGTGCGAACGACAACCCTTTCGCGAGCAAAGGAGGCGGAAGCATGGCACGCTACGGACGCGACTTCGGGCCGATGCGCGGCGGATACGACAGGGGCTTCGGCGGGCGGAGCGGCGGGGGCTTCTACGGGCAGGGCGGCCGCGGGTTCCGCACGGGCGGCGACCACGGGTACGACCGCGGCTACGAGGGCGGCGGCTGGGGGATGGACGGGCTGTACGACAGCATCGTCGGGCGGTCGGGCGGGCGGGGCGGCTACGACCGCGGCTTCCGCGGAGGCGCCGGGTACGACCGCGAGTTCTACCGGCGCGACTACGGGCGCGACCCGGAGCCGTCGCCGTTCGGCGGGATGAACCCGGGCGGGCGGAGCCGGTTCGGCAGCGGGTACGGCGGGTCGGAGCGCGGCGAGAACTGGCGCGGCTTCGGCGGCCAGGGCCGCGGGTACGACCGGTCCTTCGGCAACGCGCGCGTGGACCGCAGCCGGTACGATCGGGGCTGGTCCTGAACTGCTTTTGAACGGCGGGCTTGGGCGTGCCCCCGGCTGTCGCCGGGGTCGGGGCTCCGACGTGATGGCGGGCCGGGGCCTCGGGGTCCCGGCCCGCTCGTGTTTCCGGCGCCGCCCGCCCGCCGCGGCTACAGGGCGAGGGCGGGCTCGGCGGCGGGCGCGTCGTGCCGGCGGGGCGCGCCGGCCTCGGACGCCAGGAAGGTCGCCGCGGCGGCGCGGGCGAGCTCGCCCGCCTGCGC
>JBFMFL010000400.1:0-5460 GCA_040752145.1 Gemmatimonadota bacterium
CGTCAGGCGCGGGTCTGCTGGCGGAGCATCCGGGCGACGTCCGCCTCCGTCCGCCCCTCGGCGGTCTCGGCGAGCCAGCCCTCCAGCGCGCGGTCCGGGTCCGCGTACCACCGGTCGCCGCCCCCGCAGTGGGCCACCACCTGCCCGGCCTGCACCCGCAGCTCGTCGCACCCGGGGATCACCCCCTCCGTGCCGAACACCACGAAGCCGCGGTACCCCAGGCCGTCGTACAGCCGCCCGGGCCGCTCGGCGCCGCGCAGGCGCCCCAGCAGGTGCCGCAGCTCGCCCGTCTCCCCGGACTCCAGCGACCACTCCGGGTTGGGGCGCCCGCTGAACACGTCCGCCTGCACCACCGGCTGCGCGTCCGCGGCGCCCTCCGCCAGCGGCGCCGAGCACGCCGGCCCGGTCCCCGCCAGCAGCCCCAGCGCGAGCACGGCGAGCCCCGCCCACCGCGCCCGGAGCGGCGTTCCGCCATGCCCCGCAGCCCTCTCGAATCCGTCCATCCGCCGCCTCCGGTGTTCGCGTTTTCTTCGGGTAAGATGGGGCGCCGGCCACACTCCGTCAATGGAGACGACGCGCCCCGGAGCGCGTCACCGGCGGCCCATCACCCCCCGACCTCGCTCCGCAGCAGCTCCATGGCGGCGGCTCCGTCCGCCCCTCGCCGGTGGCGAGCAGCCACCGCTCCAGGGCGTGTCCGGCGTCGGCCCAGGCGCGGGGAAAGCTCTCCCCCGCGCCCGCCGTCCTTCCCGCTCTCGCCCCGGCTCAGACGACCGTGACCGCGCCGTTCTGGATGCGGATGGTGGTGCCGTCGAACCGGGTGATCTGGTAGAACTCCGGCTCGTTGAGCAGCAGGCTCTGCTCCTGGAGCACGCCGATGGCCACCTGCTCGCCCAGCAGCAGCGACTGGTCGTAGTCCGAGCGCCAGTGTACCCCCGCGGCGTTGCGGCCCAGCGCGACGTTGCCGGCCAGCTTGTTGATCTCGCCGCCCACGGTCAACTGCGCGGCGTCGGCGCCCGTGTAGGCCACCAGCGCGGTGCCGTCCGCGTTGGGCACCAGCGGGTTCTCGATGGGCGTGCTCTCGTTGAAGAACGCCTTGAGCACCGTGGCGCAGGCGCCGGAGGCCGTGGCGTGTCCGGCCCCGTACGCCGGGTGCGTGGGCGCCCCCTCCGGGAACGCCTGCGGCAGCAGGTAGCTGGGGAACCTGTCCCCGCTCTGCCCGCCGTAGTACGGCGCCAGCCCGCCCGTCTGGAGCGCGGCCAGGATCTCGCCGTCGATCTGCGGGTAGGTCCGCCGCCCGGTGAGGTGGTTGTCGATGCGCCCGCCGAACTCCTCCGGGCGCAGCCTGCGGTGCACGAACCACTTCTGGAACCACACGGCCCGCAGCGCCCGGGTGAGCAGCTCCCAGACCAGGGTGAGCGCGTGCGCCGAGCCCAGCGTGGCGAAGGGCGCCTGCTTGACGTAGGCGAGGTACGGGTTGCCCTGGTCGAAGGGGAACTCCATGTCGCGCGCGATCACGCCGCTGCCCGTGAGCTGGTTGCCCGGCACCTCGTGCAGGAGGATGAGGCAGGCGTTGAAGAAGTGGTCGGCCACGTTGTCGAAGTGCACCCGCTCGCCCAGGTCGCGCAGGTTGCGGACGAAGCGCCGCATGGTGGTGTCGACCTGGTCCTGGCCGCGGCGGTCCCAGCCGTTCTGCACGTCCAGCCAATCGTTGAACGAGGTCAGGTAGTCCACGCCCGGCACCACGGTGACCTGGCGCTGGTTGATCTTGAGTTCGCCGTAGGTGATCAGCCCGTCCGCCGTGCTGCGCCCCTGGCCGAGCGGGAGGCGCGGGTCGCTGGTCCCCTTGAGCAGGAACTGGCTCAGGTACGGCCCCACGGTCTCGCCCGGGAAGATGCCGCGGAAGACGGTCTGCGTCGTGACGGCACCGTTCACCCTGGGGCCGCGGAAGTCGGTGAAGTCCGCGTTCAGCGACGCGACGGCGGCCTGGATCACGGCGCTGGAGCCGTAGTCGTTGAAATGCACGTCGCGGGCGAGCGCCATCCAGTACAGCTCGCCCATCTCCGCCGAGTTCTGCGCGGTGTCGATGCGCGGCGCCGGGGGCATGGTGACGGCCTGCGGGTCGGGACCCTGCAGGTCGAAGGCGAGCCCCGCCTGGGGGTTGGTCAGCTTCTTCCCGCCCGGCCCCAGGAGGATCGCCTCGAAGTCCGCGGGGTCGCGGGTGGCGAGCGCGTTCAGCAGCGACTGGTACGAGGCGGGAGCCACGTCGCCCAGCGCGTCGTGCTGGAGCCCCTTGGAGTAGTTGGCGACGTACGGATAGTCGCGCTCCTCGCCGTTGTTGCAGTGCAGCGGGTGCGGCCGGTGGCGGGCGACCTCGGCGGCCTTGAGCCGCACCCCGAAGGCCGCGTCCCGGCGGGAGGGCGCGTACTCCACCGCGCCGACGCTCCACGCGTCCGTGCGCCGCTCCCCGGCGACGTCCGCGGAGAACGGCCAGGCCGCGTCCTGGCGCAGGTCCGCGCCGGCGTCCTGCGCGTCCGTGTCGTCGCGGTCCAGGCGGAAGTCCCCCGCCTGCACGTCGCGGAACCTGACGCGCGCCCCGCGGATCGCGTCCGCGCCCGGAGCGGACCCGTCCGACGAGAGGTTGCGGACGTAGTCGGCAGTGCCCGGGGCGGTCCCGGTAATGGCGAAGTCGGGCCCCGTCCCGGCGTCCACGCACAGGTTGTTCTTGAGGCGCAGGGTGACACCGGCGCCCGAGACGGTCACCCGGACGTTGTTGCGGCGGGCGCCGTAGAAGGTGTTGTTGTACAGGACCAGCTCCGCTCCGGCCTGCATCGAGTTCCAGTGGAAGCCGTCGTCGAACCCGTGGATCACGCAGTTGCGGACGCGGATCGAGCCTCCGATGAAGTGGGCGTGGATGCTCCGGCTGCTGGTACTGTCGAAGCTGCCCGTGCCCCGGCACCCGCGGAAGATGCAGCTGTCCACCTGGACCTGGTACGCGAGGGAGCCCGCCGAGGCAATCACCACGGCGCTGCCGCCGGTCCTGGTGGGATCGCTGTAGAGGTTCTCAATCTGCAGCCCCTCCAGCCTGACCGCCGTGGTAAAGATCCGGATCAGCCCGTGCTGGGCGGACCTCCTCAGCCGGTAGGCTCGCGTGGTCCAGGCCCCGCGGTGCCTCTCGCCCGCCGGAGCGACGATGTGGATGTAGCGGGTGGCGTCGGTGATCCAGTCCGCAGAGATGTTCACCACCGCGGTGTCCTCCATCGCGTAGCACTCGATCCGCAGGATGGTGTCGAGCGCCACCAGGTTGGCGTACTGCGCCTTCAGGCCGGCGACGGCCTGCGCCAGCGAGGTGTAGTCCCCGCCGGACGGCTTGACGGTCTTCGTGACGGTCGTGGGCATGCGAAGAGCTCCTGTCCAAGAGTTGGATGATCGGGCCCTTCCACGCCCCCGAACGGAAAGGCCCCGGTCCGCGGCGCTGTGCGCGGAGGGGCCTGGTGTCGGCCTGCTCTCTGGGTTGGACGTCTGCGGAGCGGAAACGAAAAAGGCCCTCCCCGGGCGCTGTGCCGGGAGGGGCCTGGATGCGGCCTGCTTTGTTCGGTGTCTGTTCGGAAGCTACCCGCGCCGGGACCTCACGTCAAGCGGCCCGTGGCGCGCGGCTACTCCTCGCGGGTCTCCTCGCCGGCCCGGCTCAGTTCCTCGAAGTCCTCGTCGCCCAGCTCCACCCCGGCCCCGGCGACGTTCTCCTCCAGGTGCTTCACCTTGCTCGTCCCCGGAATCGGCAGCATCACCGGCGAGCGGCGCAGCAGCCAGGCCAGCGCCACCTGCCCCGGCGTCGCGCCGAGCTTTTCCGCGATGCGCGCGGCCGGCCCGCCCTCCTCCGCCAGGGGCCCCGCGGCCAGCGGGTACCAGGGGATGAAGGCGATCCCCTCCCGCTCGCAGTGGTCCAGCGTCTCCTCCCAGGCCCGGTCCGCCAGGTTGTAGCGGTTCTGCACCGAGACGACGGGGACGATGCGGCGCGCCTGCTCGATCTCGTCCACCCCCACCTCCGAGAGGCCCACGTGGCGCACCTTGCCCTCGTCGCGCAGGTCGGAAAAGGTCCCCACCTGGTCCTCCAGCGGGATCGCCGGGTCGATGCGGTGCAGCTGGTACAGGTCGATGTGGTCCACGCGCAGCCGCTTCAGGCTCCCCTCGCACTGGCGGCGCAGGTGCTTGGGGTGGCCGTTGGTCTCCCACTGGTTGGGGCCGGAGCGCTCGAACCCCGCCTTGGTGGCGATCACCAGCCCGCGCGGGTACGGGTGCAGCGCCTCGGCGATCAGCTCCTCGCTGACGTTGGGGCCGTACGAGTCCGCGGTGTCGATCAGGTCCACCCCCAGCTGCACGGTGCGGCGCAGCACCCGCAGCGCCTCCTCGCGGTCCCGGGGCGGGCCCCAGACGCCCTCGCCGGTGATGCGCATTGCGCCGAAGCCCAGGCGGTGCACGGGGAGGTCGCCGCCCAGGGCGAAGGTGCCCGCGCGGCGGGCGTCGGGGGTCGCGGAGCTCGGTGTCGGCATGGTCGGTCCCGTCTGCGGAGGTGAGGGGTGTCGCGGAGCCCGAGGCCCGACGCAGGATCCGTGCGGAGGGCGCGGGCGGGGTGCGTCGGCGCGCCGGATCCGCCCGGCCCCGCGCTGGCATGCTCCTCGCGGCCCGCGCGGCGACCGCCCGTCCTCCCACCCGTACCGGAGCCCCCGCATGCGCAGCAGCCTCGCCCTCCTCGCCACCTCCCTGGCGGTCTTCGCGCTCGCCCCCGGGTGCGGCGGGGACGACGGGGGAGGCGGGGCCGGCGCGCCGTCCGGGGAGGGCGCCGCGGCCGCGCCCGAGGCTCCCGCGCCCGAGCTGTCGGCGCAGGACAGCGCGGACCTGGCGATGGCGGCGCGCCTCCCCGCGGGCGTCACCCCGCAGATGGTGCGCGACGGGCGCAAGCTGTTCGTGGGCCCGGCCGGGTGCCAGACCTGCCACGGGGCGGACGCGCGGGGCACGGCCCTGGCGCCCAGCCTGCGCGACGACGAGTGGCTCAACGTCGACGGCGGCTACGAGTCCATCGTGCGGCTGGTGGAGGAGGGCGTGCCCGATCCCAAGGAGTACCCGGCGTTCATGCCCGCGCGCGGCGGGTTCGGGATCGACGACGCGCAGCTGCGTGCCGTTTCCGCGTACGTGTACGCGGTCAGCCACGGTCTTTTGTAGGCTCTTCCCGTCGAGGCGGGCCGCTCCGGAACCAGGCCAAACTGCCGGCCTGTTTCCTGCGCGGGCTCCGGGAACCCCGCCAAACAGCCGGCGGGTTTCCCTCCGCCGGAGTGAGCCCCGCCAAACAGCCGGCGAGTCTCCCTCCGAACGGATTCTGGGGGATACTGCGGGAACGGCAGCCCTCACCCCCCGGCCCCCTCTCCCAATGCTGGGAGAGGGGGAGCACGACAGCGCGTCGGTCCA
>JBFMFL010000401.1:0-5442 GCA_040752145.1 Gemmatimonadota bacterium
GTCGGCGATGTACGCCTGCGCCACCCCCACGTTGGCCCCCATCAGCCCCGCCAGCGCGCGCCCGACGAACAGCGCGGCGAGCGAGCCGGCCAGCCCGAACAGGAGGTACGAGGCCGCCGAGCCGAAGAGCCCCACCAGCAGCACCGGGCGGCGCCCCACGCGGTCGGAGAGCGCGCCCCACCAGGGCGCGAACAGGAGCTGCATCAGCGAGTACACGGCCACCAGCCAGGTCACCGCCACCGGCCCGGCCCCGAAGCGCTCGGCGTACAGCGGCAGGAGAGGGATGACGATGCCGAAGCCCACCAGGTCCAGGAACACGGTGAGGAAGACGACGGCCAGGGGAGACCGCCCCACCGCGAAGCCCGCTCCGCCCCGCCCGCGCGCCCGCGCCGCGCGCCGCCGTGGCGCGGCGGGTGCCGCCAGTGTGTCGCTCGTGCTGCTCAAGACCGCGCCTTCCCTGTGACTTTCGCGTCGTTTCCGGCTGCCGGGGCGGTAAAGATAGACCCGCCGCCCCCCCGTGACAACGCCGGGCGGGCCGGCGCGCCCGTGCGGAAACGCCGCTCCTGGCATACGTTGTGCTCCCCGGCGCGCTCTTGCGCGGCGACGCCCGCCCCGATCCCACGACCACCCGAGGACGCGATGACCGCAACCCAGCTGGACGACGCCCGGCAGGAGCGCGCCAACCGCCTGTACTGGACCAGCTCCGAGACGGTGGACCGGATCGCCGGGCAGCTCGGGATGAGCCGCAACGCCCTGTACTCGTCGGTGCGCCCCGCGCCCGCCGGGGTGGAGTGCCCGGACTGCGACGAGGAGCTGGTGTTCCCCAACCGCACCAGCCGCCTGGCCGGCCGCGCCCTGTGCCTGGCGTGCGACGCCACCCACGCCGTGGCCGACCTGCCGCCCGCGGGGAGCCGCCTGGGCCGGGGGCGCGCTGCGGTGGGAGCCGACGCGTCCGGGTACGAGGGGCGCGAGGAGGGCTACGCGGGCGGCCGCGGGATGCGGCTGCGCGACGGGCTGGCCGCGGTGGAGCCGCAGCGCGCGGCGCTGATCGGCGGGGCGGCGGTGATGGGGGCGGTGGCCGGCGTGGCGGCGGCCACCCTGCTGCGCCGGCGGCTCGGCTGACTTCCGGGGGGACGTCCGGCACCCGCACGCACGGAGAGCAACGTGGAGAGCTCCAGGATCGATTCGCTGAGGAAGCTGGCGGAGGAGCGCCCGGACGACCCGCGCCCCCGCTTCGGGCTGGCGCTGGAGTTCGAGCGGGCGGGGCGGTGGGAGGAGATGATCGCCGAGCTGCGTGCGTACCTGGCGCGCACCGACGACGAGGGGAACGCCTACGGGCGCCTGGGCCACGCGCTGCGCGAGCTGGGGCGCGACGACGAGGCGCGCGAGGCGTACCGCCAGGGGATCGAGGCCGCCAACCGGCACAGCCACCCCACCATGGCGATGGAGTTCGAGGAGGTCCTGGACGAGATGGGGTGAGGCCCCCCGGGCGCTGTTTCCTCCGGGAGCGCCGCCGTGGAATCGCCCGCGCGGCGCGCCGGGACGGCTCAGCAGCCGCTGTTGCGCGCCCGCACCAGCGTCTCGATCTCGTAGGCGATGGACTCCGGGGTGCGGACGTCGGCGGGGATGTTGAGGTCGGCGCGCTCGTACAGGGGGATGCGCTCGGCCAGCATCTGCGCGATCATCCCGGCCGGGTCGGGGTGGTCGCGGAAGGGGCGGTCGATGCTGTCCTCGCGCAGCCGCCGCACCGTCTCGTCCGGTGACACCTGGAGCCAGACGGCCAGCGTCCCCGGCCCCAGCCCGGTGAGGAACTCCGGCCGCGTGACCCACCCCCCGCCCGGGGCCAGCACCACCCGCTCCGTCTCCGCCGCCTCGGCGGTCAGCGCCGCCTCCAGCTCGCGGAACTGCTCCTCCCCCGCCGACGCGATGATCTGCTGCACCGTGGCGCCCTCGCGCCGCTCGATCTCCACGTCGAAGTCCAGGTAGCTCCACTCCAGCCGCCGGGCGAGCGCCGCGCCCACCGTGCTCTTGCCGGAGCACATGTAGCCCAGCAGCACCACGCGCCCCACGTTGAGCGGCGGGCGGCGCGCGTCGTCGTCGGACCTGCGGAGCGGGACGTCTGCGGAGCTGGTGGACACGCGGCTCTCCGGGTGCGGGTGCGGTTGGCCGTTGGCGGCGGCGGCGTTACCTTGCACGTCGCGGGCCCCGGCCCCACCTTCCGCTGCCGCACGGCGGCGCCCCGACGTGGACGGCCCGGCACGCCCCTTCCACCGCAGCTCCCGCCGGCGCGATTCCCCGAAGATTTGCCGAACCGGACCCCCGCTGAGGTGTATTCAGGGGAGCCGTTTCTGGACAGCGGGCCCTCACCCGCCAGGCCCTCACCCGGCTGCCTTAGAGCCGCCACCCTCTCCCAATTCTGGGAGAGGGGGCAACCGCGGGGAGCCGGGGTGCCGTGGCGGACGCCGGCGCGATGCCCGCGTGAGGGATGCGAGCGCGAAGCGGCGAGACCCGCCGGCAGTTTGGCGGGGCTCGACTCCGTTGAGCAGCGTTGTTTGCTGCTCTACGGAGCCGCAGCCCGACCCCGGCGCAGCCGGGGGCACGCCCGAACCCGCAGTCGAATCCGCAGCTGTCCAGACCGGCCGAGATCGCCAGCGACGAATCAGCCGAGAGCCAGAGAGAGAAGAACGAGTTATGAGCATGGCGAAGCAGCGGGACCGGGTGCTCCCGCGGCTGATCGAGGAGGAGATGCGGGAGTCCTTCCTGGACTACTCGATGAGCGTGATCGTGCAGCGGGCGCTGCCGGACGTGCGCGACGGGCTGAAGCCGGTGCACCGGCGCATCCTGTTCGCCATGCACGAGGCCGGCCTCTCCCCCGCGCGGCCGTACAAGAAGAGCGCGACCGTGGTGGGCGACGTGCTGGGCAAGTACCACCCGCACGGCGACGCCAGCGTGTACGACGCGCTCGTGCGCATGGTGCAGGAGTTCAGCCTGCGCTACCCGCTGGTGGACGGGCAGGGCAACTTCGGGAGCATCGACGGCGACCCCGCGGCCGCCTACCGCTACACCGAGGCGAAGCTCGCCCCGGTGGCGACGGAGATGCTGGCGGACATCGACAAGGACACCGTCGACTTCGCCCCCAACTTCGACGACCGGCTGCTGGAGCCCAGGGTGCTCCCCTCGCGCATCCCCAGCCTGCTGGTGAACGGCAGCTCCGGGATCGCGGTGGGGATGAGCACCAACATCCCGCCGCACAACCTGCGCGAGACGGTGGCCGCCGCCATCCACCTGCTGGACCACCCGGAGTGCGGCATCGACGACCTGATGGCGCACCTGCCGGGGCCGGACTTCCCCACGGGCGGCACCATCGTGGGGCGGCAGGGGATCCGCGACGCGTACGAGAAGGGGCGCGGGCGCGTGGTGATGCGGGCGCGCGTGGTGCGCGAGCAGAAGCGCGGCGGGCGCGAGCAGCTGGTGTTCACCGAGATCCCCTACGGCACCAACAAGGCGCGCATCATCGAGCAGGTGGCGGAGCTGGCCAAGGCCGGCAAGCTCCCCGACGTGTCGGACCTGCGCGACGAGTCGGACCGCGACGGCATCCGCATGGTGGTGGAGCTGAAGCGCGGCGGCGACGCCCTGAAGACGCTGAACGGCCTGTTCAAGTGGACCACGCTGCAGACCACCTTCGGGGTGATCACGCTGGCGCTGGACGGTGGCGTCCCCCGCGAGTTCAACCTCAAGGAGCTGCTGGAGCGCTACCGCGACCACCGCATCCAGGTGGTGGTGCGGCGCTCGCAATGG
The DNA here is from genome assembly GCA_040752145.1 of Gemmatimonadota bacterium. GTDB lineage: Bacteria > Gemmatimonadota > Gemmatimonadetes > Longimicrobiales > Longimicrobiaceae > JAFAYN01. The sequence continues at coordinate 3,799 of JBFMFL010000401.1, forward strand.
GAGCTGGACAGGGCCCGCGACCAGGCGCACGTGCTGGAGGGGCTGCTGGTCGCGCTGCGGAAGATCGACACCGTGGTGCGGCTGATCAAGTCGTCCCGCACCCGCGAGACGGCCTCGGCCAAGCTCCAGAAGGAATTGAAGCTGTCGGAGCGCCAGGCGGAGGCGATCCTGAACATGCGCCTCTCCCGCCTCACCGCCCTGGAGAGCAAGGAGCTCAAGGACCGGCTGGCCGAGCTGCAGGCGAGCATCCTGGAGTTGGAGTCCATCCTCGGCAGCCCGGAGCGGCAGGTGGCGGTGGTCCGCGGCGAGCTGGCGGAGCTGGCGGAGAAGTACGGCGACGCGCGGCGCACGGTCATCATCGAGTCCGAGAAGACCTTCTCGCTGGAGGACCTGGTCGCCGAGGAGGAGGTGGTGGTGGTGGTCAGCCGCGAGGGCTTCCTCAAGCAGGTGCCCATGGCGCTGTTCCGGCAGCGCAGCCGCTCGGGCAAGGTGCTCGCGGGGATGGAGCGCTACGAGAGCGACTACCTGGAGCACGTGTTCGTGTCCAGCACGGGGAGCACGCTGCTGTTCTTCACGGACGACGGCCGGGTGCACTGGCTGCCGGTGGCCGAGATCCCGGAGGCGGGGCGGGCCTCGCGCGGCAAGGCGGTGCACCAGATCCTGGGGCTGCCGCGCGGGCGGAGCGTGGCGGCGATGCTGACGACGGCGGAGTACCCGGAGGATCGCTTCCTGGTGTTCGCCACGGCGGACGGCACGGTGAAGCGCACCGGACTGGACCAGTACGGCCGGCCGCGCGAGGGCGGGATCGAGGCGGTGTCCGTCAAGCCCGGCGACCGGCTGGTGGACGTGCAGCTCACCGACGGCTCGGGCGACGTCGTACTGGGGACCAGCGCCGGCCGCGCCATCCGCTTCCCGGAGGCGGAGATCCCGCTGATGGGACGCGTGTCGCAGGGGGTGCGCGGGGTGAAGCTGCGCCAGGACGAGCAGCTGGTGGGGATGGTGGCGATGCGCCGCGAGGGCGACCTGTGCCTGGTGACGGAGCGCGGCTTCGCCAAGCGCGTGGCCATGGACGACCTGCCGGTGCAGGCCCGCGGCGGCATGGGGAGCGTGGTGCTCCCCACCATGCGCGGCACCGGCCGGGTGGTCACCGCGCGGGAATTGCTCCCCGACGAGGACCTGATGGCCGTCACCGCGGTGGGCCGCACCGTGCGCGTACACGGCGACCAGGTGGTCCCCGGCGACCTCAAGACGCTGCCGGAGCCGGCGGTGGAGCTGTCCGGGCACGACCGCATCGTGTCCGTGACCCGCACCGCCGAGCCCCGCGTGGACCCCGACGCGTCCGAGGAGCCGGAGGCCGACGCGGACGCGGACGAGCTGGACGGGCTCGCCGACGGGGACGAGCCGTTCGCGGCGGACGGGGCGGGGGAGGACGGTGCCGGGCCGCAGGGCGCCGCCGGGGAGTCCGCCGCGGGCGAGCCGGACGCCGGCGACGGCGGAGACGTGGAGGCCACCGCGCCGTCGGCGGGCGGCGCCGGGGGAGGCGACGGCGAGCTGGAGCTGGGGCTGTTCGGCGACTGAGCCGACGCCGCCTCGCGCACGACCACACCGGGGGGACCGGAGCTTGAACGGCTCCGGTCCCCCCCG
>JBFMFL010000402.1:0-5426 GCA_040752145.1 Gemmatimonadota bacterium
TCCGGGGGAGCCGAACTCGCCGGCGCTCCGCCTGCGCTTTCGGGATCACGCTGGCTTCGAACATGACGTTCCCCCTGCGCAGCCTCCCCCGACCTCCCCGCGCAGATCGCAGAACGGCAACCGCAGTTCTCCCCTCCCTCGCTTGCGGGGGAGGGGTGGCGCGCAGCGCCGGGGTGGGGGGCCCCCGAGGACGCCAGCACCAGCCCCGCGTGAGGGATGCGAGCGCGAAGCGGCGAGACCGCGCGGCAGTTTGCGCGGGCTCGCCTCCGTTACGCACGGTCGTATCGTGCGTTACGGAGCCGCAGCCCGTCCCGGCGCCAGCCGGGGCACGCCCAACCCCGCAGTTCCCTTCTTTCAGTCGGTTCAAAACGCCAGAGATCCGATCGCCACACACCTCCCGTATACCCACTTCGAGACGATGATCCGCCGGCCGGACCGCACAGCGCGCCCGGCGCCGTTCACGTTCACCATGGTTCGCGGAGAGGAATGGGATGAGACGAATGTCAGCGGCCGCCGCCGCCCTGGTCCTGGCGGTCGGACTGGGAAGCGAAGCGTACGCGCAGGACACGATGGGGAGGCGAATCAGCCGGTTCGACGTGGGCGTCTACGCCGGCGGCTCGCTCACCAGCCCCTGGTTCGAGAGCCGTACGGTGACCGTCGCCAACGGGGAGGTCACCGAGGGCGACGACGGCGAGGGGTACACGCCCGGCTACGCGCCCGCCTTCGGGGCCATGGCGACCTACTGGGCCACCCCCGGCTTCGGCGTGCGCATCCACGGGGCGTACCTCCCCATGCGGCGCCCGTTCCAGGGCAGCTTCGGCGCCACCACGCCGGACGAGGGCGACGACGACTCGTGGGCGCTGAACACCTACCTGTACGACCTGGACCTGGTGTTCCGCCCCTTCGTCATGAGCCCGTCGGGGATGCTGTCCTCCGTCTACTTCTTCCTGGGCGGCGGCGGGCTCACCACGGACGTGGCGGGGAGCCGGCCCGGGTGCGATCCGGCCACGCTGTCGCGGGGCGCGTGCCTCACCTTCGACCCCGAGTTCGCGTCGGTGGGGCAGGGGACGCTGGGCGCGGGGATGGACCTGTTCCGCATCGGCAGCGGCGTGGCCCTGTTCGGCGAGCTGGGGCTGCACGGCTACGACTCGCCCGTTCACGTGGGCGACGCCTGGGTGCCGCCGGCGCGCGTCCCCACCGGCGGCTCCGCCGCGGTGGCCGACGACCGCTTCGCCGTCACCGGGAGGCTGGTGGCCGGGCTCAAGTTCATGTTCGGCGACATGATGCCGCCGCCCCCGGTGATCGTTCCCCCGCCGCCGGTTGCCGTGGTCCCGCCGCCGCCGCCGGCCGAGCCGGCGATGCAGGCGATCCGGGTGTGCGTGGTGGAGGGGACGGCGCTGCGCGAGGTGGAGGCCATGTACGACCCGGCCACGGGCGACACGGTGGTCGCGGGCCAGCCCTTCGCCACGGCCTACCCGGCCACGGCCGGCTACGCGGCCGGCGCGACCTGGTACATCAACAACGAGCCCATCACCCTGAACGGTCGCCGCTACGTCCGCTTCGGGCTGCCGCGGGTGGTGGGGACGACCGAGGTGGCGCGGACGGCCGAGTACCAGGGCGTGGGCGTGTTCACCGAGGCGACCGCCACGGGGACGCCGGACGTGATCTACGTGCCGGTCCGCCCGGGCTGCGAGTTCCAGCCGTACCAGTACGAGGTGCCTGCCCGCGGGGTGCGCGGGTGACGGGAGCGGTGCACGGCAGGGAGGGCGGGGCGGGCGACGGGCCCGCTCCCGCCGGCTTACACACGACCAACGGAGGTGGGTGCATGTCCGACACGAATCGGCCGGGGGAACAGGGACCCTCGCTGGTCCCGCTGGATCAGCCGACGGGGCGGCGGGACTTCCTGAGGTGGACCGGGGCGGGCGCCGCGGCGGTGTTCGTGGCCGCGGCCTGCGACGACACCGAGGTGCGCACGATCACCGAGGTGACCAGGCCCGACACGGTGGTGGTGAACCCGCCGCCGCCCACCTTCGCGGCGGTGACGCTGAACTTCACCAACGACTTCGGGGTGCTCAACTTCGCCTTCGCGCTGGAGCAGCTGGAGGCGGCGTTCTACACGCAGGTCGTCGCGACCCCGTACTCCGGGATCACCGACGCCGAGCGCAGGGTGCTGACGGACCTCCGCGACCACGAGGTGATTCACCGCGACTTCCTGCGCGCGGCGCTCGGCACCAACGCCATCGGCAGCCTCACCCCCAACTTCAGCGCGGTCAACTTCAGCAGCCGCGACTCGGTGCTGACCACCGCCCGGATGTTCGAGGACCTGGGCGTGGCGGCGTACAACGGCGCCGGCCAGTTCCTGACCAGCCCCGCGCTGCTGACGGTCGCCGGGAAGATCGTCTCGGTGGAGGCGCGGCACGCCTCCGCGATCCGCGACCTCCTGAACCCCAGGAGCCGCGACTTCGCGCCGCGCGCGTTCGACGACGCGTTCCCGCCGCAGCAGGTGATCGCGGCTGCCGCCCCCTTCATCCGGAACACGGTGACGCTGACGAACGTGCCGAACTTCACCCCCAGCGCCGACCTGGCATAGAGGAGCCGCAGATGATCGACAAGAGCCTTCTGGAGCAGTTCGAGACGGAACTGCTGGAACAGGCCGGGTCGCGCCGCGACCTCCTGCGCGGAGCGGGCAAGGTGGGCGCCGCCATCGCCGCCGCCGGCGTCCCGGCGGTCTTCGCCACGCTGGTGACCCCCGCCCCGCTCCGGGCGCAGGCGGCGCCGAGCGTCACCGAGATCCTGCAGTTCGCCCTGACGCTGGAGTACCTGGAGTTCGAGTTCTACCGGCTGGGGCTGGAGCGCGCCAACCTGATCCCCGCCGCGGACCGGAACCTCTTCCAGGTGTTCCGCGACCACGAGTTCGCGCACGTCCGCTTCCTGGAGAACGCGCTGGGGATCGCGCCGGACTCCCGGAAGCCCAACTTCGACTTCACCGCGGGGGGCCTCTTCGCGGACGTGTTCACCAACTACGCCACGTACCGCGCGCTCTCGCAGGGCTTCGAGGACACCGGCGTCCGCGCGTACAAGGGGCAGGCGCCCAACCTGATGGCCAACGACGCGGTGCTGACCGCCGCGCTCCGGATCCACTCGGTGGAGGGCAGGCACGCTTCCGAGATCCGCCGCCTGAACGGCAACTTCGCGGAGCAGGTGCCGCAGAAGGGATGGATCACCGAGGCCCAGACGGGCGTGGTGCCCGCGACGGTGGGCGGCAAGCCGGTCGGCAACGCCATCTACGGACCCGGCAACCCGCCGGCGAACTTCCCGTCCGAGGCGAACACCACGCAGGCGGGCGTCAACCTGGCGACCCTCACGTTCACGCCGCCCGTGGCGGCAACCGCGCCCAGCGAGTCGTTCGACGAGCCGCTGGACATGGCGACCGTGGTCGCCATCGCCAGCCTCTTCATCCGGCCGTCGTAAGCCGTCGGGGCGGGCGGGGCCATCCCCCCGTCCGTCCCGCCCCCGCGGATCGCAGCCGAGAATCCCGACCTCTACCCCCGCCGCCGAGTCCTGGCGGGCACGGGTGAGGCTGCGTTCCCCGGGGGACAGCTCCCCTCCGGCGTCTCTGCCTGTCCCCCGCGGCGCGCTGCTTGCAGAAGGTTTGTCCGGGTATTTGCCGGGCCCCCAGCAGCGCCTGCACTTCATGGATCCATCCACGTCCCTCCGTCCGCACGACGCTCCGGACCTCGCGTCGCGGAGCGGGCGCGCGGGCCCCCCTCCGCAGCGGCCGCCCCCGGCGGCGACCGACGACGGCGCGCTGCTGCGCCGCATGGCCGCCGGCGACGAAGCCGCCCTCGCCGCGCTCTACGACCGCTGGAGCACCCTGGTGCACTCCGTGGCCGCGCACGTCCTCGCCGACCCGGACGACGCGGCCGAGGTGGTGGAGGAGACCTTCTGGCAGGCGTGGCGCCGCGCGGAGGGGTACGAGGAGGGGCGCGGCGCCGTCTCCACCTGGCTGGCGATGATCGCGCGGAGCCGCGCGCTGGACCGGGTGCGCTCGCGCCGCCGCGCGCGCGAGGCGGAGACCCCCGTGGAGCCCGCCGCGCTGGCCGCCTTCGCCGCCGAGGGCGACCCGCTGCAGGGCGCCGAGACGGAGGAGCGCAGCCGCATCGTGGCGCTGGCGCTGGGCTCCCTGCCTGCGGAGCAGCGCGAGACGGTGGAGCTGGCCTACTTCCGCGGGATGAGCCAGACCGAGATCGCCGACTACACCGGCCAGCCGCTGGGCACCGTGAAGACGCGGGTGCGGCTGGCGCTCCAGAAGCTCCGGGACAGGCTTTCCGTGCTGAGAGAGGTCGCTTCTTGAGCGCATTCGAACGAGACCACCGGCGGGTCCAGGCCGCCCTCGCCGCGCTCGCGGGCCCGGACGGCCACGCCCTGCTCGCGCACCTGCGCGAGTGCCCGGAGTGCGCGCGCGCCCTCGAAGGGGTGCAGGACGCGCTCCTGGCCGCGCTCTACCTGCCCCCGCCGCACGCCATGGACGCCGCGCGCCACGACACGGTGCGCGAGCGCCTGCTGGCCCGCGCGTCGGGGGCCGCTCCCGACGCGTCCGCGCCCCCCGCCCGCCGTCCGCTCGCCCTCGCGGGGGGCGTCGGCGGCTGGATGGTGGCGGCGGGGCTCGCCACGCTGCTGCTCACGCACCACGCCTTCCACCGTCCCGTCCAGTTCGGCTGGGTGGTGGCCTCCGTGCTGGGCGCCGTGCTCTTCGGCGCCGCCCTGTACCTGCTGGGCGAGCGGCGCCGGTCCGAGCGTCTCCGCGAGCGGCTCGCCGCGCTGGAGCAGGAGCTGACGCGGATCCGTGCTCACGCGATGGGGTCCGGGCAGGCGCTGGGCACGGCGTGACCTACGGCGGGTTCGGGCGTCCCCTCGGCTGCGCGCTGCGAGTGTAGGTCCCCTCACCCCCGGCCCCCTCTCCCAATGCTGCGAGAGGGGGCCGCTTCCAATACGAGTGGTATACGTGGCGCACGCACCGGCGGGTTCTTGCAAATCCGATCGTATTGACGTATCCATCCAGCGTACCGACGACGTGTCCCACTGTCGTCAGGTCGCGAGAACTGGGATTGCTCGAACCGACAGCCGCGGTCTCGTAGCAACGCCGCGCCGCCCGTGCTACCTCTAACCGCCGCTTAGGAGACAAACGTGACCTTCGAGGAATTTTACAGAAGCTTAGGTTTAGTTGAGTATCCGTTCGGTGTATTCACGGCTGAGGCAGAGCTCAAACGGTTCCCGCAACTGTACGTTCGTCCCCCCAACGTAACTACTCAGCCCTGTAGCTGGGGCATGAGGGGCGAGCCGAGGAAGACGCTTTGCAGCCCCGAGAGGACCTGCAGGCCCTGTTTGCGCAGGGTGGAGATGTAGCCGCGGATGCGACAGAAGAA
>JBFMFL010000403.1:0-5375 GCA_040752145.1 Gemmatimonadota bacterium
GGAGTGCCGGGGCGCCCGACGCGCTCCTTGCGCAGTCATACATTTCAAGACAATGTTTCTGCAGGGGGCCGGCGCGACGGCTCCCCCCACCTCTTCCGCGAGGCGAACAATGAAGCGAACCGCACTGGTGCTCCTCCTCGTCCCGGCGCTGCTCTCGGCGCCGGGAGCCGCCCTGCCGGCCGACGCGGGGGAGGCGTCCGCCGCCGTCCGTCCCGCCAAGCGGTCCGTGTACGTGTGGATCGAGGGCCCCCAGGAGGTCTACACCACCGGACCGCACGTGTGGGAGGCGTTCCCGTCGGGCGGCACCGGGACGTACTCCTACGAGTGGGAGGTCAAGTGGGACATCGACCCCCAGCAGCAGTGGATTTCCGCGGGGAGCGACAAGACGGCCAGCTTCTCCGTGATGGACTTCTATGGCAACTTCGAGCTGCGCGTCAAGGTCACGTCCGGCACCCAGGTGGGGTATGCGTCCTGGTACGTGTACAACATGATGGGTTGAGCCCCGGCAGTCGGCCGGACCCTGGTGCGGACGGACGCGGGCCCCGGGATCTCCCGGGGCCCGCTGCGCTCGCTACTCCGCGCCGGTCCTGGCGGGCCCGGCCGGGGCCGGGGGCGGCGGCGCGGGCCGGCGCCGGCGGATGCGGCGCAGGAGCAGCCAGGCCGCCCACAGGATCACCCCCAGCGGCACCAGGATCCCCAGCGAGGCGATGAACCCGGCGACGAAGCCCACGAAGTTGCGCCACGCCTGGCGGAAGGCGTCGGGGATGGGGTTGGCGCCCGGGTAGTCGCCCACCACGGGGTGGGGCTCGTGGAGGTTGACGGTGAGCGTGCTGACCGCCACCCGCGTCCTCAGGTAGCGCAGCCTCCCCTCGTGGCGGTCGATCTCCTCGCGCACGCGGGCCAGCTCGCGCTCCACGGCCAGCACGTCCTCCAGCCTGCCGGTGCGGTTCCGGAGCAGGTCCAGCAGCCGAGTCTCCAGGCGCCGCGCGTTGGCGACGCGGGCGCTCACGTCCACGAACTCCTCCCCCACGTCCTGCGCGCTGACGCTGACCGACTCCACCTCCCCCAGCGGGTTCAGCCCGCGCAGCGCCTCGTCGAAGCGGCGCGCGGGGACCTTGAGCTCCAGCATGGCCCGACGCGTCTCCCGCTCGCCCCCCTGCTGCGACGCGTTCGCCACGTAGCCGCCCAGCCTCTGCGCCAGCTGCCGCACCCGCGCCACCGCCGGCTCCAGCGAGTCCACCTGCACCGTGGCGACGCCGGTGCGGATGATCATCGCGGGGGTGGCCGCCGTGTCCGCGGGCGCGCCCGGGGCCTGGCTCGTCGGCTGCCCGCTCTCCACGCCCTGCGCCACGCCGCCGCCCGACTGCGGCGCCGCAGTCGGTGCCGACAGGTCCTGCATGGCGCGCGTGGGTACGGGCGCCGACATCTCGACCGCGGACGCTGCCTCCTCCCGGGAGGCGTTTTCGGCACCGCCGCACGCGGCGAGCAGCAGGGCGAGCGAGGTGGCGCGGAGGGCGCGGGGGAGTGTCATGGCGGGTGCGGGCGGGGAGGTGGAGAAGCCGGCGGGGGAGCCCGCCGGCCGACGGGGTGCGAGTTGGACCGCGGGAGGCGGGTGATTGTTCCGCGGCGGGTGGCCGCCCGACGACGTGCCGCTTCGGACGACGCCGGTGCAGGGGGTCGGCCGGGGGATGCTGCTCCGGCAGCGCGAAACCCGAAGGGACTCGCCAGAGCACTCGCCCACCCTCCGTCTGCGTCCGCGGGATCACGCTGGCTTCGAACAAACGCACCGCCTGCGCAGCCTCCCCCGACCTTCCTGCGCAGATCCCAGGAACTGCATCAGCCTGGACCTTCGGGAAGCCCTCCCCCGGCACGGGGGAGGGTGGCGGCTCTCAGGCCGCCGGGTGGGGGCCGCGCGGGTCGAAGCCCACCACCACGTCGGAGCAGGTGCCGGCGTACACGGAGCCCCCGCCCGCGGCCAGCCCCAGCTTCAGCGCGTCGCGCCGGCTGACGGGGGTGCGCAGGCCCGTCAGTACAGCAGGTAGGGCCGGCGGGTCTGCTCGAAGCGCGCCGCGTCCGCGTCCCACGCCCGCAGCTCCTCGTCCAGCCTTCCCGCCTCGATCGCCCTGCGCAGCCGGTCCGTCCCCGCCAGCCGGTCCCAGTGCGACCGGAGCCACTGGAACTCCCGGCGGTGGCGCCGGAAGACGGCGTCCGCCAGCGCCAGCGAGGTGGCCACCGGCCGGTAGGCGTCGCGGTCGGTGAGCACCAGCCGCACCCCGCGCAGGGGCACCCCGTCGAACTTCTGGTCGCCGGGCTTCACGGGGGTGAAGCTCACCGCCTCGAACCTCACCCCCGGCAGCCCTCGCGAGTTCATCTCCCGGGCGATCCCGGCGGCGTCCAGCCAGGGGGCGCCCACCTGCTCGAACGGGTGGCTCGTGCCGCGCCCCGCCGACAGGTTGGTCCCCTCGAAGAACACCGTGTCCGGGTAGTGGATCGCCGACTCCAGCCGCGGGATGTTGGGCGAGGGCGGCACCCAGGGGAGCCCCGTCGCGTCGAACCAGGCGCCGCGCGTCCACCCCTCCGCCCTCACCACGGTGAGGTCCGCGCCGATCCCGAACTCCCGGTTGAACAGCTGGGCCAGCTCCCCCGCCGTGAGCCCGTGCCGCACGGGGATGGGGTACATCCCCACGAAGGTGGCGTAGGCGGTGTCCAGCAGGTTCCCCTCCACCCGCACGCCGCCGATGGGGTTGGGCCGGTCCAGCACCACGAAGGGGATCCCGGCCTCCTTCGCGGCCTCCATCCCCAGCGCCATGGTGTAGACGTAGGTGTAGGTGCGCGACCCCACGTCCTGGATGTCGAACACCAGCGCCTCGATCCCGCGCAGCATCTCCGGCGTGGGCTTTCGCGTGTCGCCGTACAGCGAGTGGATGGGCAGCCCGGTGCGCTCGTCCCGCCCCGAGGCGATCTTCTCGCCCGGGGCGGCGGCGCCGCGGATGCCGTGCTCCGGCGAGAACAGCGCCACCAGCTCCACCGCGTCCGAGGCCGCCAGCCGGTCGATGCTGAGCGTCCCCGCCCGGTCCACGCCGGTCTGGTTGGTGATCAGCCCGATCCGCTTTCCCCGCACCGCGGCGGGCGGATCTTCCAGGAACACCTCGATCCCCGGGCGGACTCCGGGCGCGGCGGGCCCGGCGGGGAGCGGGGGATCCGGAGGGACGCAGGCGGAGAGCGCCAGGGCGAGCAGTGCGAGTCGCGTCGGCTTCATCGGGCGGTTCGGTCCGGTGGTCGGGTGGATGTCCGGTGGACAAGCTACGGCCGGCGCCGCGCCGCGCAATCACCCGCCGGCGGACCTCTGCTTGACGGCCCCGGCGCGCGGGCGTACGATACCCGCTCACCAGCCAGAGACGACTTGCCCGGAGTCCCGATGTCCCGCTCCCGCCGTTCCGCCGCGCTCCTGGGGTGCGTGGCGATGGCGGCGCTCGCCGCCTGCGCGCCCGGCACGCAGGCGGCTTCCGCGCCGCCCACCTCCGCCCGGGTGACGGGCCCCCTCGCGCAGCCCGGGGCCGCGGAGCGGGCGTGGGTGGAGAGCACGCTCGCGGGGCTCACGCTGCGGCAGAAGGTGGCGCAGCTGGTGATCCCCTGGATCGGGGGCGAGTACGCCGCGGTGGACTCGCCCGAGTTCGAGCGGATCGCCAGGTGGGTGGAGGAGGACGGCGTCGGCGGCGTCATCATCTCCATCGGGCTGCCGCACAGCTACGCGGCCAAGCTCAACGAGCTGCAGCGGCGGGCGCGCGTGCCGCTGCTGGTGACCACCGACATGGAGAACGGGCCGGGGATGCGGCTGGCCGGCGTGTACTCGCTCCCGCACCTCCTCCCGCAGGGCGGCGGGACGGTGTTCCCGCCGGTGATGGCGCTGGGCGCCGCCGGCTCGGACTCGCTGGCGTACCGGGCGGGGCGGGTGGTGGCGGAGGAGGCGCGGGCGGTGGGGGTGCACCTCACCTTCGGGCCGGTGCTGGACGTCAACGACAACCCCGCCAACCCCATCATCAACACCCGCTCCTTCGGCGAGGACCCCCAGGCGGTCGCGCGGCTGGGGAGCGCGTTCGTGCGCGGGGTGCAGTCCGGCGGGGTGATGACGGTGGCCAAGCACTTCCCGGGGCACGGCAACACCGCGGTCGACTCGCACATCGACCTCCCGGTGATCCCCGCCGACCGGGCGCGGCTGGACGCGGTGGAGCTGGTCCCCTTCCGCGCCGCCGCCGGGGCGGGGATCGACGGGATGATGATCGCCCACATCGCCCTGACCGGGGTGGAGGGGAGCGACGCGCCGCCCGCCTCGGTCTCGCGGCGCTTCGTCACCGACGTGCTCAAGGGCGAGCTGGGCTTCGACGGGCTGGTGTTCACCGACGCCCTGGACATGGGCGGGGTGACGCGGCGCTACGGCCCCACCGAGCCGCTGGTGCTGGCGCTGGAGGCCGGGGCCGACGTGCTGCTCCAGCCGAGGGACGTCGCCGCGGGGATCGACGCGGTCGTGGAGGCGGTCCGGTCCGGCCGCGTCCCGGAGGCCCGCATCGACCGCTCCGTGCGCCGGGTGCTGGAGGCCAAGGCGCGGGTGGGGCTCCACCGGGAGCGCCGGGTGGATCTCGAAGCGGTGGACGAGCGGGTGGGCACCCGGCCGCACCGCGCCGTGGCCGAGGAGATCGCCCGGCGCTCCATCACCCTGGCGCGCGACGCGCGGGGGCTGGTCCCCCTGGCGGCGGGCCGGCGCGTGCTGTCCGTCACCTACGCCGAGACCGTGGACCTGCTCGCCGGGCGCGCCTTCGACCGGGAGCTGGCGGCCGGGGGCGCGCGGGTGGTCTCGGCCCGCGTGGACGATCGCACCACCCCCGCGGAGTGGGAGGCGCTGCGCCGCCGCGCCGACTCCGCCGACGTGGTCGTCGCCTCGGCGTACGTGTCGCCGCGCGAGCACCGCGGCACGGTGGGCGCCGGGGGCGGCTTCCCCGGGTGGGTGGAGGGGCTCTCCGCCGCGGGCAGCCCGGTGGTGGCCGTCACCTTCGGCAGCCCGTACCTGGTCTCGTCCTTCCCCACCGTCCCCGCCTACCTGCTGGCCTGGGGCGGCGCGGAGGTCAGCCAGCAGGCCGCGGCGCGCGCGCTCCTGGGGCGCGCGCCCGTCACGGGGACGCTGCCCATCTCGATTCCCCCGGCGCTGCCGCGCGGCACGGGGATCCGGAGGGGAATGTAGAATGAAGAATGCAGGTAACTACTCAGCCCTGTAGCTGGGGCATGAGGGGCGAGCCGAGGAAGACGCTTTGCAGCCCCGAGAGGACCTGCAGGCCCTGTTTGCGCAGGGTGGAGATGTAGCCGCGGATGCGACAGAAGAA
>JBFMFL010000404.1:0-5369 GCA_040752145.1 Gemmatimonadota bacterium
CGCGCTTCGTCGTGGGCGGCGGGGGGGCGGGGTCCTCCGCGGCGGGCGCGGCGGGACGGGCGCCCACGCCCCGCGAGATGGAGGCCGCCGCGCGGGCCGCGCGCCCGGTGCGCGCCGCTCCCGCCCCGCAGCCGCAGCTGGACTGGATCGAGATCCGCCTGGTGGGCGAGGACGACACGCCCATTCCCGGCGCGCGCTACCGGGTGGTGCTCCCCGACGGTACGCAGCGCCAGGGCACCCTGGACGACGCGGGGCTCGCGCGGCTGGACGGGATCCCGCCCGGCACCTGCCGGGTGTCGTTCCCGGAGCTGGACCGGGACGCCTGGACGCCGCTGTGAGGCGGCGCCCCGGCCCGGCCGTCTACCTCCAGGGCATCTCCGGGACCGCCGCCTTGTTCTGGAAGACGCCGGCGCGGAGCACGGCCCACAGGCCGGTGCTCTCGGCGGAGTTGTACGAGTACACGGAGAAGCCGGCCACCCCGCGCTGGCGCCCCAGCTTCACCTGCTTCTCCACCTCCGCCGGGCCCCGGCTCGCCCCGATGCCGATGTACACCTGGCGTCCTCCCGACTCCTCCAGGCGCTGCACGTGGTCGTCCAGCAGGCACGCCCAGTCGGTGAAGGCGCAGGGGGTGGCGGTCACGGCGTAGTAGGTCATGGGCGCCGCCACGTCCAGGTAGCCGTTCCGCGCCCAGGCGTACGGGTCCTGGAAGTACTGCGAGAACCCCTGCGACGAGTTCCACCCCCATTTGTCCTGGTAGATCTGCCACACGGCGGCGGACAGCACCACGGAGCTGCGCGCGGCGCGCACGCTGTCGTACGTCTCCTTCACCGTGCGGTTGACCAGCGAGCGGCGGAAGTCGTTCCACTCGGCGGGGTACGAGGCCGGGCTCTTGCCGAAGGCGGCGCGGCTCGCGGCGTCGTACGACCACCCGGTGCCGGGGTAGCGGATGCGGTCCAGGTGGATGCCGTCCACCGCGTAGCGCCGGGCGATGTCCGCCGAGACGCGGGCGAGCTGCGTCCTCACCCCCGCGTTCCCGGGCGACAGGTACACGTACTCCTCGCCGTTGGGGCAGGGGTGGGCCGTGCCCGCGCTGTTGACCACCTTCCACTCCGGGTGCGCCAGCAGCACGTGCCGCGGGTTGCCGGGGTCGGACTCGCGCAGCAGCGAGCAGGTGGTGCTGGATCCCGAGCCCCAGCCGGTGAGCGCGTTGAGCCAGGCGTGCAGCTGCAGCCCGCGCGCGTGCGCCTCCCGCACCGCTACCTCCAGCGGGTCCCAGGTGGGGGTGCCGCCCAGGCGGCCGCACAGCCCCACCGAGCACGGCTCCAGCGCGGAGCGGTAGTAGGCGTCGCCGGAGCCGCGCACCTGGAAGAACACCACGTTGAAGTTGGCGTCCGCCGCCTTCTGCATGATGGTGGCGATCTTGGCGGGCGAGTCGTACTCGAAGCGGTTCACCCACAGGGCGCGCGCCTCGGCGCCCAGGGCGGAGCGGGTGCCGGGCTGCTCCCCGGCCGGCGCCTCGCCGCCGGGGGTGGTGGGCGCCCCCTCGGGCGAGCAGGCGGCGAGGGCGAGGATCGCGGCGGCCGCCAGGGCCGTGCGCAGCGAGCGGTGCATGACGGTCTCCGGCGGGGAGCGGGGTGTGCGCGTGCGCGGCGTGGGGACGGCCGCAGCACGCATCGTCGCGATCGGAACGGGGGACGCGTGGATTGTAGCCGCGGCCGCCTCCGTACGGCAAGGGCGCGGGCTGGCCGCGGCACGGCCCGACCCGATAGCTTGCCTCTCATCCGGCGATGCCCCCCGATGCGCGAGGCCATGACGAACGACGACGCGGTCCCCCCCCACTACCCGGCGCGCCCCGCGGACCCCGCGGTGCCGGTACACCCGGCCATTGCGGCGCGGTGGAGCCCGTCGCGCTTCGACGCGGACTACGAGGTGGCGCGCGAGGACCTGCTCGCCGTGCTGGAGGCGGCGCGCTGGGCGCCCTCCGCGGGGAACGGGCAGCCCTGGCGCTTCCTCGCGGTGCCGCGCGGCCACCCGCGGCGCCCGGGGCTGGAGGCGGCGCTCCGGCCCGGGAACGCCTGGGCGAAGCGCGCCTCGGTGCTGCTGGTGTCGCTGGCGAAGACCACGCGCGAGAACAGGGACGGCGTCAGCGAGCCCAACGCCTGGGCCGAGCACGACACGGGGCTCGCCACCGGGCTGCTGCTGTTGCAGGCCACCGCGCTGGGGCTGGCCTCCCACCCCATGGCCGGGTGGGACGCGGAGGCGCTGCGCGCCGCGCTGGAGGTGCCGCACGACTTCCGCCCCATGGCGGTGGTCGCGCTGGGCCGCCACGACCCCGCCCTGGACGACGCCGGGCTGCTGGAGCGCGAGGCGCGCCCCCGCACCCGCCGCCCGCTGGGGGAGACGGCGTTCCTGGGGGCCTTCGGCGAGGAGGCGGTCGGATGAGGGAGGACGAGGCGCTGCGGACGAGCTGGGAGCGCAACGCCGCCGCCTGGACGGAGGCCGTGCGCGGCGGCGGCATCCCCTCGCGCCGGGCGGCGACGGACGCCGCGGTGGTGGAGGCCGTGGCGAGGGTGCCGGGGCGGCGGGTGCTGGACGTGGGGTGCGGCGAGGGGTGGCTGGCGCGCGCGCTCGCCGCGCGCGGCCGCGAGGTGGTGGGGGTGGACGGGAGCGAGGCGCTGGTGCGGCGCGCCCGCGAGGCCGGCGGCGGCGCGTTCCACGTCCTCCGCTACGACGAGGTCGAGGCCGACCCGGCGCGCCTGGGCGGTCCCTTCGACGCCGTCGTCTGCAACTTCGCGCTGCTGGAGGACCCCGTCGCGCCGCTGCTGCGCGCCCTCGCGGCCGCGCTCGCGCCGGAGGGGCGGCTGCTGGTGCAGACCGTCCACCCCTTCACCGCCTGCGGCGACGCGCCCTACCGCGACGGCTGGCGCACGGAGGACTTCGCCGCCTTCGCCACGCCCTTTCCCGCCGCGATGCCCTGGTACTTCCGCACCGTGGCCTCGTGGCTCGCCCAGGCGCGCGCCGCCGGCCTGGAGCCGGCGGAGCTGGAGGAGCCCGTCCACCCCGAGACCGGCCGTCCGCTGTCGCTGCTGCTGACGCTGGCGCGAGCGCCTGCCTGACCCCGGACCCCCTCCCCCGGCACGGGGGAGGGGGGCGGCGATAAAGCCGCCGGGTGGGGGCCCCGGCGGACGCCAGCACCAGCCACGCGTGAGGGATGCGAGCGCGAAGCGGCGAAACCCAACAGCAGTACCGTTGGGGTTCGCCTCCGTTACGCAGCGTTGTTTGCTGCGTTACGGAGCCGCAGCCCGACCCCGGCGCCAGCCGGGGGCACGCCCGAACCCGCCGTAAAAAGCGCGGTTCAGAGGTGCGCCCGGAGCTTCTTCTCCAGCACCGGGCGCGGCACGGCGCCGACGACGGTGTCCACCAGCCGCCCGTCCTTGAAGAACAGCACGCTGGGCAGCGACCGCACGTTGTAGCGCGCCGCCGTGCGGGGATTGGCGTCCACATCCAGCGTCGCCACCTTCACCCGCCCCCGGTACTCGTCGGCGAGCTGCTCCACGATGGGCGCCACCACCCGGCACGGCCCGCACCACTCCGCCCCGAAGTCCACCATCGCCAGCCCGGCCCCCGCCTCGATCTCCCGCTCCCAGCTGGCGTCGTCCAGCGCGACCGTGCCGCCGCTCGCTCCCATGCTCCCCTCCCGGTTCGGCGTCGTGTGCGGCCGCACCCGCGGCCGCGTCCCCGAATGCTGCGCGCGCGGGCCCGGCGCGTCAAGCGCCGGGCGGGGCCGCGTCAGGGGCGGACCACGACCCCGGCTTCCACGACGGCGGGACGGCCCCGGAGGTCGCGCCCGCGCACCCGGACCGTCGCCCGGCCGGGCGAGGCGAAGCGCACCGTCACGTCGCGCGGGAAGGGAGCCAGGTCGTCGGTGCAGACCCGCGCGCCGGCGGCCTCGCGGTCGTACGGGACGACCTCGGCCACCAGCCCGCGGACCTCCAGCTCCGCGCCGTCCGGGCGGGTACACGACGAGCTGCCGAAGGTGGTGACGGCGACCGTGAACGGCGCGCCCGCGGCCACGGTGTCCGGGACGGCGAGCGCCCGGTCCCCTCCGCCCCCCGTGTCGATCACGCCGGGCACCCTGCGGGAGCCGGGATCGGAGAGGCCGCCGCCGCAGGCGGCGAGGGCGAGCAGCGCGGGGACGGCAAGGCGGCGGGTCATGGCTCCGGGTTCGGGGGACGGAGCGAGGACGCTCCGGCCGGGGCGCGGTTCACCGCCCCGGGGTGGGCTCGGCCTGCGTCCACATCAGCACCACGCCGCACCCCTGGTTGGCGCCCGCGAACTGCGCGGGGATCTCGGGGGCGTTGCGGTACACCTCGATGGCGACGACGTCGTTGGTGCTGACCCGGTCGATGTCGTTGCCCTGCTCCCCGCTGGGGGACACGACGCGCACCCCGTCCAGGAACACCGGCATCATGCACTGGGCCGCGGTCCTGGTGTCCGCGCTCATGCTGATGCGCCCGCCGCCGACGCTCCGGCTGGGGACCAGGCGCCACTCCGCGGGCGGGTTGCCGCACGTGCGGCCGCACTTCTCCGGCGGCGGGGGCGAGAAGCGGATCACCCGGACGCCCGGGACCGTGCGCATGACGCTGGAGAGCGGGGCCCCGCGGCGGAACTGGCCCTCGGTGAGGAAGAAGCCGTTGCCGGTCTTCTGCCGCTCGTAGAAGCCCGCCGTGGCGAGCGAGCGGCGCTCGGAGCGCGCCTCCACCCGCAGCGGGTCCAGGGTGTAGGGCGTGGTCACCAGCGCCGCCAGGCGCATCCCCTCGCCCAGGCGCAGCTCCAGGTCGGCGCCGGCGTCCACGGCCACCTCGGCGGTGCGGGTGCCGTGCCGCGGGTGCGCCACGCTCACGCTGCGCGTCCCCGCCGCCACCCCGCGCAGGGTGAAGCGCCCCTGCGCGTCGGTGGTCGCCCGGCCCCCGCCCGCCAGCTCCACCGTGGCGCCGGCCAGCGGGCGCCCCTCCGGCCCGCTCAGCACGCGCCCGGACACCGCGCCCCGGCCGGCCGCGGCGGTCCGCCCCGCGCCCGCCGCCACCGCCGCCACCGGCCCCACGGCGAAGTCCTGGAGCACGGGCTCGCCCTCCAGCCGGAGCGTGGTCCGCACCACGGCCCCGGGCGCCTCGACCCGCACCGCCAGCGGGGCCAGGGCCGGCGCGCCGCAGAAGCGGTACACCCCGCGCGCGTCGGTGCGCGCCTCCAGCTCGCGCCCGCCCCCGGAGAGCGTCACCCGCGCCCCGGCCAGCGGCGCGGCGCCCTCGCCGCGCACCACGCCCACCAGGATCCCGGCGCCGGCCGCGGGGGCCGGGCCGGCGGAGCAG
>JBFMFL010000405.1:0-5344 GCA_040752145.1 Gemmatimonadota bacterium
GGGGGGGGGGGGGGGGGGGGCGGGGGGGGGGCGCGGGGGGGGGGGGCGGGCCCCGGCTCCGTCACCCCTCGAAGCGCTTGACCCGGACGCGGGCCGGGCGGAGGAGGGTCCCCTTGAGGCGGTATCCCTTCTGGAACACGTCGGCGACGGCGTGGTCCTCCTCGCGGCTCTCGGCGGGGACGGTCATCAGCGCCTCGTGCACCGCGGGGTCGAAGGCCTGTCCCTCGGCCTGCACCTCCTCCAGCCCGGCCGACTCCAGGGCGCGCAGGAGCTTGCGCTCCACCAGCTGCGTCCCCTCCATCACCGACTGGGCCGTGGTGGTCTCCGGGTTGAGCTGGGCCACCCGCTGCAGGTCGTCCAGCACGTCCAGCAGCTTCTCGGCGAGCTGGGCCTGGGCGCGGCTCCAGCTCTCCGCCTTTTCGCGCTCCACCCGCTTGCGGTAGTTGTCGAACTCGGCGGCCAGCCGCAGGTACTTCTCGCGCGAGGCGGCCAGCTCCCCCTCGGAGGCGCCCCCGGCGGGGGCAGCGGCGGCCCCGTCGCCGCCCTGCGCCTGCGGCGCCTCGGCGGCAAGGCCGTCGCCGCCGGCCTGCGCCGTGGTCTCCCCGTCCTGCTCGGCGGCGGCGGCCTCCGCGTTCTGCTCGGCCGGGGCGTCTGCGTTCTGCTTCTTCATCGCGAAATGGAGAAAGGGATTCGTCGTGGGATGCGCGCGCGCCGGCTTCCGCCCGGGGTGCGCAAAAAACAGGGGTTCCTCGGGCAATGCACGTGCCAGGCGGGCCGGCCATTCTGGCAGCTACGCCGGGATCCGTCCGGCCATCCACTCCGCGATCCCCGCCACCACGACGGCGCGCTCGCGCTCGTTCAGCGACTCGTGGCGGAAGCCGGGGAAGCGGCGCACCTCCGCCTCGCACCGCACGCCGCGCGCGAACTCCTCCGTGGCCTCCGCCAGGACGATGCGGTCGTCCCCGGGGACCACGAAGAGCAGCGGGAGGCGGATGCGGTCCCGCCGCTCCACGGCGAGGCGCATGGCCGCCTGGATCTCCGTGTACAGGCGCGGCGTGATCCAGGGGTGCACCAGCGGGTCGGCGCGGTACGCGGCGACCACGGACTCGTCGGTGGACAGGTCGGCGGCGTCCACCCCGTTGCGGAGCCGGAGCGCGGGGAGCAGGCGCGACAGCAGCCCGGCAAGCGAGGTCTTCCACGCGGGCGGACGGAGCGCCACCCCCAGCAGCGGCGCGGAAAGGACCGCGCCGGCGTACCCGGCCTCCGGGTGCTCCTGCAGGTGGCGGATGGCCACCAGCCCGCCCAGCGAGTGGCCCAGCAGGAAGACGGGGAGCCCCGGCGGAAGATCGGCGGCGACGTGGCGGCGGAACGCCTCGAAGTCGGCGACCAGCTCGGCGAAGCCGCCGGCGTGCCCGCGCGTGCCGGGGGAGCGGCCGTGGCCCCGGTGGTCCGGGGCGTACACGGAAACGCCGCGGGCGACTAGGTCCGCGGCGAGGGTGGAGTAGCGGCCGGCGTGCTCGCCCAGCCCGTGGGACACCAGGAGCGCGGCGCGAGCATCCGGCGCGGTCCAGGCGTGCGCGTGCAGGAGGAGGCCGTCCGCGCCCCGGAAGCTTCCGGCGCTCCCCTCCCCCGCCGCGGCGCGCACGCCTAAGCCCCGGGCTTGCCGATGCCCATCGCGCGGAAGCCGCGCATGTACACCACCAGCGAGTACACGGTGAGGAACACCGCCACCGACAGGGCGACCACGGTGAAGCCGAAGTGGAAGCTCTGCCACCCGGCCCACAGGGGCCCGTCCCACCCGTCCGCGCGGGCCTTGCTCTGCAGCGCGTACCAGAGGATCGCCGCGCCGATGAAGATGTTCTGGACCACCGCCTTGTACTTCCCCGCCCTGCCGGCGGCCAGCACCACGCCGCGCCGCGCGGCCCAGCTGCGGAACACGGTGATGAACGCCTCGCGCCCGAAGATCACCAGCAGGATCCACAGGGGGAACGCGCCGCCGAACCAGGGGAAGCGGGCGTCCGGCCGGTCGCTGTGCGAGATCAGGTAGAGCGGGACGAAGGTGGCGGCGAGGAGGAGCTTGTCCGCCAGCGGGTCCAGCAGCTTGCCCAGGTCGGTGATCAGCCCCTGGGAGCGGGCCAGGTGCCCGTCCCACAGGTCCGAGAAGGCCGCGGCCAGAAAGATGAACCAGGCCGCGAGGCGCGGCCCGAACCCGTCCACGAACAGCAGGGGGACGAGGACCAGGGCGAGTACGATCCTGCCGAGGGTGATCCAGTTGGGAAGGTTCATCCCGCGCACCCCGTGGCCGTCGTCAGCTCAGCGACTTGATGACCGACTTGCTCACCGCCTTGAGGGTGTCGAACACCCCGATCCCGCGCACGCCCACCGCCTCGAACGTCGGGACGCGGTTGGGGTTGAGCTGCTCCTCCAGCTCCTGCAGGGAGGAGATGTTGGGGAGGTCGCGCTTGTTGTACTGGATGACGAAGGGGATCTCCCGCAGGTCCAGCCCATACTCCGCCAGGTTGTCGTACAGGTTGTGCATGGACTCGATGTTGGCGTCCAGCCGCTCCACCTGGCTGTCCGCCACGAACACCACCCCGTCCACGCCCTTGAGGATCAGCTTGCGGGAGGCGTTGTAGTACACCTGCCCCGGCACCGTGTACAGGTGGAAGCGCGTCTTGAAGCCGCGGATGGAGCCCAGGTCCACCGGGAGGAAGTCGAAGAACAGGGTGCGCTCCGTCTCCGTCGCCAGGGAGATCAGCTTCCCCCGGGTGTTGGGCGCCACCTTCTCGAAGATGTACTCCAGGTTGGTCGTCTTGCCGCAGAGCCCGGGACCGTAGTAGACGATCTTGCAGTTGATCTCGCGGGACGCGTAGTTGATCATCGACATGGCCGTATCCTCCTAGAGATCTCCGAAAAGGCGGTCGATCTCGTCCTCGGCCTCGTCGACGAACGACGTTTCCAGGTGCGGTCGGGACTGGCTGGACGCATACCGGTCGAACATCTCCTGAAAGATCTCCCCGAGCTCGCGGACCACGTTCTTGACCTTGACCCGCACCATCCCCAGCGTGGTCCGGTTGTCGAAGAGCACCACCAGGATCACCCGCTTCGCCACGTCCGCCAGGTACATGGACTCCTTCTCCCCCTGGTGGAAGAGCGAGGAGAACTCGTTCTCGCCGATCATGGAGGCGAGCTGGTCGTTGGCGGAGAAGTCGGCGGCGGCGAGCGACGCGAACGCGACCGAGTCGAACTCCGGCTGCTCGCCCACCGTGGCGACCAGCTGCCCCGTGCGGTCCACCAGCAGGGTGCAGCGCACGTTGGACTCGTACAGGAAGCCCTGGAGGAGGCGCTCGATCCGCTGGAAGTCGCGCTCCTCGAAGGACCAGCTCGCGGCTCCGGCCATCAGCGTGCCTCCAGGGGAACGGGCCGGGTGGCGAGGGAATCCTCCATGCGCGCCAGCAGCGCGGAGGCGCGGCGCCGCAGCAGCGGGCGCGCCTCCCAGGCGATGAAGTCGCGCAGCAGGAGCACGGTGTCGATGGACGCGGGGCGGCCGCCCAGGTACCCCAGCGCGGCCAGGCGCCGCAGCGGGTGCGGGCTGAACAGGTCGCGCTGGTGGCGGCTGATCTGGTCGCGCACGAGGAGCGCGCCCAGCGCCGCGGCGGCCGCGACCGCCAGGATGGTGAAACCGGTGGTTCGCAGGATCTGCCTGGTTTCCATACGCCCGGTCGGGGTCTGCTCGGAGCTGGCTGCGATTGACGGAGACAAACTAACGAATGGTGGGGCGCGGGGAAATGGCGCGCCGCCCGCCGCGCGCTACATCTCGCGGCGGGCGTTGAGCGCTTCGGCGATGGTGACCCCGTCGGCGTACTCCAGGTCGCCGCCCACGGGGAGCCCCCGCGCGATGCGGGTGACCCGCACCCCCAGGGGGGAGATGAGCTTGTGGAGGTAGAGCGCGGTCGCCTCGCCCTCCACCGAAGGGTTGGTGGCGACCACCACCTCGCGCACGGCGGAGTCGGAGCCCAGGCGCGCCAGCAGCGCCTCGATGTTGAGCTCCGCGGGGCCCACCCCGTCCAGCGGGGACAGGTGCCCCCCCAGGACGTGGTAGGTGCCGCGGAACTCGCCCGTGCGCTCGATGGCCGTGACGTCGGACGCCTCCTCCACCACGCAGAGGGTGGAGGCGTCGCGCCGCGGGCTCTCGCAGATGGCGCAGGTCTCCCGCTCGGACAGGTTGCCGCAGCGCGAGCACGCCCGGACCCGCTCGCGCACGGCGACGATGGCCCGGGCCAGGCGCTGGGCCTCCTCGGGGGGAGCCTTGAGCAGGTGGAAGGTGAGCCGGAGCGCCGTCTTCCGGCCGATGCCGGGGAGGCGGGCCAGCTCGCCCGCCAGGTCGTCGATGACCGACAAAGCCGCGTATCCCGCCGCGCTTACAGGTCGGGGAGCTGGAACGGCATGGGGAAGCCGCCGGACAGCTTGCGCACCTCCTCCTCGTACAGCTGCTGGGCCCGGTTCTGGGCCTCGGACACGGCCGCCAGGACCAGGTCCTCCAGCATCTCCACGTCGCCGCCCTGCACCACGCTGGGGTCGATCTTGAGGCCGCGGATGCGGCCCTTGCCGTCGGCCGTGGCGGTTACCATCCCGCCCCCGCTGGAGGAGGACACGGTCTTCTGCCCCAGCTCGCTCTGGAGCTGGGTGAGGCGGGCCTGCACCTGCTGGCCCATCTCCAGGATCTGCTGGAAGTTGTTCATCTCTGCCATGAGGCCACGGGGGCGAAAAGCGGCGCAAAATAGGGACGGGCGCGCAGCGCCCGCAAGGGACGGACCGCAACGGTCCGCCGGCGGGGTGCGCGCCCCTAGTCGACCAGTTCCAGGTCCCACTCCTGTACCGCGACGGCCAGGAGGGGTTCCTCTTCGGTGAGGCGGCGCAGGCGGTCTCGCCGGGCGCTCTCCGCGGTGATGCGCCCGGTGCTGGTGCCGTCGCTCCCCCCCGCCGCCTGCCCCTGCGTGAACGAGAGCGACACGCGCCGCCCCAGCCGCCGCCCCAGCGCGTCCTCCAGCGTCTTGCGCGCCGAGGGCGAGGACAGCCGCTCCAGCACCGGGGACGCGGGCGGCACCGTGACGCGCACCTCGCCTCCGGGGCCGGCGGCGACCGGCGCGGACTTGAGGAGGAACGGCACGCCCGGCGGCATCCCCTCTCCGTCGTCCATCAGCGACTTCCAGGCGCGGCGCAGCTTCACCGGGTCCAGCGGCCCCTCGTCCGCCGGGAGCGGCCCGGGCTCGGGGGCGGGCGGGGCCGCGGCGGGCGCGGGCTCCGGCGCCGCCACCCGCGCGACTTCCGGCGCGGCGACGGC
>JBFMFL010000406.1:0-2639 GCA_040752145.1 Gemmatimonadota bacterium
GGCTGAACCGGATCCCTCGACCGGCCGCAGCTACCGCCGACGCTCACCTGCGATAGCGCTGGGCTTGACTGAGCACCTCTGGTCCTGGGCCGAGTTCCTTTCTCAGCCCTGCATGGGGTGACAACCCAAGCGACTGATTCCGGTTCTAAATTGGCTACTCGAGAGCCATACGTCTTTGGCTATTGCTTCGACATGGGCAGATCCTTCTGTCTTTCTGTCACAGCCCAAGAGTCTAGCCGAAAAGATTGTCGCAGCCGTCGAGTTCTACCCATGTGATTTGCTTTTTGTACATCGGGATTCTGAAGGTGAGCCGCGCGGTAAGCGGGTTGCTGAAATTCAAAATGCCTGTGCTGTCACGCCCGATATCCCGACCGTGCCAGTAATCCCAGTCCGCATGCAGGAAGCCTGGCTTCTAATCAGCGAGGAGGCTATACGAACGGCCGCCGGAAAGCCGCGGGGTCGTACTCCCATCATACTTCCATCTCGAGCACAGCTGGAAAATCACGCGAATCCCAAACAAACACTGTATCAAGCACTCCGGACAGCAAGTGGGCTCACGGGGCGTCATCTGAGTCGATTCAAGGTTGCTGCCGCCGCGTACCGGGTGAGCGAGATAATCGAGGATTACTCTCCTCTACGTGGGCTTTCGGCCTTTGACGCACTTGAGTCCGATCTCAAACGGGTTCTCGCCCAACATGGTTTTACATGAAGAGCCTGACTCCTGTGCGATGAACGGAAAGCAGAAAGCCGAAGTCGATCCCAGGTTCGCGCCGGTGGTCGAGGCCTTCGCCGCAGATCCCGCCGTGACCGCAGGGAAGATGATGACCTCGCTCGGGCTCAAGGTGAACGACAAGATCTTCGCGATGGTCGTGAAGGGTAAGCTGGTCGTGAAGCTGCCGAAGGCGCGGGTGGACGAGATGGTGGGCGGCGGCGCGGGCGAGCACTTGGAGACCAGCCAGGGCAAGCGGATGAAGGAATGGATCGCCGTGACGGGCGATGCGGGCTGGGTGGACCTCGCGAGGGAGGCGTACGCCTTCGTGAAGGCGGGCACGGCGTAGAGGCCAGCGAGCCGGGCGTGCACCAGGATGGGAGGACCGCACCAGATTGGGTCGCCGGGGCGGCGCGCGCGCGGGGCTCCCCGGACCCGCGGCGGCGGGCCGCGTGATTCCGACTTCGTTGCGGCGCAGACGGTTGTGCGGGGGCGAGGAGCGAGGCGGGACAGGCGTGCGGACAGGGTACGGATATTCCCTGTTCGGCGCCTTTCCGAAGCGTCTCGCCACCCGAACACCGGGGACCCCATGACCCACCCGCAGAGCACGCCGGCGCCGGACCGAGGGACGGGATTCGACCGCAGGAGAAGCACCCAGCAGCGGCCGCGCGGAGTGCGCGGGCTCGCCCGGCTCGCCGCCCTGGCCGGGAGCCTCGCCCTGGCCGCGTGCGACGCGGGCGGCGTGCTGACCACCGCGCCGGAGTCGGGATCGCGGACGCTCTCGGGGACCGCGACGCTGGCCTGGGTGAACCCCACCGGGACCTACGCCACCAACCCGGTCACCTTCAAGGCGGACGCGACCACCGACATCGTCACAGTCAAGTACTTCGCGGACGGCACCTACCTGCTGGGCTCCAGCACCGACCGGGCGAACTTCTTCCCGGTGAAGTACAAGTTCACCGGGGTGGGGGTGCGGCGCATCTACCTGCGCGGCTACAACTCCGCGGGCACGCAGGTGGCCGGCGCCTACAAGGACATCACCATCGCCGACCTGATCCCGGGCGTCCCCTACTTCTACCAGTACGCCAACACGTACGAGCCCGGCGCCACCTGCGCCAACACCACCATGGCGATGCTCCTGAAGTACTACGGGGCCAGCTACACACCGGACCAGATCTACACCGAGTTCCGCAAGCAGTCGCAGGACGAGTTCAAGTTCGACACCATCTTCAACAAGCTGGCGGCGCGCGCCGGCCTCAAGCAGCGGATCAAGGTGCACATGGAGACCGGCTCCGTGGCGCAGCTGGAGGCCGAGCTGAACAAGCAGCGGCCGGTGGTCATCCACGGCAAGTTCACCAGCTCCGGCCACGTCATGCTCCTGATCGGCAACGACGGGACCAGCTACACCATGAACGACCCGGCCGGGCGCTGGGGCCAGTCGCTCTGCAACAGCACGGGGTACGGGTCGTCCTCCACGGCGGGGATCGGGGTCAAGTACGGGCGCTCCATCGTCGGCAAGGCGATCACCACGCCGTGGCAGGGCAACTGCACCTACTTCGACCCCAACACGGTGCGGTACCACGAGACGTACCTGGTTCCCTGATTCCGGGTCCAGCTGGAACGGCATTGAACTGCTGTGTTGGGCGTGCCCCTCGCTGACGCTCGGGTCGGGCTGCGCGCGCTGTAGGACACGAAACTACCGTGTCCAACAGCGCCGAGCCCCCGCGGAAACTGCCCCGCGGGGTCTCGGCCCTCCGGGCGCGCATCCCTCACGCGGGTGTCCGCGCGTGCCTGGAGACCACGCGTGCGGATCCGGTACGAGAGCGGGCCCGCTCGGTCCGCCGGTTGACGCAAGCCCCGCGGCGGGGGGGGGGGAAGAGCGGGGGGCGCCGGGGGGGTTTTGTTGGGCGCCTGCGTGAGAAAGATGGAT
>JBFMFL010000406.1:2649-5337 GCA_040752145.1 Gemmatimonadota bacterium
CTTACAGGCTCGCAGCGCTGATCGTTTGTTTGCCGACGAGAGTGAGAGAATGGTGAAGCTGGTCTGCATAGACGTGGACGGGACGCTGGTGGGCTCGTCCGGGACCGTGGCGCCCGCGGTGTGGGCCGCCGCCGAGCGCGCCCGCCTGCACGGCATCCGCCTGGCCGTGTGCTCCGGCCGCCCGGCTTTCGGGCTGGCGCGGGAGTACGCCGAGCAGCTGGACCCGGGCGGGTGGCACGTGTTCCAGAACGGGGCGAGCGTGATGAACGTGGCCTCCGGCGAGTCGCGCTCGGGGACGCTGCCGCCGCGCGCGGTGGAGTGGCTCAAGGCGAGGGAGCGCGCCACCGGGCGCATCCTGGAGCTGTACACGGACGCCGGCTACGCCGTGGAGAGCACCGCGGACCGCGCCGTGCGCCACGCCGGGCTGCTGGGCGTCCCCTTCCGGCCGCGCCCCTTCGCCTCGCTGGAGGGGCCCCCGGTGCGGGCGCAGTGGCTGCTGGCGCACGACCAGGCCGGCGCCGCGCTCGCCGACGGGCACCCGGACCTGAGCGTGGCCCTCTCCACCTCGCCGGTGATGCCGGACACCTCCTTCGTCAACATCACCCCCGCCGGCGTGGACAAGGCGAGCGCGGTGGGCGTGCTCGCCGCCGCGTACGGCGTGCCGCTGGAGCAGGTGATGATGGTGGGCGACGGCCTCAACGACGTGGGCGTGATGCGCGCCGTGGGCCACCCCGTGGCGATGGGCAACGCCGAGCCGGAGGTCCACGCCGTCGCCCGGCACGGGGTGGGGCACGTGGACCAGGACGGGCTGGTGGAGGCGCTGGAGCTGGCGATGCGCCTGGGCAGGACGGGGCCGTGCGCGAGCTCGGCGGCGTAGGCGTGCGCAGCCCCGTGCCCGTCCCCCACGGAACGTGTGGCGCGAGGGCGCCCCGCGCCGTCAGAGGGTGATCTTCGTCCGCCACCACAGCACAGGAACGCGCATGACCAAGCTTCGTCGGAGAGTCGGCCCCCTGCTGGCGGCCGTGCTGCTCGCCGCCGCGACCTCGGCGTGCGAGGAGAGCACCGGACCCGACCCTGCCGCCGCCTTCCAGGGCATCTGGGCCGGCAGCGCCTGGCGGGGAGACGCCGGCGCCACGCTCACCGGGCGCGGCGGCGTGGACTCGCTCCACCTGACCGGATCCACGCCCCCCGGAGCCGGGTCCATGCCGGCGGCCTACGTGCGGATCTCGGTCCCCGCGCGCGGCACGGGCGAGTACGCGCTGGGCCCCGGGAACGCGGCGATGACCTACCTGATCGGCGGGGACGTGGCCTCCGCCGTCTACGCCACCACCCGCGCGGGCGCGGGGACGCTCTCCATCACGGAGTACGGGAACGGCCGGGTGGCCGGCAGCGTGACGTTCGACGCGGACGCCGCCGCGGGCGAGCGCCCCGCGGGAGCCGCGGCGCGCTTCGAGGGAAGCTTCCGCGCCCCGGTCCGCCAGGAGCCGTAGCCGCCTCTCAGCGCCCCCGCAGGGCGCGGGTCAGCACGCGGTCCAGGGCGGAGGCGAAGGCCTGCTTCTCCCTGGGCCCGTACGGCCGCGCCCCGCCGGTTTCCACGCCGGCCCCGCGCAGGCCGTCCATGAAGTCGCGCACGGCCAGCCGCTCCCCCACGTTGTCGGCCGAGAACTCCTCGCCGCGCGGGTCGATCACCGCCACCCCCTTCTCCACCAGCGCCGCCGCCAGCGGGATGTCGGCGGTGACGGCCACGTCGCCGCGCTCCGCGTTGTCGGCGATGTGGCGGTCGGCCACGTCGGGCCCGCCCTCCACCCGCACCGCCGTGACGTGGGGATTGCCGGGGGGTACGGGGAGCCGCTGGTTGGCGACCAGCACCGTCTCCAGCTCCAGCCGCTTCGCCGCGCGGAAGACGATCTCCTTGACGTCCCGCGGCGCGGCGTCCGCGTCGATCCACAGCTTCATGGTCACCTCGTGCGAGGGTGAAAGGGCGCCGCCGCGGGGCGGCGGCTCCGGACGGTCCTTGCCTCCCGGCGCTCCGCGACCGATCCTTGGGGAGGGCCCGCGCCGGGCCCCTCCCCTCCCCCGATGCACGGAACGTGACGCAGCCCCCGCCCGAAGCCCTCCCCGCCCCCACGCGCGCGCGCCTCAGCCGGGCCCTGCTCCTGTACTACGCCGGGGTGGTGCTGGTGATCACGCTCGCCCCGTTCCGCTTCGCGGCGCCGCGGCACTTCGTCGTCTACTACGGCACCATGCCGTTCGACCTGGTGGCCAACGTGCTGCTGTTCGTGCCGCTGGGCTTCCTGTTCCCGCTCGGCGGCCCCGACGGGCGCCGCGCCACGCTCCCGCGGGCGCTGGCGGCGGGGCTGCTGCTGAGCGCCTGCATCGAGGCGGCGCAGGTGTTCGAGCCGGAGCGCTACCCCTCGGTGGTGGACCTGGCCGCCAACGGCCTGGGCGCGCTGGCGGGGGCGCTCCTCCAGCGCGCCGCCGCCCGCCGCATCCGGCTCAGCCCGGCCGCGGTGGGGCGGCTGGCGCTGGAGCTGCCGCTGATGGGCCTCGTCTACCTGCTGGTGCCGCTCCTCTGGCTGGGGAGCCTCGCCGCGCGCGACAGCGCGCTGCGCCTGGCTCCGCTCCTCCTGCTGGGGCTGTTCGGCGCGCGGCTGCTGGCCGCCCTCCAGAGGCACGCCTTCGGCCCGG
>JBFMFL010000407.1:0-5286 GCA_040752145.1 Gemmatimonadota bacterium
CTCTTGGGCCCAACTCCTATTCTCTGCGCTCATCGTGCACCTCCTGCAGGGGAGCTTCCCAAGCTATGGGCTACCCTGCCAAGCGCAACGGTATCAACCACCTGCAGAGATTTGGGGTATGACAAGCGGCAGTTTGCCGGGGCTCGACTCCGTTGCAGACGGTAGTTTCGTCTGCTACGGAGCCGAAGCCCGACCCCGGCGCCAGCCGGGGGCACGCCCAACCCCGCCGTACAAAGTCAGGCCGTCCCGTGTCCTGACAGCTGCTTGCCGCCCAGGATGTGGACGTGCAGGTGCGGCACCGTCTGCCCGCCCTCGTCGCCGGTGTTGATCACCACCCGGTAGCCGCGCTCCGCCAGCCCCTCCTGCTCGGCGATCCGCCGCACGGCCAGCAGCAGCCGCCCGGCCAGCTCCGCGTCCTCCTCCTCCAGCTGCGCCAGCGAGGGGATGGGCTTGCGCGGGATCACCAGCACGTGCGTGGGCGCCGCCGGGTTGATGTCGCGGATGGCGACCAGGTGCTCGTCCTTGTACACGAAGGTGCCGGGGATCTCCCCGTCGATGATCCTGCTGAAGATCGTCTTTTCCGCCATGTTCGCTCGCCGGTGCGTGTCAGGGTGATCCAGCGGGGACCAGCAGCGCGCTCCACCACTCCTCCTCCTCGTCCGTCCGTACCACGCGGAACCCGGCCGCCTCGGCGTCGTTCACCACGTCGGCGTGCTCGGCGCGCAGGATGCCGCTGACGATCAGCCTGCCTTCGCCGGAGCCGCCCAGCGCCTCGCGGAAGGCGGGAAGGAGCGGGCGGATGACGCTGCTGAGGATGTTCGCCAGCAGCAGGTCGAAGCGCCCCAGCCCGCGCAGGAGCGCCGGGTCGGCCATGGCCTCCACGATCCGGACCCGCCCCTCCACGCCGTTCAGCTCCAGGTTCTCGCGGGCGTTGAGGTTGGCGTCGGGGTCGTACTCCACCGCGACCGTCTCCCCCGCGCCCAGCAGCGCCGCGGCGATTGCCAGGATCGCGGAGCCGGAGCCCACGTCCAGCACCCGGTCGCCGGGGCGGAGGGCGCCGTCCAGCAGGCGCAGGCAGCCGCGCGTGGTGGCGTGCTCCCCCGTCCCGAAGGCCATCTGCGGGTCGATGTCGATCACCACCTGGCCGTCGGCCGCGTCCCACTCCGTCCAGGTGGGCTTCACCACCACGCGGCCGGTGACGGGGCGCGGGCGCAGCCCCTCCTTCCACTTGCGGGCCCAGTCCTCGTTCTCCTGCCAGCGCCAGGACAGCTCCGGCCCGGGGCCGCCGGGGAGCGCCGCGGCCAGGCGGGCGCGGGCATCGGCGGCGAGGGC
Source organism: Gemmatimonadota bacterium (assembly GCA_040752145.1). Lineage (GTDB taxonomy): Bacteria > Gemmatimonadota > Gemmatimonadetes > Longimicrobiales > Longimicrobiaceae > JAFAYN01. The sequence goes on from JBFMFL010000407.1 coordinate 1,333, forward strand.
CTCCGGGTCGTCCGGCGGGGGGAGGTAGGTGACCAGGGCGTCGCCCTCCTCCACCACGGCGCCGCCCCCGAGCGCGACGAGCCCCTCGGCGACCAGGGGGGCCAGGTCGGCCGAGGGGGCTCGCACGGACAGCACGAACCAGCGGTCGGGAGCGGTCAAGCGGCGAACGCTCCCTTGACCTTGTCCCAGAAGCCCTGCCGGCTCTTCCCCTCCCCGCCGGGGACCGGGCCCTCCAGGCTCGCCAGCTTCCGGAACAGCTCCTCCTGCTCGGCCGTGAGCTGCGTGGGCGTCCACACGTGCACCCGCACGTGCTGGTCGCCGCGCCCGCCGCCGCCCAGGTGCGGGAGGCCCTTGCCGCGCAGGGTGATGACGTTGCCGCTCTGCACGCCCGCGGGGACCTTGACCTTTTCGGAGCCCGCGACCGTGGGGACGTCCAGCTCCACCCCCAGCGCGGCCTGGCTGAAGGTGACCCCCAGGTCGTGCACCAGGTCGCTCCCCTCGCGGAGGAAGCGCGGATCGTCCTCCACCTCGATCACCACCACCACGTCGCCGCGGGGGCCGCCGCGCGGGCCGGCGTTGCCCTGGCCGCGCAGCGTCATGTAGTTGTCGGAGCTGACGCCCGCGGGGATGTCCACCTCCACGGTGCGGTCGGCGCGCTGCCGCCCGTCGCCCTGGCAGACCTTGCAGGGGGTGCGGATGACCCGCCCCTCGCCCTGGCAGGTGGGGCACACGGAGGCGCTGACGAACTGCCCGAAGACGCTGCGCTGCACCCGCCGCACCTCGCCGGCGCCCTGGCAGGTGTCGCACGGCTCCGGCGGCGTGCCGTTGGCGGAGCCGGTGCCGGTGCAGGTGCCGCACGGGTCCAGCACCTTGAGCTTGAGCTTGCGGTGCACCCCGGTGGCCACCTCGGGGAGGGTGATCTCCAGCTTGACGCGCAGGTCGCGGCCGCGCTGCGCCGCCCCGCCCCGGCGGCGGCCCTGCCCGCCGAACAGGTCGTCGAAGCCGCCGAACCCGCCGAAGTCGCGCATGAAGATGTTCAGCGCCTCCTCGAACCCGAAGCCGGCGCCGCCGCGCCCGCCGAATCCGCCGGCCCCGGCGCCCTTGACGCCGGCGTGGCCGTAGCGGTCGTAGGCGGCGCGCTTCTGCTCGTCGCGGAGCACCTCGTACGCCTCGGTGGCCTCCTTGAACTTGTCCTCGGCCTCCTTGTCGCCCCCGTTGCGGTCGGGGTGGTACTGGAGGGCGAGCTTGCGGTACGCCTTCTTGACGGTCTCGCCGTCGGCGTCCTTGGCGACGCCGAGGATCTCGTAGTAGTCTCTCATACCCGTATATGACTGGGCCGTCAGGCCAGGAACTCGGAAACCAGCGTCGAGGTCTTCTCGACGAATGCGATCACGCGGTCGTAGGGCATGCGGGTGGGTCCGATCACCCCGATCACGCCCTTGAGGTCGCCCACGCGGTACTCGGAGGTGACCACCGTGAAGCCGGAGAGCGCGGGGGTGCCGTGCTCCTCGCCGATGGTCACCTGCAGGCCCTGCGTCCCCACCCGGTCGCCCAGCACGCTCTGCAGCAGGTCGCGGCCGTCGATCAGCTCGATCAGTCCGCGCAGCCGCTCGCCGCTGGCGAACTCCGGCTGGTCGGCCAGCACGGAGGCGCGCCCCAGGTGCAGCTCGGCGGCCGGGGCGGCGGGCGAGTCGAACCACTCCTCCCCCGACTGGAGGAAGATGTTCAGCAGGTCCGATGCCGGGTCCCCCGCGGGGACGCTGTCGCGGAGCCGCTGCGGGAGCGTCGCGCGGATCTCGCGCAGGGTGAGCCCCGCCAGCCGCTCGTTGAGGATGCGCGCCACCGGGGCGAGCGCGGAGCCGGGGACGGTGCCGGGGACGTCCACGTAGATGGTCCGCACCCCGCCGGCCCGCAGCGCCAGCACCAGCAGCACCTTGGCCTCGGTGACCGGCACCAGCTCCAGCCGCTCCAGCACCGCCGCGTCCAGCCGCGGCGCGATGGCGATCCCCAGTTCCTGCGTGAGCAGCCCCAGCACCTGCGCGGCGCGCCCCACCAGCCGCTCCACGCCCTGGCGCTCGGCGGCGGTGCCGAGCTCCTGGCGGATGGCGGCCAGCTCCGCGTCGGAGACGCGGGGCGCGCCGATGAGCGAGTCCACGAAGAACCTGTACGCGCGGTCGGTGGGGACCCGCCCCGCGGAGGTGTGCGGGTGGTACAGGTATCCCTTCTCCTCCAGGTCGCTCATGGTGTTCCGCACGGTCGCCGGGGACACGCCGAGCCTGAACCGCCGGGTGAGCGTGCGGCTCCCGGCGGGCTCTGCGGTCTCCACGTACGTGCGGATCACCGCGTCGAGGACGTGGTGCTCGCGCTCGCTGAGGGGTTCGCGTTGCATCTTGGGGACGACGGGTGAATTGCCGCTGAAATGTGCCCGCAACTCCCCGGATCGTCAAGCGACGCAGGCAGAAGCGATGCCCGTCAGGCGGCGCCCGCGGGAGCCCTCCCGGCTTCCGCGGCGGACGCCAGCTCCACCGCCAGCCGGTCCAGCAGGAGCCATCCCTCGGCGGTGAGCCGCAGCACGGCGTCGTCGCTGCGCGCCAGCCCGCGCCGCGTCCAGGCGTCGGCCAGCCTCAGCTCCTCGGCGGAGGCGCCGGCCAGCGGGTAGCCGGCGTCGGTGCGCAGGAGAAGCCAGGCGCGCTCCAGCGTGGCCTCGGCCTCGTCCACTCGCTCCTCGTCCTCTAAGGGGAGGCGGCCGGCGCGCAGGGTGTCGCGGTACGCGTCCCAGGAGCGCACGTTCCAGCGCCGCAGCGGCGTGTAGAAGGCGTGCGCCCCGGGCCCCAGCGCCGCGTAGGGCGCGCCGGTCCAGTACACGCCGTTGTGGCGCGAGCGGCAGCCGGGGAGCCCGAAGTTGGACACCTCGTAGTGCCGGAACCCCGCCGCCGTCAGCTTCTCGTGGGCCAGCAGGTACTCGTCGGCGTAGCGGTCCTCGTCGGCCAGCGTCTCGCGGCCCTCCTTGACCCAGCGGCCCAGCGGCGCGGCGGCCTCGGCGGTGAGGCCGTACAGCGACACGTGCTCCGGCTCCAGCTCCAGCGCCCGCTCCAGGTCGGCGCCCCAGTCGCGCCCCAGCCGCTCAGGAAGCCCGAAGATCAGGTCCACGCTGACGTTGTCGAACCCCGCCGAGCGGGCGGCGAGCATGGCGCGCGCGGGTCCCTCCACGCCGTGCAGGCGGCCCATCCAGCGCAGCGCCTCCGGGTGGAAGGTCTGCGCGCCCAGCGAGATGCGGTTCACCCCCGCGGCCCGCCAGTCCGCGGCCAGCTCGGCGGTGAAGCTCTCCGGGTTGGCCTCGCAGGTCCACTCCACGGTGGCCGGGTCCCACGTCGCGAACGGCCGGAGCCTCTCGGCGAGGGCGGCCATGGCGCCGGTGCCCAGCAGCGAGGGCGTTCCCCCGCCCACGTACAGCGTGTCCAGGCGCAGGGGCTCCGTCCAGCCGCGGTCCTCCGCCAGCAGCCGCATCTCCGTTGCGACGGCGTCCAGCCACTCCTCCGTGGGCGCCTCCCGGGTGGCCTGCACGGCGAAGTCGCAGTACGAGCAGCGCCGCGTGCAGAAGGGGACGTGCACGTACAGCGACCGGGGCGGGGTGTCGCTCCCCTCGCCCCAGCCCACGCGCCCGCTCGTCTCCGTCAGACCGTCACCCGCCATGTCGCCCGCCGCTCCGGTTCACCGCGCGAACCCGTTGTCCGCGCCCGGTCTACACGACACCGACCGGCCCGATCCGTTCCCCGTCTGTCGGCGGTTGGAGAAGAGTGTTCGGGCGTGCCCCCGGCTGCGCCGGGGTCGGGCTGCGGCTCCGTAACGCAGCACACAACGCTGCGTAACGGAGTCGAGCCCCGGCGGAAACTGCCCCGCCGGGTCTCGCCGCTTCGCGCTCGCATCCCTCACGCGGGCATTGCGCTGACGTCC
>JBFMFL010000408.1:0-5283 GCA_040752145.1 Gemmatimonadota bacterium
CCACTCGCCGACGCCAGCTCCCTACCTGCCCCGGGCACGAGAGAAGCCCCTCCCCCGCTTGCGGGGGAGGGGTTTGGGGAGGGGGCCCGGGGCCCGCCTTCCATCCGCGGTGCGCGGCGGGTACCTTCTCCGCATGTCGCTGCTCGAATCGCTCTACGTCGCCGCGCTGCGCGCCGCCTCCCTCGCCCTGCCGCTGCTGGCCCGCGGGCGGGGCAAGCTCGCGCGGGGGATCCGCGGGCGGCGCCACGTGCTGGACCGGATGGAGGCGTGGACGATCACGGAGCGCGACCCGGCGCGCGACCTGGTGTGGTTCCACGCGCCCAGCGTGGGCGAGGGGCTCCAGGCGCGGGCGGTGGTGGAGGCGTTCCGCCGGCGGCGGCCGGACGCGCACGTGGTGTACACCTTCTTCTCCCCCTCGGCGGAGCGCTTCGCCATGAGCGTCCCCGCCGACTTCGTGGACTACCTCCCCTACGACCGCCCCGGCGACGTGCGCCGCGCGCTGGAGACGCTGCGGCCGCACGTGCTCGCCTTCTCCAAGACCGACGTGTGGCCCGTGCTCACGCGCGAGGCCCGGGCGCGCGGCGTCCGCCTGGCCATGCTGAGCGGCACCCTCCCCGCGTCGTCCAGCCGCCTCGCCTGGCCGGCGCGGGCGCTGCTGGGGCCGGCGTACGCGCGGCTGGACCGCGTGGCCGCCATTTCCGCGGCGGACGCGGAGCGCTTCGGCGCGCTGGGGGTGCCCGCGGAGCGGCGCGGCATGATGGGCGACGCGCGCTTCGACCAGGTGTGGCAGCGCGCCGCGGGCGTGGACCGCGGCTCCCCGCACCTCCGGGCCGTGGCCGCGGACCGCCCGGTGCTGGTGGCCGGCTCCACCTGGCCGCCCGACGAGGAGCGCCTGGTGCCCGCCGTGCGCGCCGCCGCGGACGCCGGCCGGCCGGTGCGGCTGGTGCTGGTGCCGCACGAGCCCACCCCGGAGCACCTGGCCGCCTCCGGGGCGCGGCTGGACGCCGCCGGGCTGGGCCACGCGCGGCTCTCCGCGGTGGAGGCGGGGGCGCCGGCCCCGGACGTGGTGCTGGTGGACCGCGTGGGCGTGCTGGGCGACCTGTACGCCGCGGGGGACCTGGCGTACGTGGGCGGCGGGTGGGGGACGGCGGGGCTGCACTCCGTGCTGGAGCCGGCGGCCTTCGGGCTCCCCGTGCTCTTCGGGCCGCGGCACGCCAACGCGCGCGAGGCCGGCGAGCTGGTTGCGGCGGGCGCCGCCTGGTCGGTGGAGAGCGGCGAGGAGCTGGCGCGGCGGCTGGGGGAGCTGCTGGGGGACGGGGAGGCGCGGCGGGCGGCGGGGGAGCGGGCGCGGGGCTACGTGCGGGCGGGGCTGGGCGCGGCGGAGCGCGGGGCGGACGTGGTGGAGGCGCTGCTGGACGGGCGGGCGTAGCGGCCCGCGCGAAGATTGAAGATGAAGATGAAGACGAGCCCGGCGTGGACCGCGCGCCGGGCTCCTTCCGAACGTCGAGCGGCCCCCGCCCCCGGTCAGGGGATGACGGGCTCGTTCTCGGGGAAGCAGTCGCAGTAGCCGTCCATCTGGTTGCAGATCCCACCGTTGGACCCGCACTGGCTGGAGTGGAAGCAGTCCCAGTCGATGCGGCACGCCTGGAAGGGCGTCCTCGCCGCCGTGCCGGCGAACGCCTGCGTCGTGCCGAAGCCGAGCACTCCGGCGACGGCCAGGCCGAACGCGCCCCGGAGGTACAGCCTCTTCGCGTGCTTCATCGTGCGCTCCTCGTGTGGTGGGATGACGGCAGCAGCTGAAAAACAGTAGTCTTCAACTATGTCCCCCACAAGCACGGCGCGCGGGACCGCTGCCCTCCGCCCGGCGGGACCGTCGAGTCCGGCGCGAACCGACGACAGACTGGCCCCGACCTTCCGAAGCCGGGGCAGTCCGCCGTTCGCGGTTCCGCAGTACCCCCATCATCCGTTGCGGAGGGAGACACCGGGGCAGTTTCCGGTGGCTCCCGGAGCCCGCGCGGGAGACCGGCAGCGGTACCTCCGGGCTCCGCAGCGGCCCCCCGGCCGGATCCGTCCGAAGACGCGAAGTCCCTCCCCCGAACCGACCGGAGAAGGGACTCCGCTCAAGACGCAGCCACCATCAGACCCTCAGGCAGGATCCCGCTCCCCCTCCGCCTGCGAAGGCTTGTCCTCCTGCCCGTCCGTACGCCGCCGCTCGTCGCCCGGCACCGGACGCTCCGGCTGTGGCTGCCCCTGCTCGTCGGCCGGCAGCGGGCTCTTCCCCTGCTCGCTCTCGCCTCTGTCCACGATCGCCACTCCGTCTCGGGTATGATAAGCTCGGCGGTCAGGCCCCGTCCGGGACGCGCCCCTCCTCCGCCGCCGGGTAGACCGCGGTCACGTCGCTCCCGCCGGCCCCGGGGGGCGGCGTCTCCACCACCCGCTCCTCCAGCGGCTCGTGGGTGCGCGGCGGCAGCCCCATGATGCGCCGCAGGTCCGACTCGTCCACCACCTCCACCTCCAGCAGCCGCCGCGACAGCACCTCCAGGATCTCCCGGTCCGCGGTGAGGATCTCGCGCACCCGCTCGTACGTCCCCTCCACGATCCCGTGGATCTCGCGGTCGATGGTCCGCGCCGTGTCCTCGGAGTAGTTGCCGCCGCCCTCCTCCGTGCCCTGGAGGAACTGCGCCCGCCGCGGCCCGGCGAAGTTGATGGGCCCCAGCTCCCGCGACATCCCGTACTCCGTGACCATGCGGCGCGCCAGGTCGGTGACCCGCTCCAGGTCGTTGCCGGCGCCGGTGGAGATCTCGTTGAAGACGATCTCCTCGGCCACGCGGCCGCCCAGCAGCACCGCGATGCGGTCCATCAGCTCCTGCTTGGTGAGCAGGTAGCGGTCCTCGGTGGGGAGCTGCTGGGTGTAGCCCAGCGCCGCCACCCCCCGGGGGATGATGGAGATCTTGTGCACCGGGTCCGCGGTGGGCACCCGCTCCGCCACGATGGCGTGCCCCGCCTCGTGGTAGGCGACGATGGTGCGCTCCTTGTCGTTGATCAGCCGGTTCTTCTTTTCCAGCCCGGCGACGATGCGGTCCACCGCGTCGTCCACCTCGCGCATGGTCACGGCCGGCTTGTCGCGCCGGGCGGCCAGGAGCGCGGACTCGTTGAGCAGGTTCTGCAGGTCGGCGCCCACGAACCCCGGCGTGCGGCGGGCGATGCGCTCCAGGTCCACGTCGGGGCCCAGCTTGATCCCGGCCGCGTGGATCTTGAGGATGGCGAAGCGCCCGTTCAGGTCGGGGCGGTCCACCAGCACCTGCCGGTCGAAGCGGCCGGGGCGCAGCAGCGCCGAGTCCAGGATCTCGGGGCGGTTGGTGGCGCCCATGATGATGACGCCGATGCGCGGGTCGAAGCCGTCCATCTCCACCAGGAGCTGGTTCAGCGTCTGCTCGCGCTCGTCGTTGCCCCCCATGATCCCGCCCTGCGAGCGGGCCTTGCCCAGGGCGTCCAGCTCGTCGATGAAGATGATGCAGGGGGCCTGCGCCTTGGCCTGCGCGAACAGGTCGCGCACGCGGGCGGCGCCCACGCCCACGAACATCTCCACGAACTCGGCGCCGGAGATGGAGAAGAAGGTGACCCCCGCCTCCCCCGCCACGGCGCGCGCCAGCAGCGTCTTGCCGGTGCCCGGGGGGCCCACCAAGAGCACGCCCTTGGGGATCTTGGCCCCCAGGTTGACGAACTTCTCGGGGGTGCGCAGGAACTCCACGATCTCCACCAGCTCCTGCTTGGCCTCGTCCACCCCGGCCACGTCGGTGAAGGTGACGCCGGTCCCCTCCTCGCCCACGATGCGGGCGCGGCTCTTCCCCACCGTGAGCACCCCCTGCGTGGGGCTCATGCGGCGGATGATCCAGAACCAGAACAGGGCGATCAGGGCGAAGGGGAGCACCCACCCCAGGATCCCGTTGAGCCAGCTGACGGGGAGACCGGTGTGCTTCACGCCGTGCTGCTCGAGCAGCGGGTACAGCGTCTCGTCGTTGGTCACGCCGGTGCGCGTCACCGACCAGGTCCGGATCTTGTCGGCCTTGGCGATGGAGTCCGTGGGGACGGCCTGGATGGTGGACTCGCCCAGCCGCACCTCCTTGACCTGGCCGGCCCGCACCTTGTCCTTGAACTCGCTGTACGCGAGCTGCTTGGACCCCTGCCCCGCCAGCAGGTAGTTGATGGCGACCAGCGCCAGGAACGCGACCACCAGGTAGCCCACCGAGAAGCGGGTCTTGCGGTCGTCGAGGGGCCCGCCGGGTCCGCGGGTGACACGCCGGTCGGGGTTCTTGCGGCGGTCCTTGAGTGTCTTGTTTCCGTCTGCCATGCCGCCGGCCGGGAGCAAGAGTCGGACCACCCCCCGCCCCCACGAAACGCGCTCCGGCGGGCGGGCCTGATCCATGCAGCGGCGCCCCTCCGGCACGCCGCGCGGGACCGGCGTGCGCGGCGCCCCGGCCCCGGCTCCCCGCCCCGGCCGGCGCACGCTCGAAAGCACGTCCCGACGGTCCCCACTCCACACCCGGGAGGGCCCATGTCGCGTCGCTTTCTCCTGGCGCCCGGCGCCGTCTCCGCCGCCGTCCTCGCCGCCTGCGTGTCGTCCGCCCCCCTGGCGGGAGCCGCCCACTCCCGCTCGCACGCGCCCGCCCACGTGGGGAGCGGCACGGTGATCTTCGGCGCCGACCTGGCGCGCGGCGGGAGCCTGCTGGACGCGCTGGCGGGGCGCGTGTCCAACGTGCAGGTGGACCGGCGCTCGGGCGGCGGGTGCCCGCGGGTGGTGCTGCGCGGGGCCAAGACGTTCATGGGGAGCCCCAGCGCCGTGGTGTACGTGGACGGCACGCCCATGCTGGACACCTGCATCCTGGGGCAGATCCGGGTGCTGGAGGTGGAGCGGGTGGAGGTGTACCCCGGCGCCACCAGCCCGCGGCAGGGGTACCGGGCCAGCCCCAACGGGTCCATCCTGGTGTTCCTCACCGGGCCCGGCAGCGAGCGTTGAGCCGGTTTTACGACGAACGGCTTGGAACGGCGGGGTTGGGCGTGCCCCCGCTGGCGCGGGGTCGGGCTGCGGCTCCGTAGCGGACGAAACTACCGTCCGCAACGGAGGCGAGCCCGCACGATACTGCTGTGCGGTCTCGCCGCTTCGCGCTCGCATCCCTCACGCGGGGTGGGTGCTGGCGTCCGCGGAGGTGGGTCCCGGAATACGAAGCGGCCCCCCCGGGCCCCCGCGGGCCCGCGTGGTATTGGGGCCGCGGCCGCCCGGAC
>JBFMFL010000409.1:0-5283 GCA_040752145.1 Gemmatimonadota bacterium
CGGCGGGGAGGGTGAGCACGGAGCGGAGGAGGAGCCGCGCCTCGGGCCGCCGCAGCGGGACCAGGACGCGCTCCGCGCCTCCGGCCGCGACGTGGGCGACGGCCGGCCCCACCTGGAGCCCCGCGCGGCGCAGGTGCGCGGCCGTCCGTCCGCGCCAGCCGCGCGGCGGCAGCACGTAGGCGATCCCGTCCGCCGCCAGCTCCCGGCCCACCCGGGCGGCCGCGTCGGCGAGCCAGCCGCGCGTGCGGCACTCCCGCGCGTCGGGGGCCAGCCAGAGCAGGTCCACGCCGCCCTCCGCGGGCGGACCGGACGGCGGGCACAGGCCGGACGCCCCGGCGCCGACGGCGGCCTCGCTCCGCGCCTCGCCGCGCGGGTGCATCAGCTCCGGCACGCGGAGGGGCCCGGCGTCCGCCGCCGCGTCCGCCGGGAGCACGGCGGTCACCGGCCGGTCTCCAGCATGGCGCGGCGCCAGGCCGCCAGGTCCTCGCGCAGGGCGGGGCGGCGCGCCTCGCGCGCCAGGCGCAGCGCGGCGGCGTCGCGCGCCAGGCGGAAGAGCAGCTTGCCGCGCATGGCCGCCACCCAGAACGCCAGGCGCGGCCCGCGGCAGTGCCGCCGGTAGAAGCGCAGCGTGCTGCGGAAGTGCTGCACCGCCATGCTGGCGCGCACCTGCGAGGTGCTCGCCGCGCCCACGTGCGTCACCCGCGCCTCCGGGACGAAGTGGACCTCCCACCCGGCCGCGGCCAGGCGGCGGCACAGGTCCACCTCCTCGAAGTACATGAAGAACGCCTCGTCGAAGCCGCCCACCGCCTCGAACGCGCTCCGCCGCACCGCCAGCGCCGCGCCCAGCGTCCAGGGGACCGGCGCGGCGCTCCGCGGCGGCGAGAAGCGCAGCAGCGAGCCGCGCACCCCCGGGATCCAGCCGATCGCCGGGGCCACCGGGTCGTTCTCCAGCAGCCAGCGCAGCGTGCCGGGAAAGGGGAAGCAGCTCGCCTGCGGCGATCCGTCGGGGTTCAGCAGCCGCGGCCCGGCCAGGGCGGCGCGCGGGTGGCGGTCCAGGTGGGTGGCCAGCGCCTCGGGGGCGCCCGGCTCCAGCCGGGTGTCGCTGTTCAGCACCAGCGCGTACGGCTCGGCGCAGGCGCGCACCCCCAGGTTGGCCGCCGCGCCGTAGCCGGGGTTGCCGTGGTCCGCCAGCAGCCGCGCGCCGGGAAAGCGGGCGCGCACCATCTCCGCGCTGCCGTCGGTGGAGGCGTTGTCCACCACCACCGTCGTGGTGCCGCGGGGGAGGGACGCCAGGCAGGCGCGGAGCTGCTCGCGGGTGTTGTGGTTGACGACCACCACCGCGAGCGGGGTCATGGCCGGGGCGTGCCCGCCGCGCGCGCCCGGGGAACGGCCATCCACGTCCCCCCGGTGGGGCGGCGCGGACAGGGAGGCCAGGTGCGGATCCCCAGGGCGTGCTGCGCCTCCACCTCCGGCGGCGCGGCCGGCGCGCCCACCAGGTTGTGCGTCAGGTACCCCGCGGCCGCGGCGGCGCCCGCCGTCAGGTAGTGCAGCAGGTGCAGGGGGACGGCGGCCAGCAGGAAGGCCGGGCCGCGCGCGCGGAGCAGGAAGCGGTAGAAGTGCCGGTTCAGCGCCACCATCCCCGTGAAGGTGGCCGCCGAGGCGAACAGCCCGGCGTGGGAGAAGAGCTCCCCCGCCGCGGCCAGCGTCGCCACGGTGAGCAGGGCGAGCGCCGCGCTCAGCCGCTCCTGCGGGCGCAGGTTGAGCGTGTGCAGCTCGTTGACGGCGCCCTCCTGGAGGAGCAGCCGCATCCAGGGCACCCCGCGCGCGGCGAAGTCGGTGGCCAGCATCCCCCGCAGCGTCCACCGCTTCAGGTGCGTCCCCTGGATCTCCGGGCACAGCTCGATGCGGTGCCCGCGGCTCCGCAGCCGCCGCCCCATCTCGATGTCCTCCACCTGCGGGCGGCGGTAGTGCCACTCGTCGAACATCCCCACGTCCAGCAGCGCCGCGCGCCGGATGGCCCCGCACCCGCTCCAGAACGTCTCCGCCGGGCCGCCGCTCTGCTGGTGCACGAAGTGGTGCAGCAGGTTGCGGAACTGCGACACCATTCCCGGCGCCGCGGGGGAGGAGTCGTACGAGCCGAAGGCCGCGCTCAGCTCCGGGTCGTCCGCGAACAGCCGGGCGAAGCGCCCCAGCGCGTCCGGGTGCAGCGTGACGTCCGCGTCCACGAACACCAGCAGGTCGCCGCGGGCCGCCTCCGCGCCGCGGTTGCGCGCGTACGCCGGGCCGTGCGCCTTGCCGGGGAGCCGCACCACCACGTCCGCGTGCTCCGCGGCCAGCAGCGCGCTGGCGTCCCCGCTGGCGTCGTCCACCACCACCAGCTCCCACTCCGCGCGGGGGAGGTCGCTGGCCGCGAGCGCCGCCAGCGCGCGGGGGAGCACGGCCGCACCGTCGTGGACCGCCACCACCACGGAGAGCCGCGGCGCGGGCGGGGCGGACGCGGCGGGGCGCGCCGGGAGCGGGGCGGCCTGCTGCTGCGCCACGGTCAGGCGCTCTCCGCCAGGGCGGCAGCGGGGGGGCGGCGCCGGCGCGCGGGAGTCGCCGGGGGGCGGATCTCCTCGTGGTAGTCGAAGTCCGTGTTCACGGCCCACACGTCGTGCCCGGCTCCCTGCATGTTCCACACGGTCATCATGGCCGTGAGCATGGAGTGGTCCTGGTTGTTGTACTTGTGCATCCCGTTCCGCCCGATCAGGTGCAGGTTGGGGATCGGGTCCAGGTGGGCGCGCACCGCGTCCAGGTGCGCCCGGTAGGCCGCGTCGTACACCGGGTACGCCTTGGGGACGCGCACCACCGTCCCCTCGTGCACCCGCTCCGGGTCGGCGAGCCCCAGCTCCGCCAGCTCGCGGGTGGCCAGCGCCACCAGCTCCTCGTCCGGCGTGCTCCAGAGCCCGTCCCCCTCGAAGCAGAAGTACTCCAGCCCCAGGCAGGTGCGGCCCTCGTCCGGCACCATCGCCGGGCTCCAGTTGCGGAAGTTCTGGATGCGCCCCACCCGCACCCCCGGCGAGTGCACGTAGATCCAGTTGTCCGGGAAGGGGTCCGCCTGGTCCAGGATCAGCGCCACCACCAGGAAGTCGCGGTAGGCCAGCCCCTCGCCCGCGCCCGCCACCTCATCCGGCGGGGCCGGGCGCAGCGCGCGCACCAGGGAGCGCACCGGCATGGTGGAGACGAAGTGCTCGCCCTCGATCCGCCGCGTCCCCTCCGGCGTCTCCGCCTCCACGGCCACGACGCGCCCGTCCTCCACGTGCAGCCCGCGCACCTCGTGCCGCATCAGCACCTCGCCCCCCATCTCCACCACCCGGTCGCGGAACGCCTCCCACATCTGCCCCGGGCCCAGGCGGGGGTACTGGAACTCGTGGATCAGCGTGCGGATGTCCGCCGAGCGCCGGTTCAGCGAGGTGGCCGAGAGGATGGCGCTCCACAGCGACAGGTTCTGGATGCGCTGCGCCGCCCACTCCGCCGAGATCTCGGTGCAGGGGATGCCCCACACCTTTTCCGTGTACGTCCGGAAGAAGATCTCGTACAGCCGCCGCCCGAAGCGGTTGGTGACCCACTGCTCCAGGTTGACTTCCTCCGGCTCGGGGGACAGGCGGCTGCGCAGGTAGCTGGCGACCACGCGCACGGTGGTCCACAGCCCCAGCCCCCGCAGGGCGTTGGCGGCCTTGAGGGGGTAGTCGAAGTACTTGCCGTCGTAGAAGATGCGGGACAGCCGCGGGACCTGGATGAACTCCGGCCCCAGGACCTCCTGCCACAGCGCCTCCACCGGCTCGTACTTGGTGAAGAAGCGGTGCCCGCCGATGTCGAAGCGGTAGCCCTTGTGCTCCACGGTGCGCGACAGCCCGCCCACCACCTCGTCCCCCTCCAGCACCGTGACCGGGATCCCCTCCCGGGCCAGGAGGTAGGCCGCGGTCAGCCCGCCGGGGCCGGCGCCGACGACGACGACGCGGTCGCCGAGGGCGAGGCGGTCCACGCTGCGGGGTGCTGCTGCGGGCGACGGTTGCATGCGTGCGGTTCCGGGATTTCGCGTGAGTTCAGGTCCTGCCGGCTCGCGGGGCTCGCCCCGTCGTCGGTTCCCTGCAGGGCGTCCCCGTCCGGCCGGGGACGGGCGGGGAGCGGGTCTTCGGCTCGTGGGGCGGAGACCCCCTGGGAGCGCAGCAGGTGGAGCAGCCGCGCGGGGAGGGACGGGTCGCGGTCCGACCCGAACAGCACCACGTCCCCGTCCGCGGCGGCCATCCCGGCGGAGCGGAGCGCCGCGTCGGGGGCCCCGCCGTCCGCGGGGTGGAGGAAGCGGGCGCCGGGGTGCTCGTCCGCCAGCGCAAGCGCCTCCTCCACCGGCCCGGCCCGCACCACCACCGCCTGCACCCCGTGCGCGGCGCACAGCGGGAGCAGCCCCGCCAGGAGGGAGCGGAGGGCTTCCGGGTCCTCCCGCGAAGTGACCACGACCGAAAAGGCGGGGGTGTCCGGCGGGGAGCTCCCGCGGGGACGCGTCGACCTGTCCGCGCTCATCTCTGCAGCGTCTGGAGGAAATCGCGGGCAGGGCGCCGGGAGCGGGCGCCACGGACTGCGGCCCCGTACCCGGAACAAACCTTCGACCCGGCGGGGCACGTGAAGGCGCCCCCCGCGGCCCCCGGGGAAAGTTCCGTGCCGTGCGCGCGGCCCCGACATATACGGGGCGGGCGATGCAAGCCTTTGGGGCGTAGCAATATGTTTCCGCCTCCACTACATACGGCGGCGGAGCGGCGGGTGTTGCGGCGGTGCAACAGGAGGCGCGCGGGCCTGTCCCTGGGGTGTCCCGGAACGGGGCAGCGGACGGGCTACTCCGGCCGCGGGGCGGCGGAGCGGGAGGGAGGGGGGACGACGCGGAAGAGCGAGTACTCGGGGTTGGCGTACACGCGCCGGAACCGCCCGGGGTTGCGGTCCAGCAGCGGGCGCAGCTCGTCGGCGCCCACGCGGACCACCAGGTAGCCGATCCCCGCGCGCTCCAGGAAGGCGAGCGTGGCGGTGTCCGGCGCGGCGCGGCGCGGCGGCGGGGTGGCGGCGCGGCGCGCGTACAGCGCCAGCGCCCGCGGGCGGACGGCCATGAAGCGCGAATCAGGCGGGGTGTGCTCCCGCAGGTGCCGGTACAGCGCAACACCCCCCGGGCCCACGCCCCCGGTCCCGGGGGGCGCCGCGGCGAGCGAGGCGTACCGCCCCGCGAAGGTGGCGGCCACGGCGACCGCCGCCACCGCC
>JBFMFL010000041.1:0-34505 GCA_040752145.1 Gemmatimonadota bacterium
GGGGCACCGCGGCCGCGGTGCCCCTCCCCTGTTTTCCTTCCGGCGCCTTCAGCGGATCGGGCCCGTCATAGCGAGCGCGGCGAGGACCGCCAGCACCACCGCGACCGAGCCCAGCAAACGGCCCATCTGAACCTCCCGTGTGAAGCATCGTACGGCGAACCAGGGGGCGGACCCCGCCCGCAACCTCCGCGCCCGCGTCTACAGGCGTACGCGCACCGCCTCGGCGTGGCCGTGCAGCCCCTCCGACTCCGCCAGGCGCACCACGTCCGCCGCATCGCGCCGCAGCCGCTCGGCCGAGTAGCCGATCAGGCTGGTGCGCTTGACGAAGTCGTACACCCCCAGCGGCGAGGCGAAGCGCGCCGTCCCCCCGGTGGGGAGCACGTGGTTGGGCCCGGCGAAGTAGTCGCCCACCGGCTCCGGCGACCAGCTCCCCAAGAAGATCGCCCCCGCGTTGCGGATGCGCCCGGCCAGCGCCAGCGGCTCCAGCACCAGCAGCTCCAGGTGCTCCGGGGCGCGCAGGTCGGCCAGCTCCGCGGCGGCGCCCAGGTCGGGCACCTGCACGATCGCGCCGTTGGCCTCCAGCGCCGCACGCGCGGTCTCGCGGCGGGGGTTGGCCTCCAGCAGCCGCTCGATCTCGCGCGGCACCTCCGTGAGGTGCGCGGTGCAGGTGGTCACCAGCCAGGAGATCGCGTCCGGGTCGTGCTCCGCCTGCCCGATCAGGTCCGCGGCGATGTGGCGCGCGTCCGCCAGCTCGTCGGCGATCACCAGGATCTCCGAGGGGCCGGCCACCATGTCGATGTCCACCCGCCCGAACACCTGCCGCTTGGCCTCCGCCACCCACTTGTTGCCGGGGCCCACGATCTTGTCCACCCGCCCCACGCTCTCCGTCCCGAAGGCGAGCGCCCCCACCGCCTGCGCCCCGCCCGCGCGGATCACCTCCGTGACCCCGGCCACGTGCGCGGCGGCCAGCACCACCGGGGCGATCTCGCCGTCCGGCGCCGGGGTGACCATGGCGATCTCCTCCACCCCCGCCACCGCCGCGGGGATGGCGTTCATCAGAACGGTGGAGGGGTACGCCGCCCGCCCGCCGGGGACGTAGATCCCCACGCGCCGCAGCGGCAGGACCCGCTGCCCCAGCAGCGAGCCGTCCGGCAGCAGCTCGGTGAAGCCGTGCTCCCGCTGCCGCTCGTGGAAGCGGCGGACGTTGTCGGCGGCGCGGCGCAGCGAGGCCAGCAGCTCCGGGTTCACGGAGGCGGCGGCGCGCTCCAGCTCCTCGGCCGGGACGCGCAGCTCGGCCACGCTCGCCGCGTCCAGCCGGTCGAAGCGCCGGGTGAAGTCCAGGAGCGCCGCGTCGCCCCGCTGCGCCACCTCGCGGAGGATGCCGGCCACGGCCTCGCGCAGCTCCGGGTCGTCGGTGGAGGCGGCGGAGGCCAGCTCGCGCAGCTCCGCGAAGGGCGGGCTGCTGCGGAAGGTGCGGATTCTCACGTCTGCGGGTCGTTGGGCGCCGCCGGGCCGGCGCCGTCCAGCGCGCGCTCCAGGTCGGCGATGAGGCGCTGGTGCTCCTCCAGGCGGAGCTTGTGGCTGGCGCGGTTGACGATCAGGCGCGCCGACGAGCTCGACACCTCGTCCACCACCACCAGCCCGTTCTCCTCCAGCGTGCGCCCGGTCTGCACCAGGTCCACGATCCAGTGGGAGAGCCCCAGCAGCGGGGCGATCTCCACCGAGCCGGAGATGTGGATCAGGTCGGCCTGGAGCCCGCGCGAGGCGAAGAAGCGCCGCGCCGACTCCACGTACTTGGTCGCCACGCGCGGCGTCACCCCGCCGGGGAGGTGCGGGTACGGCGTCCCCGCCGGCGCCGCCACCGCCAGTCGGCAGCCGCCGAAGCGCAGGTCCAGCGGGTGCAGCACGTCCGTCTCCCGCTCCCCCAGCACGTCCAGCCCCACCACCCCCGCGTCGGCCACGCCGGCCTCCACGTAGGTGGGGACGTCGATGTTCTTGACCGGGAGGAACTCGAAGCGCCCGTCCCGCGAGGGGAGGATCAGCCGGCGCGACTCCAGCACGGCCGGCTCCACCCCGGAGCCCAGCCGCCCGAAGAGGCGCAGGGCGTCGTCCATGATGCGGCCCTTGGGGAGGGCCACGCGCAGCGGCCGCCGCGCGCTCACCGCTCCTCCACGGGGAGCAGCTCCGCCAGCGTGTCCGTCTCCAGCGCGAACCCCACCGCCGGGCGGTCCGGCCCGTACAGGCCCAGCAGCCGGTCGTACCGCCCCCCGAAGCCCACCGCGCGCCCGGCACCCGCCACGAACACCTCCCACTGCACCCCGGTGTAGTAGTCCAGCCCGCGGATCTCGCCCAGGTCGTACACCACGTGCTCCCGCTCCTCCGGGGTGAGCAGCGCGTCCACCGCGCGCAGCCGCTCGATGGCCGCCTCCCCCTCCGCGCCGGTGGCGAGCGAGCGCGCCCGCTCCAGCACCCTGCCCCGCCCGATCAGCTCCGGCAGCTCGATCAGCGCCCGCGCCACCGCCGCCGGCGCGCCGAACTCCCTCGCCCCGCGGGCCAGCGCCGCGCGGTCCTTGCGGTCGATTGCAAGGCGCAGCCGCTCCGCCGCGTCCGGCTCCAGCCCGGCCAGGAGCGGGCGGATGAAGCGGATGTCGCCCAGGTTCACCTGGAACTCGCGGATGCGTAAGCCCCGCAGAAAGGCCACGGCCATGCGGATGGTCTCCACGTCCGCCTCCGGCCCCGCGTCGCCGATCAGCTCGGCGCCCAGCTGGAACGACTCGCGCCGGCGCCCGCCGCCCTCCGGCTCCTGCCGGTACACCTTGCCCGCGTAGCACAGCCGCAGGGGGAGCGGCGCCGTCGCCAGCTTGCTCCCCGCCATGCGCGCGATGGACGAGGTGAAGTCGGCGCGCAGCGCCACCATGCGCCCGTCGCGGTCCACGAAGCGGATCAGCCGCGCCGCCAGCTCGGGCCCGGCCCCGCGGGTGAACACCTCCTCGTACTCGAAGGTGGGGGGGATCACCTCCCCGTACCCGTGCGCTTCGGCAAGGGCGAACCACTCCGCCTGCACGCGGCGGCGGCGGCGGACGTCGTCGGCCAGCAGGTCCTGCGACCCGGGGGGAACCTGTGCAAGAATGGGCGTCGGCATGGGCGCAAGTATACCGGGAGCCCCGCCGGGCTGGCAACCGGGGGGGCCGCCCGCGGAGCAGTTTCGCCGGGCGCGGCACGCTGCTTGCTAACTCACGACCGTCGAGAAGGTTGGAATCGGCATAGAACCCTGACCGGAGAGTGATCCGTGGACATTCTGCTCATCATCGGTATCGTGCTCCTGGTGGTCGCGCTCCTCGGCGTGGGCGGCGTGATCGGCGCTCTTGCCGACATCGCCTGGATCCTGCTGATCATCGCGGTGATCGTGATCGCCTGGCGCGTCATCACCGGCCGCCGCCCGGTCTGACGACCGCGGCGGACGGCACGGGCAGTACACCGAACGGAGCGGGCAGCCTGGGGCTGCCCGCTCCGTTCTTTCATGGCCGCGTTCCCCACAGGGCCGGCAGGCCCCCCACCCCCGGCCCCTCCCCCGTAAGCGAGGGAGGGGAGAACGGCAACGGCGGACCCCCTCCCCCGACCCCTCCCCGCAAGGGGGAGGGGAGAACGGCAACAGCGGTCACTGCAATGACCGAGGTAGGGAGGGCGTGGGGGTGCTCGGAGGAAAGAGTTTGGGGCGTGGCCGGGCGGGGCGGCATTAACTCTTTCCGGAGAGCACTCCCACCCCGACCGCCCGCTGCACGGCGCCGCGGACGCGCCTACCGGGCCAGCGCCTCGAACAGCGCCCCGACCTCCTCCGGCGACCGCACGTACGCCCGCGCCGCGGTGTCCGGAGGCGGCGACGCGGCGACGAGGATCCCCTCCCCCGCCCCGCCCCGCCCGGCGAGCGCCCGGAACGCGTCCTCGTCGGTGGTGTCGTCGCCCAGGTACAGCACGGGGGCGCCCTCCGGCGGCCGCAGGTGGTCCAGCAGGAACAGCACCGCGCGCCCCTTGTCCCACTCCACGCGGGGCCGCACCTCCAGCACCATCTTCCCCTCGGTAAGGCGCAGCCCCGGCCGCCCCTCGACAGAGGCCCGCACCGCGTCGCGCACCTCGCCGACCCGGTCCTCGGGCGCCTGCCGGTAGTGGACGCTGAGCGTGAGCCCCTTGTCCTCCACCCACGCACCCGGCACCTCGCCGAGCGCCGGAGCCAGCGAGGCCGCGACCGCCTCCAGCTCCGGCCGCGCCGCCAGGGCTTCCGGGTGGACGCGGTGCAGCCCGGGTCCCTCGATCTCCATCCCGTGGTTCCCGGCGTAGGCGATCCCCGGGACGGCGGCCCGCTCCCGCGCGTCCGCCATTCCCCGCCCGCTCACCACCGCCGCCTGCACCCCGGGCGCGGCCAGCAGCCGGTCCAGCGCCGCGCGCGTCCGCGGCGGGATGGCGGCGAGCTCCGGGCGCTCCACGATGGGCGCCAGCGTACCGTCGAAGTCCAGCAGCAGCACCAGCCGCCCGCTCCGCCGCCACCCGTCGCGCCACGCGTCCACGCGCTCCAGCGCGTGCACCGATCCGGCCCCGCTCACCGGCGCGCCCCGGTTGACCCGCGCGAGCGGGCGCCGCTAGCTTCCCGCCCCCGAGCCCTTCCCAACCGTGCAGCCGTAGCCGTCATGTCGTCCTGGATCGATCAGCTGAAGTTCGACGAGCGCGGCCTCGTCCCCGTCGTCGCGCAGGAGGCCGGCACCGGCGAGGTGCTCATGCTGGCGTGGGCCGACCGGGAGGCGCTGGAGCGCACCCTGGCGACCGGCCGCGCCCACTACTGGAGCCGCTCGCGCGGGGCGCTCTGGCAGAAGGGGGAGACCAGCGGGCACGTGCAGCAGGTGCGCGAGGTGCGGGTGGACTGCGACGGCGACGCCGTGCTGTACCGCGTCGCGCAGACCGGGCCGGCCTGCCACACCGGCGAGGGGAGCTGCTTCCACCGGCGCGTGGAGGACGGGGAGCTGGCGCACGCCGGCGGCGCCGGCGGCGTGCTGTCGCGCATCGAGGAGATCGTCCGCGCCCGCGAGGCCGAGCGGCCCGAGGGGTCGTACACCACCTACCAGTTCGACAAGGGGGTGGACAAGATCCTCAAGAAGCTGGGCGAGGAGTGCGCCGAGACCATCGTCGCCGCCAAGAACCCCGGCGCCGACGAGCTGCGCTCCGAGACCGCCGACCTGCTCTTCCACCTGCTGGTGCTGCTCCGCGCCCGCGGCGTCCCCCTGGCCGACGTGTACGCCGAGCTGGAGGGACGCTTCGGCGCCCCCCCGAGCCGCGAAGCGCTCGACAAGCTGAAGGCGAAGCGCCCCCCTGATCACTCCTGAAGCGCGGCCCGCCCCGGCGCCTCCAGGGCGGCCGGGGCGTCGCGCCCGTCCGCCGCCATCCCCAGCGGCACCGGACCCTGCGACCCGCCGCGCGCGTCCTCCCGCGCGTCCGCTCTCGCCGCCGGCCGCCGGCCCCGCGCCGGCGCCTCCCGCCGGGAGGGGCGCGCCTGCACCCCCAGGAAGGCCGCGTCCAGGATCATCTCCTCCGCGCCGGGGTCGCGCCACCCGCCCTCCAGCGGCTCGTCCCACTTGAGCGTCCCCCCCTCGCCGCGGTACGGCTGCATCCAGAACAGCCGCGTCCCCGAGGCGTCGCGGGCCTCCGCCACCAGCACCGGACCGGGTCCCGAGCCCGCGTCCAGCACCAGGTCCAGCGCCAGCAGCAGCGCCGCCGGGGGCTTCGCCTGCGCGAATCGGGCGATCGCCCCGGACAGGATCTCGGGCGACGAACCCGCCAGCCCCTCCGGCACCGGTATCGCCAGCGTCCGGTACTCCGGGGTGGCGTGCCCCGGCCTCTCGTGTACGCTCCTCAGGCGCGGCGGCACCGTGCCGCCGTCCGCCGCCGCGCGCTCGATCTCGTCGCGCATCTCCTCGAGGAACCGGGTCGCCGCACCCAGTGTCCGCTCCAGCCGGGCGGTCTTGCTGCACGTCAATGTACCCCCCATCGCCGGGCGTTACCGCTTCCCGTCGCGCCCTCCGGGAGGCGCGTGCCGGCACCCTCGCCGACACTCTCGGCCTATGCAAACCTTCTGCCACGGGCGGCGGAAAACCGGTCCCTCAGGGGCCAATCCGGGGTGTCGTTACAAAGCGGTCGGAAGGGGGATACAGTGCAGCTCGTCTACTCGCCGGCCTCCACGACCAGCCCGGTGGCGGGGAGCCACAGGGTGAACGCGGAGCCCTGGCCGGGGACGCTCTCCAGGGTGATGTCGCCCTCCATGAGCCGCGCCAGCTGCCGGCTGATGGCGAGCCCCAGGCCGGTGCCGCCCTTGGTGCGCGTGTGGCCGGTCTCGCCCTGCACGAACGGCTCGAAGATGGACTCGGCCTGCTCGGCGGGGACGCCGGAGCCGGTGTCCTGCACCCGCACGTAGGTCCAGGGGCCCTCGCC
Source organism: Gemmatimonadota bacterium (assembly GCA_040752145.1). Lineage (GTDB taxonomy): Bacteria > Gemmatimonadota > Gemmatimonadetes > Longimicrobiales > Longimicrobiaceae > JAFAYN01. The sequence goes on from JBFMFL010000041.1 coordinate 6,475, forward strand.
GGCGAGGCGCGCGCCGCCCCGGGGCACGTCGGACACGCCGCACTCCACGATCACGCGGCCGCCCGTCTCGGTGAACTTGACGGCGTTGGAAAGGAGGTTCACCAGGATCTGCCGGACGCGGTCCAGGTCGCCGCGGAAGCCGAAGGCGCAGTCGCCGTCCACGCGGTTGTCCACCTCCAGCCCGCCCTTGGCGGCCTGCGGCTGCACCAGGGCCAGCGCCGCCTGCACCACCTCGGCTACGGGAACCGGCTCGAAGCGCGTGGTCATCTGCCCGGACTCCACCTTGGCGAAGTCCAGGATCTCGTTGATCAGCCCCAGCAGGTGCTGGCTGCTGAGGCGGATGCGCTCCAGCTGCGCCTGCTGCCGCTCGGTCACCGGCCCGCCGATCCCCATCTCGATCAGGTCGGTGTAGCCGACGATGGCGTTGATGGGGGTGCGGATCTCGTGGCTCATGTTGGCCAGGAAGCCGCTCTTGGCGCGGCTCGCCTCCTCGGCGTCGACGCGGGCCCGCTCGGCCTCGGCCAGGGCGCGGTCGCGCTCCGCCTCGGCGCGGATGCGCTCCGTGACGTCGGTCCCCACGCCCACCCACTCGCGCACCGTGCGGTCGCTCTCCAGCACCGGGACCGCGCGCACCGCCACGGAGCGGAACTCGCCGTCGCGGCGGCGCAGGCGGCACTCGGCCTGGAAGGGGCCGCGGCCCGTGACGGCGGCGCGCCAGGCCGCCAGGACGCGCCCGCGGTCGTCGGGGTGCACGGCCTCCGCCCAGCCGCTCCCCCGCGCCTCCTCCGGGGCCTGCCCGGTGAACGCCGTCCAGGAGGGCTGCTCGTCCACGATCTCGCCGGCGGGGTCGGTGGTCCACACCACCTGCGAGGTGGCCTCCACCAGGCAGCGGAAGCGCTCCTCGCTGTGCCGCACCGCGCGCTCCACGTAGCGGGCGCGGAGCAGCGCGTGGGCGGTGGCGACCAGCTCGCGCGGCTCCACGGGCTGCTTGAGGTACGCGTCCGCCCCCACCTCCAGCCCGCGGATGCGGTGCTCCAGGTCGTAGTAGAGCGCGGACAGGTACAGCACGGGGATCCCGGCCGTGGCCGGGTCGGACTTGAGGCGGCGGCACACCTCGAAGCCGTCGAAGTCCGGGAGGTTGACGTCCAGCACCACCAGGTCGGGCTGCCGGGTGGCGAGCTGCACCGCCTCGGCGCCGGAGGCGGCCTCCAGCACGTCGAACCCGGCCTGGCGGAGGACGCGGCTGGTGGCGTAGCGCCCGGCCTCGTAGTCGTCCACGTTGAGGACCACGATGGAGTCCTCGTGCAGGCGCGGCCCCGTCTCCGGGAGCACCCCGGCCGGGGAGCCCTGGCGTGCGCGCGCTTCGTCCGGTTTGCCGCTCATCTCACGATCGCTGGTGCTGCCGCGCGCCGTCCGCCGGCGCGGCGTCCGGGTCCCGGAAGAGCACCGGGAGGACGAGGGTGAACACGGAGCCCGTGCCGGGGGTGCTGGCGACGGCGAGGGTGCCGCCCAGCAGGCCGGCCAGCTTGCGGGAGAGCGGCAGCCCCAGCCCCGTGCCCTTGACCCGCCGCTGCACCGAGTTCTCCACCTGGGCGAAGTCCTCGAAGATGCGCTCCAGGTCCCCGGCGGGGATCCCCACGCCGGTGTCGGACACCCGGAACTCGATCCACCCGGCCTCACCGGGGCGGGCGGAGACGCGCACCTCGCCGCGCTCGGTGAACTTGAGGGCGTTGGACACCAGGTTGCGCAGCACCTGCGACACCTTGGACTCGTCGGTGTCCAGCTCGGGGACTCCCGGCGCCTCCTCGAACACCAGCGCCACCTGGTCGCGGGTGCGCAGCGGGCGCAGGGTGGCCTGGAGGGCGCGGAACAGCTCCGCCACGGAAAAGGGCGCCGGGCGGATGGCCACCTGCCCCGCCTCCACCCGCGCCGTGTCCAGCAGGTCGTCCACCAGGTTGAGCAGGTCGCGCGCGGAGCGCTGCACGAACCCCACCTGCTTCTCCTGCTCGGAGGTGAGCTCGCCGTCCACCCGGGCCAGCAGCAGCCCGGTGAGCGCGATCATGGAGTCCAGCGGGGTGCGGAACTCGTGGCTCATGTACGACAGGAACTGCGCCCGCTGCGCGCTGGTGCGCCGGAGCTGCGCCACGTTCTCGTCCAGCTCGGCGTACAGCGCCACCACGCCGCGGTTGGTGTCCTCCAGCTCCTGGTTGAGCCGCAGCAGGTCGATCTCGCGGGCGCGCAGCTCGTCCAGCGCCCGGAGGAGCTCCTGGTTCTGCCGCTGCACCTCGTCGAAGGGCGACCCGGGCCGCCCGCGCGCCAGCTCCCCGGCGACGCGCGCCAGCTCCGCCGCGCCCGCCGCGCGCCCGGCCGGCAGCGCCCGGCCGAACTCCACCACGGTCCCGCCGGGCCCGGACTCCACGTGGAAGTGGTCCATGAGCCGGCGCGTCCCCACGATCCCCATCCCCGTCCCGGTGTCCGAGCGCCAGCGCCCCTCCAGCACGGCCGGGAGGTCGGCGATGCCGGGCCCCTCGTCGCGGATGCGGACCCGCAGCGACTGGCGCGGCGGGTCGCCGTCCACCCGCACCTCCATCCACCCGCCGCCGGCGTAGCGGAACGCGTTGCGCGCGATCTCGGAGACGGCGGTGGCCAGGCGCGTCTGCTGCTGCGGGTCGAGGCCCAGCAGCTCGGCCGCCTGGCGGGCGCGCTGGCGGGCCGCCACCACGTCCTGCTCCTGCCGCACCGCCAGGGTGAGGAGGGGGGCGCTCACTGCGACCCGGCCAGCGACCGGGAGGCGGGCCGGTCGCGCACGGCGACCACGGTGGCGTCGTCGCTGCCGCGCACGAAGTCGCGGAAGAGCACCCCGGCCACCACCAGCGGGTCGCGCGCCGCCAGGCCGGGGTAGCGGTCCAGCGTCCAGCGGCTCCCCAGCCCGTCCGAGTGCAGCACCAGGAGCGCGCCGGGAGGAAACGGATACTCGAACGCCTGGATGCGGCGCGCCTCGTGACCCACGATGCCTCCCAGCGAGACCATGCTGCGCGACTCGCCCCCGGACAGGATGGTGGCGGCGATGTTGCCGATGCCGGCGTAGCGCACGCTCCGCGCCGCGCGGTCCACCACCGCCACCGAGGCCGCCGCGCCGCGGGTGGCGCGCAGCGCGGCGTGCACCCGCTCCAGCAGCTCCACCGGGTCGGAGCCGGGCGCCGCCTCGAAGGCGCGCACCGCCTCGCGCGAGGCGGCCGCGGCGTCCGGGCCGTGGCCCAGCCCGTCGGCCACCAGCACCACCGTGCGCCCGTCGCGCTCGGAGGCGGCCCACGCGTCGCCGCACACCTCCTGCCCGGGCTTGGGCAGGGAGACCCCGGCGAGGGCCGGCCCCGCCCCGGGCGCGTCCCTGCGCCCGCCGGCCCAGACGCGCGCCGCGAGCGCCGTACCCACCCCGGGCGCGGAGTGGACGTCGAACTCGTCGGCCATGCGCGAGACCGCGCCCATCCCGGTGCCGGGGCTCCCCGCGGTGGAGAAGCCGTCGCGCAGACAGCGGGCGACGTTGGCCATCCCCGGGCCGGCGTCCAGCGACAGGATCTCCACCCCGGCGCCCCCGCTCCACGCCGCGGGCTGGGCCAGCAGGTGCCCCCCGCGGGCGGCGTGCTTGACCAGGTTGCCCGCCAGCTCGGTGGCCACCAGCGCCGCGCGCCCCGCGTCGGTGTCGTCCATCCCCAGCGACGCGGCCAGGTACTGCACCAGGCGCCGGGCCTCCCCGGCCCCGCTGGGCTCCGTGACCGGCATGTACAGCGCGCGGCTCACTTCCACTTGATCACCGTCACCCGGGTGCCCTGCCCCGCCCCGGTGGAGATGTCGAACTCGTTCACCAGGCGGCGCGAGCCGCCCAGCCCCAGCCCCATCCCCGCGCCGCTGGTGTAGCCGTCGCGGAGCGCCTGCTCCACGTCGGGGATGCCGGGCCCCTGGTCCTCGAAGACGAGGCGGATCCCGCGCCGCCCCGCCTGGCTGAGCACCTCCATCCGCATGGATCCTCCCCCCCCGTGGACCAGGGTGTTGCGCGCCAGCTCGCTGGCGGCGGTCACCAGCTTGGTCTGGTCGATGAGGGAGAACCCCGCCTCCACCGCCCAGCCGCGCACCGCCTGCCGGGCGGCGACCACGTCGGACTCGTTGCGGATGGGGCGCGTGTCACCCTTCTCTACCGGCATCCCCCGCTCCGTCCGCCGCGTCGTCGTCGTCGTCGAAGGACACCCGCAGGAGCTGCATGCCGCGCTCCACGTCGAGCGCGGTCCGGACCCCGGGGAGCGAGAGGCCCAGCTCCACCAGCGTGATGGCCACGGCCGGCCGCATCCCCACCACCACCGTCTCCGCGTCCAGCACCCGCGACATGGCGGCGATGTTGGCGAGCACGCGCCCTATGAAGGAGTCCACCATCTCCAGCGCGGAAATGTCGATGAGGACGCCCCTGGCCCCGGTCTGGGCGATCCGCTCGGTGAGGTCGTCCTGGAGCGCGAGGGCCAGGCGGTCGTGCATGTCCACCTGGATGGTGACCAGGAGCAGCCGCCCCAGCTTGAGGATCGGGATGCGCTCCATGGCTCAGGCGCGCGAAGCGACGCGCGTGATGCCGTAGCCGGTCTGCCGGAGCGCGAGGGAGATAGCGTCGGCCAGCGTCGCCTTGGTGGAGACGTCCTCCAGGGTGATCCCCAGGTGGACGATGGTCTGCGCGATCTGCGGGCGGATGCCGCTGATGATGCACTCGGCGCCCATCAGCCGCGCCGCGGACACCGTCTTGATGAGGTGCTGCGCCACCAGCGTGTCCACCGTGGGAACGCCGGTGATGTCGATGATGGCGACGCTCGCCGACAGCCGGACGATGTGCTCCAGCAGGTTCTCCATGACGATCTGGGTGCGGGCGCTGTCCAGCGTCCCGATCAGCGGGACCGCGACGATCCCCTCCCAGATCTTGACCACGGGGGTGGAGAGCTCCAGCAGCTCCTGCTGCTGCCGCCGGATCACGTCCTCGCGGCTGGCCAAAAAGGTCTCGGTGGTGAACAGCGCCAGCCCGTCCAGCAGCACCGTGGCGCGCCAGGTCTCCTCGGCCACGCGCGCCGGGTCGCCCGCCAGCTCCTCGCGGAGCCGCGCGAACAGGGGCTGCTTGAACGACAGGATGAAGGTGGCCGTCTCGGTGGGCGAGAAGCCCTGCATGGCCCGGGCCCGCGACAGGGTGGCGAGCATCTCCCGCACCGGCTCCCACGACGGGCCGTCCACCTCGTCCGCCCCGCCCCGCTCCACGGCCGCCTGGAAGCGCCGCAGGAAGTCCTCGGACTGCTGGCGCAGCTCGCCGCCGGAGAGCAGGTCCGCGCGGAACGACGCGCCCTGCTGCTGCCGGCCCACCCAGTCGTCGAGGATCTCGGCGGAGTGGGTGGCGAGGATCGAGGCGAGCGCGCTTTCGGCCATGGGTCTCCTGTCGGGCACTGGACACGGGTCGGTGGACGCCGCCCCTGCGGCGTCCGCAGCAACCTACCGGCGACGACGGGTGTTTGCAACTCGCGGCCGGGAAATGACCTCGCGCGTACGCACGGCTCGCCGCGGGGGTGAGCCCCGCGTGCCCGGAATCGCCCGTGGGGCGGCGCGGGCGGCATTGACTCCGCGCGGGGCGCCGGTAAATTGAACCCGCTCTCCCCGGCGGGCGGGTCGCAGCCGGTCCGTCCGCCGTTCCCCGCCCCATCGCGGCCCCGCCGTTCCCAACCTCGTCGAACCATGAAGAACGCTCTCGTCCTCGCGGCCGGGCTCGCCCTCGCGGCGCCCTGCGGCCTCGCCGCGCAGCAGAAGACCGCCCCGCTCGTCCCCGGCGCCCGGGTGCGCATCGTGGCCCCCGCGCTCTCCCAGCAGAAGATCAGCGGCACGGTGGTGTCGGTGGACTCCGGCTGGGTGCACCTGGCCTCCACGGAGCCCGCGGCGGACCGCTGGCTGCACCTGTCGGTGGTGGACTCGGCCCACGTGAGCCTGGGCAAGAACCGCGGCCGCCGCGCCTTCAAGGGGAGCACCTGGGGGGCGTTCCTGGGCTTCGGCGCGGGGGTGATCTCGGGCGCGCTGCTCGCCCGCAACCTCCCCACCGGGGTCGCCACCTCGGCGGCGCTCGGCGCGGTGGGGGTGGGGCTGGTGGGCGGCGGGATCGGCGCGGGGATCGGGGCGCTCACCCCCAGGGAGCGCTGGCAGCCCTACCGCGTCACCTACGCGCCCACGACGGCGGGCGGGGCCGCGGTCGGCGCGCGCTGACCGCGCCCGCAGCCCGGCGTGGCGGAGGCCCGGCCGCGAGAGCGCGGGGGGGCCTCTTTTCTGTCCGGTCAAGCCCGGCCACGGCGCTCTGCCTCGAACCTCCAGAACGCCGCGGGAGGGAGAATCGGGATCCCCTCGAACTCCTCCAGCACGAGGAGGTCGCGGTCGCCGGTAACCAGGCATGCGCACCCGCCTTCCCAAGCGGCGGCCAGCACCCAGTCGTCGTCCGGATCGCGACAGGCCGGCGGATCGAGCGCAGCGGGCTCCACGATCTGCATCCGCGACCGGATCAGTGTCTGCGCCTCGGCAACAGCGTCCGGCGGAACGCGGAACTTCCGCACCAGCTTTTCCTCGAACTCCGCCAGGATCGCCGGCGAGCCGATGATCTCGTGCTCGCGCGCGCAGTGCTCCAGCAGTTCATGGCAGACCCCCCGCACACGAACGCGGAGATCAGCACGTTGGTGTCCAGCAGGAGCCTCAAGACACTTCGCGAAAGACGTCCTCGTCGGTGTAGACGCCCTGCGCCTCCGCGTAGGGCATGAGCCGGCTCCGGAGCTTCCGGAGACGCCGCACGTAGATGTACTCGTGCAGGGCCTCACGTACGACTTCGCTGCGGGTCACCCCCTCCGCCTCGGACAGTTCGTCGAGCGCTTCCTTGATCTCCTCCGGCAGACTGACGGAGATGCTTTCTCGCATACGTGCGACTCCTGCACAGGGTTGTACCACAAAATAGCACAGGATCGCGCCCGTATCCACATCCGGTTGAAGCCCCGCCGGCCGCCGACTCAGAACAGCGCCAGCTCCGGCGGGTCCAGCTCCAGGTCCACGTGCCGGTCCAGGAGGCGAAGGCAGGCCGCGCAGCTGACCGCGCGGTCGCCGGCGAAGCGGCCGGGCGGGGTTCCGCAGAGCGTCTGCCCGGCGGCGCGATGCCATCCCCCGATCGCGGCGTCGCCGTTGACTGCCAGGTGCACCAGCCCGCCGTCGCGACCAGGGCGCAGCTCCGCCACGCGCCGGGTGCGATAGGGGACGCGCGCGAGCACGTCCACCAGCGCCTCGTCGAGGGCCACCCGTGCCCGGGCGAGCGCCGCCGCCCTTTCCGGGTCGTGAACGTCCCTGCGCCACGCCTCGGAGGCCTCCTGGAAGGCCTCCCACGCGGGCGTCACGCGGGGCCGCACCGGCGGCTACCGGAAGCGGGAGAAGTCGGGCCGGCGGCGCTCCATGAAGGCCTGCATGGCCTCCCGCGCCTCGGGAGAGCGCAGCCGCTCCAAAAAGGCCGCCGACTCCTCCCGCATGTGCGCCGGGAGCGCTGCGCGGTCGGCGCGGCGCATCAGCGAGCGGGTGATGCGGACGGCGGCGGGCGGCTGCGCTGCAAGGCGCCGGACGCGCTCCTCCACCCGCGCGGACAACTCCTCGCTCGGGAACACCGCGCTCACGATCCCCATCGCCAGCGCCTCCTCCGGCCCGAACGGCTCCCCCAGCAGCAGCATCTCGGCGGCGCGGGCCTGCCCCACCCGCTGCGGCAGCAGCATGCTGGAGCCCGCCTCCGGCACCAGCCCCAGGCCCACGAAGGGGAGGTGGAAGCGCGCGCCCGGCCCGGCGTACACCAGGTCGCAGTGCAGCAGCAGGGTGGCGCCCACGCCCACCGCCAGCCCCTGCACGACGGCCACCACGGGCTTGGGCGAGCCGATCAGGGCGTCGAGGAAGCGCAGCACGGGGCTGCTCTCGTCCGTGGGCGGGCGCTGGAGGAAGTCGCCCAGGTCGTTGCCGGCGGTGAAGGCGTCGCCCGCGGCGGTAATCAGCACGGCCCGCACGGCGGGGTCCTCGCCGGCGGCCAGGAGCGCGTCCGCCATGGCGGCGTACATCTCCAGCGTGAGCGCGTTCTTCTTCTCGGGACGGTCGAGGCGGACGCGCACGACCGCGTCGCGGGTCTCTACGACGACGTGCTCGCTCATGGAGGCTCCGGGCCGGGGGACGGGATTTCGACGGACGCCCCAAGCTGCGGACGCGCTCCCCGCCGTGCAAGGGCGGGATCGGCCGGCTTACGCCGCCGGCTTCGGCTTGACGTACTTCACCTGGCCGTCCGAGCACCACTCCGCCGCGGTCCACCCCAGGCGCCTGTAGAAGCCGTTGGCGCGCAGCGCGGGGTCGCGCCCGGTGAGCAGCCAGATCTCCTCCCACCCCTCGCCGAACAGCCACGCCTCCGCCTCCCGCATCAGCGCCCGCCCCGCCCCGCGCCCCTCCCACCCCGGGCGCACGAACATCGCGAACACCGTCCCCTCGGCGGCGTCGGCCATGGCGAACCCCACCGACTGGCCGTCCAGCTCGGCCACCCAGGCGCGCGACGTGGTGCGCAGCATCTCCGCCACCGTCTCCGGCGTGACGCCGATGGACGCCAGCTCCTCGCGGGACTGGTGGTTCTCCCGCACGGAGGTGCGGATGTCGAACAGCAGATCCACGTCTTCGGGCGTCGCGCGTCGGATGTCCATGGCTCGCCAGCCTTCGAAAAAGAAAAACGGCCCGGAACGCATCTCGTTCGGGGCCGTTCCCGCCTGTCCGGTCCCCCGACTCAGGGGGCCGGCCGCACCGCCTTCCGCTTGGTCGTGATCACCAGCGCCCCGTGCTTCGCCTCCGGACCGTAGCGGGCGACTGCCTGCCGGCCCTTCATCACCTCGACGCTGTCGATCTGGTCGGAGTCGAGCGGCGGCCACAGCGGCATGCCCGGCGGCGCCGTCTCGCAGCCGCTCCACGAGTGGAACACGCGCACGCCGTCCACGATCAGCACCCCTTCCGGCGGTATGGTGCTGCCGTCACTGATCCGGATCACACCGGACCTGCGGAGCGCCACCGTAAGCCGCGCCGTGTCGCCCGACGCAAGCACCACGGGCTCCTCACGCTCGTCGTGCAGGATCGTCCGTGCCCGCACCACTGACTCCCCGTCCGGCAGACCGCACAGGGTGAACCTCCCTTCCCCGTCGGTGGAAGTACGGCGCTCGGCGCCGACCGCCACGAGCGCTTCCGCGACCGGTGCTCCCGTGGCCGAATCGACCACGACGCCCCGCACGACGGCGCCCTCCTGCCCGGAGGCGGGGCGCGAGAGCAGGAGGAGCACGACCAGGGACAGCGGAAGACGGGTCACCAGGCAGTTCCGTTCAGGGATCGCGGCGCGCGGGAGCCCGGTATTCGATCCCCTGCATCGCAAGGTATTCGGCCAGGGTGCACATGCCGGCGGCGGCGCGCCGCTCGTCCACCCGCGCCTCGTCGTCAATCGGGTACAGCGCCGGCCGCCCGGCGGCCTCGTTGAAGCGCAGCTGGGTGCCGTACCGCTGCGGCCTCCCCTGGCCGACCCGCACGCGGTCCTCCAGGTATGCCGCGTCGGAGCGGCGGCCGTGCCCTGCATCCGCGGCGCACCGCACGGCGGGGAGCACCTGCCGCTGGAAGGCGGAGTCGGCGTGCTGGAGGAGGAGCCACGCCGCGTGCGCCCCGTCGTCCGCGACGAGGCGGCGGTCCGGCCAGCCGTGGCGGGCGACGATCTCCCGGAGCCGCGCCTGCACGGGGCGGTCGGCGGCGGCCATGGCCGCGAGGGCGGAATCGGCCTGCGGCGAATTGCGCCCGTACCGCCGGACGACCGTCCCGATCCCGGCGCGGCTCCGCTGGTCCTCCTCCGCCAGCCGGAGCAGCTCCGCCCGGAGCGCCGTGTCGAGTGCCGCGGCGCGGGCGCCGGCCTCCGCCATGAGGCGCGCCCACCGCGGGTCGGCGCGCAGGGGGGCGAGCAGCGTGTCCGCGCGGGTGCGCTCCACGTGCGGCCACCCCGCCCGGACCACCGACTCCAGGGCGGCGAACGCCCGGTCCGCCTCCCCCCCCCGCGCCCAGGCGCGCGCCGCGAGGTAGCGGAGCACCATCTCCTCGCCCGAGACCGCGAAGGCGCGCTCGTACAGCTCCCCCGCGGCCCCGGGCCGCCCCTCCGCCTCGGCGGCGGACGCCTGCTCCATCAGCCGCGCCATCTCCTGCGCGCCGGCCCTTCCCGCCGCCAGCAGCGGGGCGAGGAGGAGCAGGACGCGGAGGAGGGCGCGGCCGGGCATCGTCGCCCTACCGCTGCCAGACGACGACGTCCGCCACCAGCCGCGTGCTCCGCCTGATGGGCGACGCCACCGCGACGCCGGACTCCGCCGCCTGGAGCTGCGCGTCCGCCTCGCGGTCCACGCGCAGCACCACGGCGTCCGCCCCGAGGCGGGCGGCCTCCTGCACCGCCTGGTCCTGGAGCTTCCGCTCCTGCCGCGCGTCGGTCCCGCGCGCGCTGCCGCTCCAGCGGGCGATGACGCGGTGCGGCCGGTCGGGGCTGGCCGCGAGGACCTCCACGCGGTCGGCGGCGGTGGGGGAGCGCGTCTCCGGGTCCAGCCGGACCAGCGAGGGGCGCGGCGATGCGCAGCCGGCCAGCGCCGCGGCGAGCATGACGAGGGCGATGCGTTGCACGGGATCTCTCTCGGGGACGAGGGAAAAGGGACCGGGAATCGAGGCTCGGCCCGCAATCCGCACACCGCGGGCGAACGGGTTGCCGCGAAAACACCTGCCCTTCCGGGCGCTCCGTCCGCGCCCTCCCGGGAGGACAGCCCGGGCACCCGGAGAGGACGCCCGCGGCGTGATCGGGCGGAACGGTCAGTGCCCGTGCGACCGGTAGGTCATCTGGCAGGCGCGCCGCTCCTCCGCCACCTCCTGCGGCGTGGGCGGCCTGCGCGCCTCGCCCGGGGCCGTACCGATGAACTGGAAGCACCGCTCCACGCTGCCGCGCGGGAACACGAACATGATGGTGGCCGTCTCGGAGCCGCGGTTGGAGACGGCCACCCAGCTGCGCGGCGGCAGGAACACCACGCTCCCGGCCGGCGCCGTGTGCGCGCTGTCGTTCAGCTCCACCACCACCTGCCCGCGCTGAACGATCAGGATCTCCTCGTCCAGCTCGTGCCGGTGCCGGGGCACCCGCGTGCCCGGCGGCAGGTCTTCCGAGCCCAGGAACAGGTACCCCGCCCCGGTGTTCGCCGGCCCCACCTTGAGGAGGATGTGCCGGCCGTCCGGGAGCACGCGCCGCTCCCCTTCCCCGGGGGCGACGACGCGCGGCGCCGCGCCGGTGTGCACCACGGCGTCCACCTGCGCGGGGAGGCGGCCGGCCGACAGGACGAGCAGGACGGCGACCAGCGGGAGTGCTCTCATGGATCCTTGGCTGGAGGGGGGAGGGAGGAGATCGCCGCGGCGGCGGGTGGCGGGCGGACTACGCCGGGTCCGAGGTGAGCGCGTGGAGCTTGGTCAGCGTGGCCCAGTTGCGCGTGGTCACCCGGTCGCCGAGCGCGCGGCCGACCTCCTCCGGGAGCCGGCTTCCGGAGGAGCCGTCCGGGCACCACAGGTAGGCCACGCGCGGGCCCAGGGCGAGCACCTCGCGGCCCCAGTCCCGGCCCGCCAGCGGCTCCAGCCGGGCGCGGTCCGCGGGGTCGCGGAGCACGGCGACGAACAGCCGCGAGGGGTTGTCGGCCACGGCGCCCAGCGGGTTGGCCGCGACGGCGGCGGCCACCTCGGCGGCGGTGAGCACCACCACCCGCGAGGTGACGCCGAGGCGCGCGGGAATCGCCTCCTCGATGCGCGCCGCGGCCTCGTCCGGGGCGGCGCCGGGCGCGGAGTAGACCACGTTGCCGCTGTTGAGCAGCGTGCGCACGTCCCCGTAGCCCAGCCCCTGCACCAGCGCGCGGAGGTCGGCCATGGCGACGCGCTTGGCGCGGCCCACGTTGATGCCGCGCAGCAGCGCCACCTGCACGCCGCCCCGCGCGGTCACGGGTTGGACGGGAAGCGCTGGAGGAACGCCTCCTCCGACTGCTTCTGGAGCAGGTCCTCCAGGAAGGCCACCTGCTGCCGCAGCGCCTCCAGGTCGCGCTGGAGCTGCTCGACGGTGGATTCCAGCCGCTCCACGTGGGCACGCGTGGCGTAATCCGGCGGCGCGAGCATGGACACCCGCGAGACGACCCCGGCGATCCCCGGGAGCGAGGCGACGGTGGTCATCCCCGGGATCCAGGCGAACGGCTCCAGGTGGGGCGGCAGCGGCTGCACCGCCGCTTCGGGGAGGAGCGGCGCCAGCGCTCCCGAGAAGCGGAACGCGTCCGCCTTGGCGATGCGCAGCCGGACCCGCCGCTGCGTGGTGGTGATGGTGATCTGGTGGGCACGGAGTCGGTTCGCTTCCTGTACCCGGGTGATCTGTCCCGCGGCGATCTCCACCTGCTTGCGGGCGAAGCGCTCCTGCTTGAGGCAGACGAGCCGCAGGTCGGTGACCACGATCAGCCACGGCCCGCCCGGCCGGAGGCGGGGGCGCGGACCGAGGAGCGCGCCGCGGACCAGCCCCCGGATCCGCTCGCCGTCGTGCAGGATGTGGGGGAGGTCCCGGAACTCGCGGTGCTCCCACCAGCGCTCGCCCTCGCCGATCTCCCGGAGCTGGGCGTCGATGGCGCCGCGGTCTACTGGCATGGCGGTCCCTGCGGTGTGGAAAGGGTGAGGGGATGCGACGGTGCGCCGGCCGCGGACGGCAATCTAGCGACTCGCGCGAGGGCTTCCAAGGAGCGCCCCGCTCACCCGCTCCGCCCCCGGCGCCGCCTCGCTTCCTCCCGGGCCTCCATGGCGCGCAGCGCGCCCCAGTCCACCGCCACGCCCACGTCCTCGTCCGGCGCGGCGAGCGCCGCCTCCGCCCTCTCCACCACCGCCGCCGCGCCCTCCACGCCGGCCGCCAGCAGGACCCTGCCCAGCCGCAGCTCGGACCGCCGGCAGGCGCGCTCCTCGCGCGCCAGGCCCAGCGCCTCCGTCGCGAAGCCGCAGAACCGCAGCCGCGCGTGCGTGGCCTCGTGGACGAGCGACGCGGCGACCTGGGCCGGGAGGAAGGTGGCGACGAAGTACGAGTCCAGGATCGCCAGGCGCCCGTCCACCAGCCGGGCGCGGGTCCCCGGCGTGCGGCGGACGAGCACGCGCGTGTCCATCCGGCGCATCCGCGCCAGCCAGACCGGCCGGTGCGCGGCGATCAGGCCGAGCGCGGCATCCAGCTTTCGCCAGAGCGCGTCCGCCTCGCCCCCGTCCGCCCCGGCGTCCACCGACAGGGCGATGCCGTGGCGCTCGCGGTGCTCGGCGCGGTCCGGGGCGCGCCGGGTCAGCAGGGACAGGAGCTCGCGCAGCATGGCGGCGGCAGTCGAGGTGTGCGGGTGTCGGCGCTCCCGGAACGTACGGCGGCCCGCACCGGCGTGCCAGACCGCCGCCCGGCGAGGATCGTTGACCGGGCCGGAGACGGGGTCTAGCTTGCCACACCGGCGCAGGCGGCCCGCCCCCGTCGCGCCTCCGGCGCGTCCCTCCACCCGCCCGGGAGGAGCCCATGCAGAACCCGCTCTACGAACGGCTCTCCGACGACTACCGGAAGCAGATCGACCGGATCCGGGAGTACGCCGCGGCCAAGGAAAAGGAGATCGCGCAGCGGTTCCCCAACTTCACGCTGCACGACGCGCGTCACTTCGACCACGTCGCCAGCAACGCCGCGAAGCTGCTGGAGCCGGTGGCGCTCTCCGAGGAGAACCGGTTCGCCCTGCTCGCCGCCTGCTACCTGCACGACATCGGCATGGCGAACGGCGCGGCCCAGCGCTCGCTCTTCTGGATCGACCGGGAGGAGGCCAGGAAGCGGCACGCGGTGCTTTCGGCCCAGGACATCCTGAACTCCTCCGAGGTGCCGCGGGAGTGCATCCGGGACGAGGGGCTGCGGCTGGCGGTCGCGCGGATCTCGGAGGGGCACGGCCGCTGGGACTGGGACAACCCCTACTTCGACCAGCGCCACGGGATCGAGATCCGGTTCTGCACGGCCATCCTTTCCCTGGCGGACGCCCTGGACCTCCGCAACGGCCGCCGCAACCCAGACCGCTACGACACGGTCGAGGCGCTGCTCGCGGCGCAGGCGCTGGAGAACGACGTGTCCCGGGTCCACTGGCTCCGCCACTACTACTCCAGCGCCCCGTCCATCCAGGCGAAAGGCGCCCGCAAGGTGCGCATCGACCTGCAGGCCCAGGTCGGCGTGATGCGCGGGCCCGACGGCCAGCCGGTGCGGGAGGAGAACGACGAGCCGGTGCTGGACGTGAGGGCGGACGTGATCCGCGAGATCATCCAGGGCGACGTGGTGGAGGTGCTGGACCACCCGCTCTTCCGCGAGATCACCGCGGACTTCCTGTCCATCGAGCTGGCCCGGGGCCCCGACGGGCGCGCGCGGGTGGACACGACGTACAGCTACGGCGCCTTCCTCTTCCCCGCGCGGCTGGTCAGGGCCGCCTTCGAGGGCGGGCTCATCAAGCCCGCCTCGGTGGAGCTGCGGACGGCGAACGAGTACTACGAGACGCGCATCGAGCCTTTCTTCGCCGCGGACGACTTCCAGGTGTCGGTGGCGTGGCGGCCGGGGAGCCTTTCCCCGCAGGACTACACGACGCAGAGCCGGGCCCAGAGCGAGCACGTCCGCAAGGTCAAGGAGGTGGCGCGGACGCACTGGGACGTCGTGCTCTGGCCGTACGAGCCCTACGTCCGCTACCTGGACCGCGAACTGGTCCGCAAGGGCGAGACCGAGCAGGCGCGCCGGCGGATCGCGCACCTGGTGGACGCGCCGGACCTGATCGGCGGAGGGGAGCTGAAGCGGGTGTTCCTCCCCGAGGAGGGGTATTCGGACCCGGTCACGGCGACCCGCTTCATCGCCAAGGAAGGGAGGTACGACGGCATCTACCCGACGGCGAGCACGTTCAGGGGCGGGGCGGTCCACCGGAGGAACGCGGAGCAGAAGCGGATCTTCAGCAGCCTCTGCCAGCGCGCGGCCGAGAAGGCGGGGCTCGGCTGGAGCGACCCGGAGGAGCTGGGGACGCAGCTCGCGGGGTGCTGCCGGACGGACTTCGGGTACCGGCATTCGCTCGCCACCGTCGCCACCATCCTGGACCGCCTGCACCGGAGTCTTCCCGCGGGCGCGGGCGGCCCAGAGCTCCGCTCGTTTCTGGACGCGTCCCGCGCGTTCATCGCCGCCAAGATCGCCGTGGACGAGGTGCGCGACGGGGAGATCCGGATGCGCATGGCGCGGCTCACGCCGGAGCGGCTGGACGAGGTCCTGCGGATGGAGGGGTCGTCCTTCAAGTACGCCTGGACGTCGCGGGAGCGGTTCGGGGAGTACATCGACGGGCGCCGCGCCTTCGCCCTCTTCTCCGGCGACGAGCTGGTGGGCTACCTGCTGGTCGCCTTCCGGGACGACGTGGTGGACCTGGACAAGATGGCCGTCTCGCCGCTGCACCGGCACCAGGGCTTCGGGCGGTTCACCATGCGCTGGGTGGAGCGCTACGCGGCGGAGCTGGGGCGGCGCGCCGTCTTTTTGCGCGTCCGCGAGTCCAACCGCGAGGCGATCTCGCTGTACGAGTCGGAGGGGTTCGCCGTGGTGGAGAGGAAGGAAGGCTACTACCACCGCACCGACAACGAGGCGGCGCTGGAGATGGAGAAGGCGGTGTCCGCCCCGTGAGCGCGCCGGGATCCGGTGGCGCGTCGTCTCCTGGGCGCTACGGGACGCGGACCGTGAGCCGGATGCCCACTCCCGACGCATCGGTCAGCGGCGCGAGGGCGAACCGCGCGGAGGTCGGCTCCCACTTCTCGGTGCCGAGGATCCCGCCGAAGAACGCTCCGACCGGGGCGGCCAGGACCGCCCCGACGGCCGTGCCGATAGCGGCGGCTTCGAGGTCCCGCCCCGGGAGGCAGTAGTCGCAGTTGGGGTCGCCCGCGAAGACGATGACGCCGAACAGGCCGCCCCCCGCCAGCGCGCTGATCCCTGCGCCCTTGAAGGCCCCCTTCCAGTGGTCGCGCCCCCTGCTGACGTCGGTCCGGGTGATCGCCGCGATCGGGACCGCGGCGAGGGCGTTCCTGTGGCCGACGAGAAAGAGCGTGTCGCCGGAGACGTGGCTCACCTGGCCGGCGACGGGCTTCCGGAAGGCCTCGGGCGCGAACACCCGCACGCGCGTCCCGGCCGGGAAGGGCTGTGACGCGCCCGGGGTCTCCTGGGCGAGCGACGCCGCCGGGAGAGCGCACCAGAGCAGCAGGGCGAGCAGAGCGGAGCAGGAAATTTTCACGGGAAAGCGTCGGAAGGACTTGGGTGGCTACGCAACGTTGTAGAAAGGCAAACAGATTGACCACCAGGCCGGCCAGTACGTCACATCCGGCGGCTACTGACATAAACTTCGACGAGCGGCTGACACGCGAGGAACGCCGCAACAGGATCCACTCCGCTTCGCACCCCAAGGCGTCGAGTTCGACCCAAAGCTGAAACCATGCTCCACGCTGAATTCACTGCCACTTTGCGAGGCTTGGCGACGGCACGGAGCGTCAGAGACGCTATTCCACTTCAGTAGAATCCCACGGGTGAGCCAGAACGGCCAATACCATAAAGCCGCTCCGTTCACCGCCAACGCGTTCAGCCAAGGCAGGCCTCTCGCGCGACAGATCTAATCCCGGATAAAACCAAGAGGACACCTACGCCAGCAACACATCGATCAGGTGGGAACCTGTGGCGCAGGCGTTTGAATACTGGCTCCGCTCTCGTCGCGACAGGTCACCTGAAACGTGTATGCCTGAGTCGTTCGGTCCTCTAGCACTGCCTGCAATTCGGGCGTTGGCAAGAAGAAAAACAGCAGGTCGACTCTCTCCAACTCCCCTGGATCAAGACGAAGGACCGGATTGGCCTTGGCAGAAGGATCTCGCTCGAACGACGCCTCATCAATGTAAGCCAGGGAAGTGTGGAAGCCGGTTCTCTGGAAGAAAGTGATTTTCAGCTCGCAACCAGTGATAGAGGTTGGCTGGTTCGTGGGATTAGATGCGTGTAGCTGTACCGGATAGTAGGGCAGTTTCCAGGGACGTTCCACCTCGCGTGAACGCCCTTGCTCCGACGGAAAATGAGTGTCTCCGAATATTTGGCTCGGCCGAATGAAAGCCTGAAGGCTGTAACTGGTACGCCCGCCGATGCTGATTCCAGGCTTTCTCCTGTTTGCCTCGAATTCTCGAGCGAGGCTCCAAAGCCCGTTGGCTGTAGAAAGGAGAAAGGCGAGAATAGCAGCCCCTGCAATCGCGACCTTAGCGACAGGCGACCTATCTAGCCATGAAGCGGTTGAATCGAGGCGGCTATGCCGTCTTCTGTGCCTTCTGCTCACGATCTGTCCAAGAGATGAGGTTTTCTCGCCTAGCGGCTCACTCGGCGCGCTGCCAGCTTCCGTCGGGCTGCGGCACCCAGCGCCGCCCCGCACCGTCCAGCCAGTCGCCCAGCGGCTCTCCCGGAACCGTGTCCGAGCCAAACCGGAGCACGTGGCCGTCGGGGTCGCTCACGTGCAGCTCGCGCGCTCCCCACGGGTAGTTCGTCGGCGCATGCCGCACGACGGCCCCGCGCCCCTGGACCTCGCGATACAGCGCGTCCGCGTCGCTGACGCCCACGTACACCCAGGTGCCGGCGTGCCCCTGGTCGCCCTCGCACAGCATCAGGGCGGCGTCGCCGCGCTCCACCTGGGCGAAGTCGCCGTGCCGCCAGGCGAGCGCGAAGCCGAGGGCGTCGGCATAGTAGGCGAGGCTCGCGTCCAGGTTCGCGACGCCCAGGATGGGCGTCGTGCATCCGACGGTGAGGTCCGCATGGCGCGGCGTGGCGGGTCCGTGCTCCGACATGCCAGTACTCCCGGTTGCGGTCAGACTACCGTGTACGTGGATCGGCGTCCGCTGAAGACCTGTGGCCGATCATCACCCGCAGCGCTCATCCAGGAACGCGTCATGGACCGCAGCCACCTCGGCGTCCGGTGCGGCGCGATCCGCCCTGCATCCGGCGACCAGCACGAATGCAGCCACCGCCACCACGCGGGCTGCGGCTACCAGCATCGTCGTTCCTCCGCCACGGTGCGAGTTCCGTTCACCACGAGCGCATACTCGACGCAACTTACGGATGGCTGATCCGGAACCTGGAAGTAGACCACCACCCGCTCCTGCTGGCCCGGTGCGAGCGCAGCCTTGAGGTTGGTCTCTCCACTCCCGAGCACGCTCGTGCCCCGCAGAAACCTCATGCGCACGATGCCGGCGGGGAGGCTCGCCGAGCCGCGGTTTGTGACCAGCACGCTCGCGTACTTCGCCGCCCCGTCGAGCCCGAAGATGAGCTCCGTCATTTCTGCTCGATATGACTCTCCCGGTCCCGTCGAGTCGCCGCACGAGGCCAGGAGAGATCCAGCAAGAACGGCGACGGCAACCGTCATCCTCCCGGGAAACACCCGGGCGACACGTCCAAAAGCTCGAAATGACGGGAGAAAGCCTGCTGCGAGTGCGCGCATGCGACGATGAAAGTATTCGGGATGAACGATGCGCCGTTTGGCGCCCCCAAGCTCAGCAGCACCATCTGCGGAATCGGCGCCGTGCCATGCGGGAACCAGAACGTGCTGCCGGAGCCGTGCCTTGAGCACCTCGACCAGTGCCGGATCCATGAAGTCGTACTCGTCGGGGATGAACAGGCAGACGATCCGCTTGCCGTCGCACTCCTGCCGGTACTTCTGGCGGAGCCGGTCCCGGTGCCGCTTATCCATGCAGAAAACGATGTCGGCCCATCCGATATCACCGGCGGTCACCCGGATGCGGGCGTCCGGCTCGGTGCCGCGTGAGCGCACGTGAAAGCCCTGCATGCCCCGGAACATCTCCTCCGCGGTGCGGCTGCGGAGCTTGTTGGCGCTGCACACGAACAGGAGCTTGGGCCACGCCTCGCCCGTCTCGGAACCTTCCTGCACGATTCTTCTCTCTCTGTCACGGACTTGGCGATGACGGCGGGGCGCTGCTTGCGGATCTCACCGCCGACGGACGGGTCGAAGCTGACCCACCAGACCTCACCGCGCTTCATCGGCTACGGCGGGCAGCAGAGTGTCGGACCACTCCTCGGCTTCCGCCTCGCGTGCCTCCTCCGCAGCCATCCGGGCGTACGCGTCCAATAGGTCCTGCTCGACAACGTGCGGCCGGACGAGATCTTCGATGAACTGGCTGATGCGTCGGGGGCCGACGACTCGGTAGAGCCCGTCGTAGACGGTTTCGTCCACGTTGATCGTGAGCTTCTTCTGCATGGGCACTCCGGAAGTGACTGCACGTGTACTGTATGTGGAAAGCACCGCGCAGGGTGTCAGCCCGACCTGAGTCTGCTGAGCACGCACTTGTCCAGGAGGACGTGCCGCGTTTCGCTCACGCCACGTCGCCCAGAAGCGCCTCTGCCCGGCCGCACGTCGCCTGCAGCGATCTGTTGACGGCGGGGAGCGACTGCGCCGGCGTGCGCTCGAAGAACAAGGGCGGACTCACTCTGGTTCGACTGTCGCCCCTGTTGGAAGCTGCAAACGCCGTACGCGGGCGAGCACTTCCTCCCGGGGTACGTGGGTCAGATATTCATAGGCAGTCGCCACGCCATGGACGGTGTGGCGCAGCGTTGTAGCTCGGGTGGAGTTGTGCACGTCATGCCTCAGGAGCCAAACCGCCAACTCGTAGAAGTCCTCTTCGAACTGGATCACGACCGGCCGAAGGGCACTAACCGGAATTTGAGTGTCCCCCATCCTCACCTCCGCCGCGAGATGCTGCCGAAGTCGGCAAGCCGCCACAGATGAACAGGGCGTGCCGCCGGTGAGAGCCTACCCATAGTCTCTCCCATCGACTCCCAGGGTACTACCGCGCTCCACAACCCAGGCAAGCCGCCGAACGCCCTCAAACTCAGGTGCGCGCGGCCGAGCCGCGATCCCGGAGCGCGGCGGCTGGCGCAGCAGTCACCAGGCGAGAAAGCATCGCTGGTCGCACGTCGCTTGCAGCGCAGTCGTCAAGCGCGGGGAGGAGCGGCTTTCGCGGCGGATGCGGGTTCACCCCCTTGAAGCTGCTCCAGTTGCCCCAGCAGCGTGGAGTCTCCAGCCCGGCTCGCGCCAAACAGACCCTCCCGCTCCTGTTCTGCGCTCTTGGCAGCACTGAAGAGGTTGAGCCACAGATCGAAGCGCTCACCGACCCTGACCAGGCCATAGAAGAGGCGTGTTCGGAAGACGAAATCTACGCCTGCGGCTACCAGCGAAAGGGGCAGCAGAACGATGTCCTTGAGCCCATCGAGCCAGAGCTTCAGGTGGAAAATGAGCAGGTCTCGAACGAGTGCTCCACGGGAGGGAACGGCAGAGGTGCGCATCAATGCTCTCGGGGCTCGGCTCGGGCCAGGGCTCCAGAAAGTCGCTGGAGTGCAGGCCCAGAAGCGCAGTCAATGGAGATGCCGCGTCGGGATTTGAACCCCAGCGCCAGGTCCGGAGCCCCTTGATTCTGGGCGGGAGTCGAACCCGCTGCTCCGGCCTGCTGGCGCGCTCCGGGCGCCGCGGCACACCCGAATCGTAACCTGCGCACCGATGCGCACCAAGTCCTCACGGTGCAGGCGCCTAACGACACAAGTGTCAGCGGTGCGGGGCCGGCTCGCAAGTCTGTCGTCCGGTGAAACCCTGGACGGCCCCGAATCCGCTGCAGCCGATTGTTAGGCCGCGTTCGCGCCCGAGTCATGTTAGTCTAGGCCGGCCTGGCAGAGGTAAACTTCAGGATCCGGGCCGGTAGCTGCTCTCTCCGCAACGAGTGCAGATCCAGAGACGATTCCACTTCGTCATTTCCTCTTGGTGCCGCTGAAGGGCAACTTCGAGAGTGCGGGTTGCCTGCTGATGAACCACGAGGAGCAGGATCCCGATTCCGACAAGGAGGAGTGAAACGGCTCCGAGGCCAGTTCCGATCAGCAGGACAATGCCGGGCAGTAGCAAACAACCTCCGCAGCAGCCGACGAAAGGCTGGACGGGCGATTCCGGAGGAGCTGCTCGCTTTGCAAGTAGCGTCTGGCCTGTGCCGGAGAGCCTACCCTCGCTTCCACCCTCCAGAGAAACGCCGCTCGTGCTGAATTTCAGCTCCCCTGGGCTGTCGAGCGTGCCATTGAGAGCCGTAGTACCAGCCTCATGAACGGCACTCGCTTTCCGGTAGTGCTCGACAGCGCCGCAATGGGGACACTCGATATGTTGAACCATAGGAGCGAGTAACACCGCAAAGTAATTGCTTACGAGCGGGTACACAGGGGCGACGCGAAGCCGCTGGACGAGAAGAGTTGATGTGCGAACCGGCAGCCTACATCCGCCCGGCTAACGCCCCCAAGCTCAGGCGCGTGCAGCCGAGGATGCAATCTGCGCGGCGACACGACTGACGCACAAGACGACTGCGAGCCCAGATATGGACGGCTGCATGTCTCCTGCAGGGCATTCGTTAATGCTGCGTGATGGCGCCACTGATTCAACTGGCTTCCTCCGTTGCACCCAGCTTGGCGAGGTAATGCCGGGTGAGCGCGCTCTTCGACACGAGCCTGTAGAGTTCGGCGAAGTGCGACTTGAGTTCTTGGCGGCTGCACGAAAAGAGGGGCGATGGCCCATCCAAGCCACCCCGGGCGACGTGAAACACCTGTATGGCCCGGCTGTCGGTTACGAGGAAGAAATCACATTGTGTCCAAAGACTGTAGCTCTTGGCCTGGTTGTGTGCGCTCAAGAGTTCCTTGGCTTTCGCGAGGCGCTGCTCCCGCTTTGCCTCAACCGTCAGGAGTGGCTGGTTCCGGAGCGCTTCGAGATCGCTGTTGAACAGGGCGAAGTCGATGACCAGGATTGTTGATCTGGATCCGTGTGCGGCGGGCACCGGCATGCCGTCGTACCGATCGTCCTCGGAATACCCCAGCCTGCTCAGCAAGGGAACGATGAATTTGATTTCGACCTCCTTTTCGGTCCGCAGAGCTTTGTCTGTCACGCGGTCGAACCATTCATCGCTGTTCCAGTCAGCCGGTGGCACAACTGCCGATCCTGCACTGAAGGACGATGGCAAAGCGCTCTGTTGCTCGGTCGAAAGGTAGACCCAATCCTCCGTGCTGAGTTCCCAATCGTTGCCGAGGCGCACAATCGGTGGATTGATCGAAACTCCACGCCCGCTGAGAAGCTGCGTGATCTCGGCGGTGTTGCTGTCGGATCGCTTAAGGTAGCCGAATTTACGAAGGAGCGACCGAACTTTGAGCCGCTTCGTCGCGGAGCGAGAGCTACCCACATCTTGCCGGATCGCCTCCGCAATCTGTTCAGCATCCTCGCGCAGTCGCATGCCTCAATTCCCTCTGACTGTGAAGACGCACTGGAGCAGACTAGCGCTGCGCGCTTTTCAAGCCACCGCTTGTCAAACGCTTAGCGCCCAGCCGTCCTGCGTTGCACAAATTCCAGATAACAGCCGATATCCGGCGTCACCCCACCACCGCGAGTTCCACCAGGTACCCCCACCCCAGCTTTCGCCGCAGCGTGGAAAAGTACGTCTGCCCCGGGAGCCAAACCGGCCGCCGGCCCGCACGGTACTTGACCTCGCGGAGCGGACCGGGCGTGGGCTCCCTGCGGTCGGCTCTCGCGAGCCAGGAGCGATGCCCCTCGTTCAGCGGCCTGTTGGCACCGGTGGAACGGAGTCGAGTTCTGCCACCCGGCCCAGCGAGTCTACCGAAAAGGCCACGTGTCCGGTCCCGGACACTCCCACGTAGTAGCATCCCGCGGTCAGTGGCCGCGCGGGGCTCGCATCCGTGATCCCCGGGCCCGTCTGGCCGTACGTAACGCGGGAGGTGTCGATCTGGAGCGCCCACACGACCGTGGCATCCGAAGGGCTCCGGTCCCGGTCCTCGCAGCGGGCCATCTGGACGTGAGCCGAGATCCGTTCCTCCTCGCCACGCTCCCGGCCGAACACGAGGGTCAGGTCGCGCGCGGACGAGCCCTCACCGACCCAGACCGCGGTTTGCTCGGGGCAACCCGTGAGCGCCAGCAGGAGCACCGCACATACGGGCCGCAATCGGTACATGGTCATTCGGGAAGCCTGACTGTCGTGTAAAGTGGACCGCCTCGGGACGACACGCCGGATGTCGTACAGGACCGTTGCTGTTCAAGCACCGGAAGCCCGGCACCGGCACTGGACGGATTCCGGGTTGCAGCCGGTGTCCGGGACTTCCCGAGCTACCGCGCCCGCTCCACCAGGTACCCCCACCCCGGCTTCCGCCGCAGCGTCGAGAAGAACGTCTGCCCCGCGAACCGCACGGGCGCAGACGGCACGTGGAGGGCCGCATGGCGCCAGAGTCGCACAAGTCAGGCGCGTGAGTCGGGCCTGGCACTTCCGGACGGACGGCCGAAGCGGCGCTCGTACATGCGCTCCGCCAGCCGCATCAGCCACCCGGGAGGGCTGAGGGCTCGGAGAGCCTCGAGCGTGCGCTGGGCGTGTGCCTCGGGCGAATAGAATTCCGGCCTGCGGTCCAATCGTCTCTGGGCCGCCGACACCAGGTGCTCCGCGCCCGGGAGCTTCTTCGCGAAGGCCACCTCGGCCCCGATGCACAGCCACTCGGCCTGGGGAAGGCTCATGGGCCGCCTCGGGTCCGCCGTGCTCATGAGCCGGGCGTGCGCCAGCTCGTGGACGAGCGTCATCGCCACGCGCGCGGGCTCGGTCTCCGCTTTCTCGACGTACTCGCAGTTCAGCTCGCAGAGCCGTCGTGAGTGCAGGTAGCTCCCGGCGGCCGGCGCCGGCCCGTACCAGATCAGGACCACGTCGAACCGCTCACGCAGCTCCCTCAGCCTGTCCGGGTCGTGTTCCGCGATCACGTCCAGCGCGGCGCGCACCTTGTCCAGGCACGCTTGCACGTGACCTGGTCCGGCGCGGTGCATCACCAGGGGGACGCCGCGGTGCTCCGAGCGGATTCCACGGCGCAGGACGACGTACCGGAACCATCGGCCTCCGCTCCGGACCAGCCTTCCCGGCAGCGAGGCACGGGTGCCGGCTTCGGGCGCCCGACTCACGGCCTCATCGCGCCCGCTCCACCAGGTCCCCCCACCCCAGCTTCCGCCGCAGCGTCGAGAAGAACGTCTGCCCCGGGAACCGCACCAGCCGCACCGGCCAAGGCGCCCGCCGCACCACCACCCGGTCGCCCGGGGCCAGGTGCGCGTCCTCCTGCCCGTCGATGGTCAGCAGCAGCTCGCCGGAGGGCGTCAGCACGTCCACCGCCACCGTCTCCGAGGCCGGCAGCACCAGGGGCCGCACCGCCAGCGTGTGCGGGCAGATGGGCGTGGCGATGATGCAGTCCACCGAGGGGGCGACCACCGGCCCGCCGGCGGAGAGCGAGTACGCCGTGGAGCCCGTGGGCGTCGCCAGGATGATCCCGTCCGCGCTGTAGCTCCCCACCTCGTGCCCGTCGGCGCGCACCGCCAGCCGGATCATCCGCGCCACCCCGCCCTTGTGGAGCACCACGTCGTTGACGGCCAGGAACTCCCCGCGCACGGCGCCGTCCGGCGACTCCGCGCGCACCGCCAGCATCATCCGCTCGTCCAGCCAGATGTCGCCCGAGAGCGCCTGGTCCAGCGCCGAGACCAGCTCCTCCGGCGCCGCCGAGGTCAGGAACCCCACGTGCCCGAAGTTGACCCCCAGCACCGGCGTGCCGTGCCGCGCCACCTGCCGCGCCCCGCGCAGCAGCGTGCCGTCGCCGCCCAGGGTGAGCAGCAGGTCCAGGTCCGGCAGGTCCTCCGGGCGGAGCACGTCCGCCCCCGCCATCCCCTGCGTGCCGAGCAGCTCCTCCTCGAACAAAAAGGCCACCCCGCGGCGGTCCGCGTAGTCGCGGACCCGCCCCAGGGTGGCCTCCAGCTGCTCGTAGCGCGCATGCCCGACGACGCCCACGCGCGCGGCGGGGGCGCCGGGCCCCACCTCAGGCACTCTCCAGCAGCGGCTTGCGCTTCGACTCGCCCAGCAGGGTGCGCGCGCGCTCCGCGATCCCCTCCGCCGTCAGCCCCGCCTCCGCCAGGAGCTCCGCCCGCTCGCCGTGCTCCACGAACGCGTCCGGCAGGCCCAGGGAGGCGCCCCGCACCTCCGGCCACCCCTCGCCGATACGCGCCCGCGCGTACGCGCCGAAGCCGTTGGCCACCGTCCCCTCCTCCACCGTCAGCACGTGCGTGTGCGCCGGGAACAGGCGGGCCAGCGCGTCCTCGTCCAGCGGCTTGATGAAGCGCGCGTTCACCACCGTGGGCGCGATCCCCTCCGCCGCCAGCGCCTCCGCCGCCGCCAGCGCCGGGAGCACCATGCTCCCCATGGCGAGGATGGCGAGCCGGCGCCCCTGCCGCAGCGTCTCCCAGGTGCCGTAGGGCACCGCGGGGATCTCCGCCGCGGGGCGGACCGCCGCGGGCACCGCGTCGCGCGGCCAGCGGATGGCGAAGGGGCCCGTGGAGTGGTCCAGCGCCGAGCGCAGCAGCGCCACCATCTCCTCGCCGTCCTTGGGCGCGGTGATGGTCATCCCCGGAATCGCCAGCATGTAGGCGATGTCGATGCCGCCGTGGTGCGTGGGGCCGTCGTCGCCGGCGATCCCCGCGCGGTCCATGCAGAACACCACCGGCAGGTCCTGGAGCGCCACGTCGTGGACGATGGAGTCGTAGGCGCGCTGCAGGAAGGTGGAGTAGATGGCGACCACCGGGCGGATCCCCTGCGTCGCCAGCCCCGCGGCGAAGGTGACCGCGTGCCCCTCCGCGATCCCCACGTCGAAGAAGCGCTCCGGGTGCGCCTTCTCGAACACGTCCGTGCTGGTGCCCGTCGCCATGGCGGCGGTGATCGCCACCACGTCGGGCCGCTCGCGGGCCAGCTCCGTCAGCGCCTCGCCGAACACGTTCTGGTAGCGCGGCAGCCCCGCGGCCGACTTCTTGAGCGGCGCGCCGGTGGCCTTGTCGAAGAGCGCCGCCGCGTGCCACTTCACCTGGTCCGCCTCGGCGGGGGCGAAGCCCTTGCCCTTGGTGGTCGCCACGTGCACCAGGCGCGGCCCCTTCATCCCCCGCACCGCCTGGAAGGTCTCCACCAGCTGGTCCACGTCGTGGCCGTCCACCGGGCCCACGTAGCGGAAGCCCAGCTCCTCGAAGAGCATGCCGGGGACGAACATCCCCTTGACCGCGTCATCCGCGCGCACCGCGAAGTGCTCCATCATCTCGCCCAGCGTGCCGATGCGCGGGGCGGCGTGGACCAGCTTCTTGACCTCCTCGCGCACCCGGTTGTAGAGGGGCGAGGTGCGGATGTCGGTGAGCTTCTTGTGGATCCCCAGGTACTTGTGCAGCGCCCCCACGTTGGGGGAGATGGACATCTGGTTGTCGTTGAGGACGACGATCAGGTCGCGGTCGGTGTGGCCCGCGTTGTTGAGCGCCTCGTAGGCCAGGCCGCAGGTCATGGAGCCGTCGCCGATGACGGCGATCACCTCGAAGTCCTGGTCGCGCAGGTCGCGCGCGGCGGCGATGCCGCAGGCCGCGGAGATGGAGGTGGCCGCGTGCCCGGCGCCGAACACGTCGTACTCCGACTCGTCGCGCCGCAGGAAGCCGCTGAGGCCGTGCCGGCGGCGGATGCTGGGCATCCGCTCGTTGCGCCCGGTGAGGATCTTGTGCGGGTACGCCTGGTGGCCCACGTCCCAGATGAGCTGGTCGCGCGGGGTCTCGAACACGCGGTGCAGGGCGATGGTCAGCTCCACCGTCCCCAGGTTGGAGCCGAAGTGGGCGCCCTTGTGCTCGGACACGATGTCGAGGATCCGGCCGCGCACCTCGTCGGCGAGGGGCGCGAGCTTTTCCTCGGGGAGCGCGCGGACGTCCGCGGGCGAGTGGATCGAGTCGAGAATCGACACGGGGCCCTTTCCTTCGACTTTCAGGGATGGAGCGCGAACGCCAGCAGCGCTCCGTAGACGGCACCGACCAGCACTTCGAGCGGCGTGTGTCCAAGAAGCTCGGAGAGCCGCTCGGGCTTCAATTTATGAAGATCGTGCATTTCTTCCAACATGCGGTTGAGGATGCGCGCCTGCATCCCCGCCGCGCGGCGGATCCCGGTGGCGTCGTACATGATCACCAGCGAGAAGAACGCCGCCATGCCGAACAGGGTGGAGTGCCACCCCTCCGCGAGCCCCACCGAAGTGGACAGCGCCGTCACCGACGCGGCGTGCGCCGAGGGCATCCCGCCCGTCCCCACCAGCCGGGTGAAGTCGGCGCGCCGCCGCTTCGCCAGGGCCCACGCGAACTTGAAGCCCTGCGCCGTGAGCATCGCCAGGAGCGCCAGCGCCAGCGGCGGGTTCCAGGCGACCAGCGGGCGCAGGGCCTCGTTCACCGCTCCCGCTCCACCACGTACGCGGCCAGCGCCTCCAGCTCGGGCGAGCGGATCCCCGCCCCCGCCAGCGCGGCCAGCGCCTCGTCGGCACGCGCGCGGGCCAGCCGCCGCGCCCCCTCCACCCCGAAGAGCGCCGGGTAGGTGCTCTTGCCCACGGACTCGTCCTTGCCGGCGGTCTTCCCCAGCGCGTGCGAGGGCACGGTCACGTCCAGCACGTCGTCCACGATCTGGAAGGCGAGGCCCAGGTCCTCCCCGTACAGGGTGAGGGCGTCGAGCTGCTCCGCCCTCCCGCGCGCCGCCAGCGCCCCCAGGCGCAGCGAGGCGGCCAGCAGCGCGCCGGTCTTGGCCCGGTGGATGCGCTCCAGCGCGGCGGCGTCCAGCGCGGCGCCCTCGCCCTCCAGGTCCAGGAGCTGCCCGCCCACCATCCCCGTGGCCCCGGCGGCGGCGCACAGCCCGGCCACCAGCCGCCCGCGCTCCGCCTCCCCCAGCCCCAGCGCGGCGCCCGCGGCGGCCGCGAGCGCCGCGGCCGCGGGGCGGCG
>JBFMFL010000410.1:0-5277 GCA_040752145.1 Gemmatimonadota bacterium
TGGGAGAGGGGGCCGGGGGGTGAGGGGTCGCCCTCGCACCGGAGCCTGCCCCGGCACTCCGTCGTTCTCCCCTCCCCCTTGCGGGGAGGGGCCGGGGGAGGGGGTCGCCGTTGCAGGCTGTCCCCTGTCCCCTGTAACCTGTCCCCTGCCGTTCCTCACGGCAGCCGCCGCGCGATGAAGAAGTTGCTCCCGATCCCCACGTCCCACGCCGCGCGCATCGCCGGGTTCTCCGTCAGCCAGCGCTGGCGGGCCACCCAGCCCGCGGCCTTGCGCTTCAGGCCGGTGCTCATCTCGCCGGGGCGGCTGATCTTTTCCCGGAGGTAGTTGATCCACAGCTCGCGCGGGGGCACCAGCGAGCGGAAGCCGTGGCGGCGCAGCATGCGCAGCACGCCCCGGCGCGTGGGGATCACGCCTACCCCGTACTCGCCCCTGCCGCCGCCGCGAAGGCGCTCGAAGTACCACACCTGCACGGGGCGGGGCATCAGCACCAGGCCGGCCATGGAGTAGTGCGGGTCGCTCCACAGGCTGTAGAGCGCGAACGGCTTGGGGGTCACCAGGTACAGGATGCCGTCCGGCTTGAGCACGCGGCGGATCTCGGCGAGCGTCCTGTCGCGGTCCTGCACGTGCTCCAGCACGTTGTCCAGCGTCACCAGGTCGAAGGCGGCGTCGGGGAAGGGGAGCGCCTCGGCCACGCCCGCGCGGATGTCCGCGCGCACGCCGTGCTCCTCCGCGCGCACCCGGCCGCGCTCCACGCTGCGCTCGTACGGCTCGATGCCGCTCGCCTCCGCGCCCGCCTCCGCGAAGGCGATCAGCACCCCCGCGTCGCCGCACCCCACGTCCAGCATCCGCGCGCCGGCGGGATCCCACCCCGGCAGGTAGCGCCGCAGCGTGGCGAGGATGAAGCGGCCGCGCGGGTACTCGCTGACGTAGTGGCTCTTCCACTTGTCGAAGTTCTCCGACTGCCACCACCGCTCGCGGTCGCTCTCCAGCAGCGCAAGGTAGCGCGGCTCCTCCACCCCGGCCGAGGCCGGGAGATCCAGCGTCGTCGTGTCCCTGCGCTCGTGCTCCGTCATTCGCTCATGCAGCGGTGGCGCCGCGGCCCCGTCCCCCGGAGCGCGCGGCGACCTCGTGGTACAGGCCCGCCAATCTGTCTACGATCACCGGCCAGGAAAACCCCGCCGCCACGTCCTCGCGCCCGGCCAGGCCGTAGCGGCGCCTCCGCTCCGGGTCGTCCATGCAGGCGCGCACCGCCGCGGCCAGCGCGTCCGCATCGCCCGGCGGCGCCAGCCAGCCGTTGCGGCCGTCCCGCACGATGTCCACGATCCCGCCCGCCGCGCTGGCGATGACCGGCTTGGCGTTGACCATCGCCTCCAGCAGCACCACCCCGAGCCCCTCCGTGTCGCCCTTGGCGTCCACCACCGCCGGGAGCACGAACGCGTCGCAGCCGGCGAAGCGCTCCGCCAGCTCGGCGCTGGACACGAACCCCTCGAACGCCACGCGCTCGCCGATCCCCATCAGCTTCGCGCGGGCCTGGAGGGCTTCCCGCTCCGGCCCGTCGCCCACCACGCGCAGCAGCAGCGGTCGCGCCGGCTCCAGCTTCGCCAGCGCGTCCAGCAGCACGTGTACCCCCTTGCGCTCCACCAGCCGCCCCACGAACAGCAGCTCGAACGGCCGTCCCTCCGCCGCCGGGTCGCGCGCCGGCGGCGCCTCCGCGGGCGTCTCCACCGTCGCGCCGAAGGGGATCACCGTGGAGCGCGCCTCCGGCACCAGCCGGCTCAGGCGCTCCGCCGTGTACGTGGAGATGGTGGTCACCGCGTCCGAGCCGCGCACGATGCGCTTCAGGACCGGGCCCAGGAAGGGGAGCTGCGACTCCATCCAGGTCAGCTCCACCCCGAAGAAGGTGGAGACCAGCGGCACGCCCGAGGCGCGCTTCGCGGCCAGCCCGAGCAGCCCGTGGGGAAGGGGCCAGAAGGCGTGCAGCAGGCCGAAGGCGCCGGAGCGCGCCAGGCGGGCCGCGGCCAGCGAGCCCGCCGCCACGTACCCCGGCACCAGCCCCAGGAAGTACGGGCGCTCGCGGATTCGGTCCGGCGCCGTCTGGTCGTGCGTCAGCGTCTCCCAGAGGCGCGGCGCGTAGCGGAAGCGGTGTACCCGCACCCCCTCCACCGTCTGGTCCGCGAGGCCGCGGTAGGAGGGGGCCAGCACCTCCACCTCCACCCCGCGCTCCCCCAGCCGCCGGATGGTCTCCACCAGCCACGGCGTAATCACGTCGGCGGGATCCCGGGGGTACGCGGTCACCAGGTACAGGACTTTCACTTGTCGGCCGCGGCGGGCGGGGGTATGTTAACGGCTCGCCAAAATACCACCCGCCCCACAGCAACATCAAGGATCCCCACCGCTTCCCCGAGAGTGCAGCGCGTCCTCGTCGTCGTTCCGACCTACAATGAGCGCGAGAACCTCCCCCGCCTCATCCCGCTGATCCTGGCCAAGGACCCCCGCCTGGAGGTCCTGGTGGTGGACGACGGCTCGCCCGACGGCACCGGCGAGATCGCCGACGGGATGGCGGCCGAGGAGCCGCGCGTCCACGTCCTGCACCGCAGCGGCAAGCTGGGGCTGGGCACCGCATACATCGCGGGGTTCCGCTGGGGGCTGGAGCGCGGCTACGACGCGTTCTTCGAGATGGACGCGGACTTCTCGCACGACCCCGCGCACCTGCCGCAGTTCCTGGAGGCCATCGAGCACTACGACGTGGTCCTGGGCTCGCGCTACCTGCACGGGCGGGTCACGGTCGTCAACTGGCCCATCGGGCGGCTGCTGCTCAGCTACTACGCCAACGTCTACGCGCGCTTCGTCACCGGGCTCCCCATCGCGGACGCCACCGGCGGGTTCAAGTGCTTCCGCCGGGAGCCGCTCGCGGCGATCCCGCTGGAGCGGGTGGAGTCCAACGGCTACGCGTTCCAGATCGAGATGAGCTTCCGGGCCTGGAAGAAGGGGTTCCGCCTGGGGGAGATCCCCATCATGTTCGTGGACCGCGACGTGGGCGAGAGCAAGATGTCCGGCAAGATCGTGCGCGAGGCGGTGTGGCGGGTGTGGCGTCTCCGCTTCCTCTCGATGTTCGGCAAGCTCTGATTTACGGCGGCTTTGGGCGTGCCCCCGGCTGGCGCCGGGGTCGGGCTGCGGCTCCGTAACGCACGATACGACCGTGCGTAACGGAGTCGAGCCCCGGCGGAAACTGCCCCACCGGGTCTCGCCCCTTCGGGCCGACATCCCTCACGCGGGGTCTCGCGCTGGCGTCCCGGCGGCCCCCACCCGGCTCGCTTAGGCTCGCCACCCTCCCCCAATTCTGGGGGAGGGCTTCCCGCGCCCCGGCATCGTGGTGCTCCCCCTCTCCCCTTGTGGGAGAGGGGGCCGGGGGGTGAGGGGCAGCCCCTCGCGCCGGAGCCCGCCCCCACGCCGTGTAGTTCTCCCCTCCCCCTTGCGGGGAGGGGCCGGGGGAGGGGGTCGCCGTCGCCGTTCCGCACTTTCGCACTCCCGCACTTTCGCACTCCCGCACCGCTCTTCCGAATGGCCCCCATCGCTCCCGAGGTCCGCTTCGTCCGCGCGCTCGCCGCGGGGATCCTCCGCGAGGGCGAGGCCAAGGCCGCCGTCGCCGCGGAGGCGGCGCTCCGCGACTTCCTCGCGAACGAGAAGAGCCTCGTCCTGGAGGTGCAGTTCACCGGCTTCGCGCGGCGCGGGGAGCAGGTGGGCGGCGTGCACCCGCTCTTCCTCAAGGCGGCTTCGCAGCTCATCGTCCTGCGGGTCAACCGGGTCGGCTTCACCGCCGAGGCCGGCGAGGCGGACCTGCGGGCGCTCTTGGACGCCCTGTCGCGCCCCTCGGCCGAGCAGCCCGAGGAGGGCGTGGTGGGGCTGCTGCGGGAGCTCTCTCCGAAGGGCGTGTTCCTCAGCACTTCGGCAGGCGACGTGTACCGGCCGGAGCGCGCGGAGGAGCCCGCGCCGCCCGCGCCGCAGGTCGCCGAGCCGGAGCCGGCGGCGACCGCCGCCTCCGCCCCCACTCCCGCCGAGCCCGTATCGTACTCCGCGGCGCTGGACTTCGTCTCCGCCGACAGCATCGTGGACTTCGCGGAGTTCGAGCTGCTGGAGACCTCCGGCAACCCGCTCCCCGCGGCCGGGGCGGGGGAGGGCGGCCCGGCCTCCCCGCCGCCCCCCTCGCGCGACGAGCCCCCCGCGGACGACCTGTACCACTTCTTCCGCGCGGCCACGCCCGGACGCGGCGGCGCGTCCGAGGCCGAGGAGCTGGCGCAGTCGCTCCGCGGCGCCACCACGGTGATGCGGTTCGACGAGCTGACGCAGCAGGCGGTCGCCGCCGTGCCGCGGCTGCTGGACACGGGCGAGGAGATGCGCGCCGTGGCGCTGGTGGAGGCGCTGGCGGAGGAGACCCGCCGCGCGGACCGCTCGCGGCTCTTCCGCGACTCCGCCCAGGGCGCGCTCCGCAAGGCGGCCACGGACCCGGTGCTCGCGCGCTTCGCCGAGCTGCTGGAGCGGGGCGGAGAGCTCCGCGAGCGGGTGCTGCGCGTGCTCCTGGCCGTGGGCGGCGGGGCGTTCCCGCTGCTGGAGTCCGTCCTGCTCCGCACGGGCGACGCGGGGCTGCGCGAGGCCGTGTTCCGGGCCATGCTGGAGTCGGACCCGGGCGGCGCGCGCATCCTGGAGCGCGCCATGGCGGAGCCCGTGGCCGCGCGCGTCCGCGCCGTGCTGGAGCTGGCGGCCCTCCCGGGCGTGGACGACGCCCTCTCGCGCCGCTGGCTGGAGCGCGCCGCCTCGCACCCGGACGCCGGCGTGCGCGCGGAGGTGGTGCGCCACGCCGCGCGGCTGGGGAGCAGGGGGGGGATGCGCATCCTCCGCGACCTCCTCGCCGACCCGGACGATTCCGTCCGGCGCGCCGCCGTGCGCGGCCTCGGCGAGCTGGGCGAGCCGGCGGCCGTGCCCTTTTTGGCGCGCCTCCTCGGCGACTCGGCCGACGACGAGCTCCAGCTGGACGTGATCGCCTCGCTGGGGCGCATCGGCGCGGCGGAGTCGCTGCCGCCGCTCAAGGCCGTGCTCGACCGGCGGCAGCTGTTCGCGGGGAAGCGCCTGGCGCGGCTCAAGGTCGCCGCCGCCACCGCCGTGGGGCGCATTCCGCTGCCGGCCGCGCGGGAGCTCCTGGCGTCGCTCGCGGCCGGCCGGGACGCGGAGCTGGCCGCGGAGGCGAAGCGCGCACTCGACGCACGGGGCTGAGCCGGCGCG
>JBFMFL010000411.1:0-5234 GCA_040752145.1 Gemmatimonadota bacterium
GGGGGGGGGGGGGGGGGGGGGGCGGGCGCGCCCGGCGGCGCCGCCCCCCCCCCCCCCCCCCCCCCCCCCCCCCCGCCGGGGTGCTACAGGTGCTGCTGGATCTTCTGCTCCAGCGCCGGCCGCGGCACCGCGCCGACGACCGTGTCCACCAGCTGCCCGTCCTTGAAGAACAGGATGGTGGGGATGGAGCGCACGTTGAACTGCGCCGCCGCGCGCGGGTTGGAGTCCACGTCCAGCTTGCCCACCTTGACGCGGCCCTGGTACTCGCCGGCGATCTGCTCCACGATGGGAGCGATCATGCGGCAGGGGCCGCACCACTCGGCCCAGAAATCGACCATGGAGAGACCCTGAGCGATCTCCGCCTGGAAGTTGTCGTCGGTCACCGTGACGGTGTTTCCGTTCTCCGCCATTTGCGTCCTTCCCGTTTGAGGATCGGTAGCCGGACCCGCTCCGGCGGGCTATTCTTCCCCGCGTCCGTAACCACGCAAGAAACCAACCGTTGCGAGGCACGATGAGCGAGCGGGCCCTGGATCACGTGGGGATCGCCGTCCAGTCGCTGGACGAGTCGATTCCGCTGTTTGAATCTATCACCGGGGGGAAGGGGTACGGCCGCGAGGCCGTGGAGTCGCAGGGGGTGGAGATCGTGTTCGTGGGCTCCGGCGCCGGGCGGGTGGAGCTGCTGGCCCCCACCCGCCAGGACTCCCCCGTGGGGAAGTTCCTGGCCAGGCGGGGGCCGGGGGTACACCACCTCTGCTACCGGGTGCCGGACGTGGCGGCGGCGCTGGCGGAGTTCGAGCGCGAGGGGTACCAGCTCATCGACCGGGAGCCGCGCACGGGCGGGCACGGCCACCGGGTCGCCTTCCTCCACCCGCGCTCCACCGGCGGGGTGCTGGTGGAGCTGGTGGAGGGATAGCCCGGTCAGGCTAGCGCTGGCCGCGCGGGGGCTGGGGCGTGGAGGTGATCGCCTCCACCGCCACCTGCTCCACGAACCAGCGGGCGTCGGCGCCGCGCACGGCCACGAAGGGCACCTCCGGGCGCCGGTTCCCCTGCTGGAGCTGGACGTTGACCCGCACCGCCGCGCCGATGCGCCCGGGGATGGGCTCCTCGCCGCGGATGGTGTAGCCCTGGTTCTGGAGCAGGGTGGCGAGCGCGTACATCCGCTTCTCCACGTCGGAGGCGGGGTCGCGGCGCATCACCGGCCCCTCCGCCGTGCCGAAGAGCCACCCCATCTGCACGTAGTCCTTGTCCTGGGAGAGGCGCAGGAACCGCTCGACCGCGGCCGAGGGAGCGGGCGCGCCGGGGGTGCCCTGCGGCGCCGGGGGAGGCGCGGAGGCGCAGGCGGTCGCGAGCAGGAGCACGGCGAGCGGGAGGAGCCGGCGAAGTCGGGGAAGGACGGACAAGGGACCTCCAGGGGAAGGAAACGCAGACGGGGCCGCTTCCGGAAGGAGCGGCCCCGAATGCTAGGAACGGTCCAGGAGGGTGTCAAGCAGCACCCCCGGACGCAGCGGACGCCAGCACCCACCCCGCGTGAGGGATGTCGGCCCGAAGGGGCGAGACCGCGCGGCTGTTTGCGCGGGCTCGACTCCGTTGCAGACGGTTGTTTCGTCTGCTACGGAGCCGCAGCCCGACCCCGGCGCCAGCCGGGGGCACGCCCGAACCCGCAGTCAACCTCCGTTCTTACACCCCCGCAGCAGCCGGAGCATCGGCCGTGTGACCCGCGGCCCGGAACGACAGCTGGTGAGAGCCGTCCTCCCGGTCCACGACCACGGTGTCGCCCTCCTCGAACTCACCCTCCAGCACGCGGATGGCGAGCGGGTTCTGGAGCAGCCGCTGGATCGCCCGCTTGAGCGGACGCGCCCCGTACGCGGGGTCGTACCCCTCGTCCGCGATCAGCTCCTTGGCCGCGTCGGTGATCCGCAGGGCCAGCTTGCGGTCGGCAAGGAGCCGCTCCAGCTGCCGGAGCTGGATCTCCACGATGTGCGTCAGGTCCTCCATCCCCAGCGGGCGGAAGACGATGATGTCGTCCACGCGGTTCAGGAACTCCGGGCGGAAGGCCCGCCGCAGCTCGGCCAGCACCGCGGCCTCCACCCCCAGCCGCCCCGCCGGGTCGCGGAGCTGCGCCGCCTGCTCCAGGATCAGCGGGCTGCCGAGGTTGGAGGTCATGATGATGACCGTGTTCTTGAAGCTCACCACCCGCCCCTGCGAGTCGGTGAGGCGCCCGTCGTCCAGGATCTGGAGCAGGACGTTGAACACGTCCGGGTGCGCCTTCTCGATCTCGTCGAACAGCACCACCGAGTACGGCCGGCGCCGCACGGCCTCGGTGAGCTGGCCGCCCTCCTCGTAGCCCACGTACCCCGGGGGCGCGCCGATCAGCCGCGCCACGGCGTGCTTCTCCATGTACTCGGACATGTCGATGCGGACCATGGCATCCTGGTTGTCGAACAGGAACTCGGCCAGGGCGCGCGCCGTCTCCGTCTTCCCGACGCCGGTGGGCCCCAGGAAGATGAAGCTGCCGATGGGGCGGTTGGGGTCCTGCATCCCCGCCCGCGAGCGCCGCACCGCGTCCGCCACGGCGCGGGTGGCCTCCGGCTGCCCGATCACCCGCTGGTTCAGGTGCTCGTCCAGGCGCGCCAGCCGCTCGCGCTCGGACTGGAGCATGCGCGACACCGGGATCCCCGTCCAGCGGGCCACCACCTCGGCCACGTCGTCGGCGTCCACCTCCTCCTTGAGGTAGCGGGAATTCTTCTGCAGCTCCGCCAGGCGCGCCTCGGTGTCCTGGAGGTCCTTCTGGAGCGCGGGCATCTCGCCGTACTGGATCTCGGCGGCGCGCGTCAGGTCGCCCACGCGGGTGGCGCGGTCCACCTCCACGCGCAGGGCGTCCAGCCGCTCCTTCATCTCGCGCAGGTCGGCGATCACCTGCTTCTCGCTCTGCCACTGCGCCTTCATCCCGGAGGACTTCTCGCGCAGCTCGGCCAGCTCCTGCTCCAGCCGCCCGGAGCGCTCGCGCGACTCGGGGTCGGTCTCGCGGGAGAGCGCCTGGCGCTCGATCTCCAGCTGCACGATGCGGCGCTCCACCTCGTCGATCTCCTGCGGCAGCGAGTCGATCTCGATGCGCAGCCGGCTGGCGGCCTCGTCGATCAGGTCGATGGCCTTGTCCGGCAGGAACCGGTCGCCGATGTAGCGGTTGGAGAGCGTCGCCGCGGCCACGATGGCCGGGTCGGTGATCCGGACGCCGTGGTGCACCTCGTAGCGCTCCTTGAGCCCGCGCAGGATGGCGATGGTGTCCTCCACGCTGGGCTCGCCCACGAACACCGGCTGGAAGCGCCGCTCCAGCGCGGCGTCCTTTTCGATGTACTGGCGGTACTCGTCCAGGGTGGTGGCGCCCACCACGCGCAGCTCGCCGCGGGCCAGCGCCGGCTTGAGCATGTTGCCGGCGTCGGGGGAGCCCTCGGTCTTCCCCGCCCCGACGATGGTGTGCAGCTCGTCGATGAAGACGATGAACCGGCCCTCGGACTCGGTGATCTCCTTGAGCACCGCCTTGAGCCGCTCCTCGAACTCGCCGCGGTACTTGGCGCCGGCCAGCATGGCGCTGATGTCCAGCGAGATCAGCGTCTTGTCGCGCAGCCCCTCGGGCACGTCGCCGTTGACGATGCGCTGGGCCAGCCCCTCCACGATGGCCGTCTTCCCCACGCCCGGCTCGCCGATGAGCACGGGGTTGTTCTTGGTGCGGCGCGACAGCACCTGCACCAGCCGGCGGATCTCCTCGTCGCGGCCGATCACCGGGTCCAGCTTGCCGCGGCGGGCGCGCTCGGTGAGGTCCACCGAGAAGCGCTGGAGCGACTGGTACTTCTCCTCCGGGTTTTGGTCGGTGACGCGGTGGGCGCCGCGCACCTGCTGGAGCGCCTGGAGCACGGCGTCGCGCCCGGCCCCCTGCGCGGCCAGCAGCTCGCGCGTGGTGGAGCCCTTCTTCTCGGCCAGCCCCAGGAGCACGTGCTCGGTGGACACGTACTCGTCCTTGAGGTCGCGCGCCTCCTTCTCGGCGCGGTCCAGGATCTCGTTCAGCTCGCGCGAGATGGTGGGCTGGCTCCCGCCGGACTGCTTGGGCAGCCGGCCGAGCGCGGCGTCCAGCTCGCTCGCCAGGCGCGCCACGTTGACGCCCACCTTCTGGAGGATGGGGACGACGATCCCCTCCTCCTGCGCCAGCAGCGCGGCGAGCAGGTGGACGTCCTCGATGGCCGGGTTGCCGTTCTTCCGCGCCGTGTTCGCGGCCTCCTGGATGGCCTCTGCCGTTTTGACGGTGAGACGATCGAAGTTGATCATTTGCGTTCCTTTCCGGTTGGGCGGCCGCGGCGGGATCCCCGCCTTCGCGGGGATCGCTCTCACCCTTGCTTCCGCGCCGCCTCGCAGTCGTGTGGCTGCCGGGAAACAAAGGAAGATCCGTGCCCGGAAATCCCTGCCAAATTGTCCAGGATCCGGCCCCGCCTGCACGTGCAGGCAGGACCGCAACTGCCGTCCGGGCCGGGGGTTCCGTGCGTGGCGCCCGGGGGCGGGGGCGGTTTCCGGAAACGAAAAACCCGCCGTCGCACGGACAGCTTCGCCCCGCGCCCGAGCCACGACCCGGCGTAGGTTTTGCGGCGGGAAATACGCGCGGCCGGTGATCAGGGCCGCATCTCCGTTCCCGCTGCCAGGAGGGACCGATGAGAACCGGGTGGAAGATCGGAGCCGGGCTGTACGCCGCGACGGTCGGCGCGGCGCTGGCCTTCGGCGGGGGGACCGCGGTGGCGTCCACGCGGGTCGCCGCCGAGTGCAGCTCGCCCGGGCAGGCCTGCGTGGTGACGGTGCAGTGCATCCAGACCTGCTTCCCGTACGGCGGGAGGTGCAGCACCCTGGTGGGCGGGGGCTGCTGCGTGTGCAACCGCTGACCGGACGACCCGGTCGGTCCGCCGCGCGGCACGGGCGTCCTTCCGTCCGGAGCCCGCCCGTTCCGCGCCCGTTCCTGGACCCGTCACGAGGAGGACAGGATGAAGAGCAGGATCATGCGGGGCGTGTGGAGCGCCGGGGTGCTCGCGGGGCTCACGGCGGGCGTGCTGGCGGCCGTATCCACTCCCGCCGCGGCGTTCGCGCAGGAGGAGGTGATCTGCTACCGCTGGTGCATCAAGTAGCCCGGCAGCGAAGCGCCCCCCCCCCCCCGGACCCGCGGGGGGGGGGGGGACAGAGAACAAGGACGGCCCCCC
>JBFMFL010000412.1:0-5224 GCA_040752145.1 Gemmatimonadota bacterium
CACCCCTCCCCCGCCAGCGAGGGAGGGGAGAACTGCACGCGCTCCATGCAGTTGTCCCCTCTCCCCGGCTTGGGAGAGGGTGGCGAGCCTCAAGCGAGCCGGGTGAGGGCCCTGTCGTGCTCCCCCTTCCCTCGCTTGCGGGGGAAGGGGGCCGGGGGGATGGGGGGCTCAGCCCGACCGGTCCACGTCGGCGAGGAGGCGCGCCACGTCCTCGTCCGACAGCTCCTCCACGCGGCCCAGCACGTCGTCCACCTCCCACGGCTCCACCTCCGCCGGGAGTCCCGCGGCGTCCCGCGGAGTCCGGCGGGCCACGCCGCGGCGCGCCTGCCTGCCGATGGCGTCGGCGCCGTCGGCGGGGGCGCCGTCGGCGAGGAGCGCGTCCACCCGCCGGGCCAGCGCCTCCACCGTGGGGTCCTGGAACACGTCCGCCACCCGCAGCTCCACGCCGAGCGCCCGGTGGACGCGGGAGACCACCTGGGTGGCGAGCAGCGAGTGCCCGCCCAGGTCGAAGAACACGTCGTGGACGCCCACGCGCGGCGCGTGCAGCACGTCCGCCCAGATCGCGGCGAGCCGCTCCTCCGTGGGCGTGCGCGGCGCCACGTACGCGTCGCCGGAGCCGGCCACGGGCGCGGGGAGGGCGCGGCGGTCCAGCTTGCCGCTCCCGGTGCGCGGCAGCGCGTCCAGCGGCACGAACGCCGCGGGGACCATGTACCCGGGGAGCCGGTCGCCCAGCCAGGCGCGCAGCTCCTGCCCGCGCGCGGCGGACTCGCCAGCGTCCACGGGCACCAGGTACGCGACGATGCGGCGCTCGCCGGGGACGTCCTCGCGCACCACGGCCGCCGCCTCCCGCACCTCCGGGTGGGCGCGCAGGGCCGCCTCGATCTCGCCCAGCTCGATGCGGAAGCCGCGCACCTTGACCTGCGTGTCGGTGCGGCCCAGGTAGTCCAGCTCGCCGTCGGCGCGCCGGCGCACCCGGTCGCGCACCCGGTACATGCGCGCGCCGGGCTCGGACGAGAACGGGTCCGGGAGGAATCGCTCGGCCGTGAGCTCCGGCCGCCCCGCGTAGCCCCGCGCCAGGCCGTCCCCCGCCAGGTACAGCTCCCCCGCCGCGCCCACGGGCACCGGCTCCAGCGCGTCGTCCAGCACGTACGCCCGCGTGTTCGCCACGGGCCGCCCGATCGCCACGCGCGCGGCGCCCCGCTCCACCACGGAGCAGGTGGAGTAGGTGGTGTCCTCCGTGGGCCCGTACAGGTTCCTCACCGTCTCCACCGTCCCCAGGGCGTACAGCGAGGCCGCCAGGTCGGCCGGCAGTTCCTCGCCGCCCAGGCTCAGCGTCCGCACCGAGGCCGGGATGCCGCCGGAGCGCAGCAGTTCCGCCGCGGCCGTCGGCACCATGCTCGCGTGGACGACGGGCTCCGGGAGCCCTGCCAGCTCCAGCGCGTTCTCCGCGAGGACCAGCCTCCCCCCCCAACACAGCGTGCCGAACACCTCCGCCACCGACACGTCGAAGCTGACGGAGGTGGCGAAGAGCACGGCCGAGCGGTCCGCGTCGGACACGCTCTCGCGCAGCCAGTGCAGCAGCGTGACGACGGACGCGTGGCGGATCATCACCCCCTTGGGCCGCCCGGTCGATCCCGAGGTGAAGATGACGTGCGACAGGTTCTCGGGCCCGGCGCCGCTCTCCGGCGGCACGTCCGGCTCCGCGGCGGCCTCGCGCTCCACCTCGTCCAGCACGAGGGCGGCCGTCCCCG
Source organism: Gemmatimonadota bacterium (assembly GCA_040752145.1). GTDB lineage: Bacteria > Gemmatimonadota > Gemmatimonadetes > Longimicrobiales > Longimicrobiaceae > JAFAYN01. Next base: position 1,752 of record JBFMFL010000412.1, read on the forward strand.
GCGGGAGCACGTCCGCGAGGGCGGCGGAGGTCAGCACCAGCTGCACCTCCGCGTCCTCCGCCATGTGCGCCAGGCGCTCGCGCGGGTAGGCGGGGTCCAGCGGGACGTAGGCGCCGCCGGCCTGGAGCACGCCGAGCATTGCCGCCACCAGTCCGGGCGCGCGCTCCAGGCAGATGCCGACCCGCGTCTCCGGGCCGACGCCGCGGCGCCGCAGCGCGTGCGCGAGCCGGGCGGCGCGCCGCGCCAGCTCGCCGTACGTCGTAGCCTCCCCCCGGTGCGAGATCGCGGCGGCGGCGGGATCCCGCTCGGCGGCGGCGCGGAACAGGTCGTGGACGCACGCGCCGCGCGGGTAGTCCCGCCCGGTGTCGTTCAGCTCCACGAGCACCCGCTCGCGCTCGGCGCCGGAGAGCGGGTCCAGCCGGGCCAGCGGCGCGCCGGGATCGGCGGCCGCGGCGGCGAGCAGGCGGAGGTACGCGTCCGCCAGGCGCGCGGCGGTGTCCGGGAGGAAGAGGCGGGCGTCGAACTCCAGCGCGCCGCGCACCTCGCCGTCCGCCTCCTCCAGGAACCAGTGCAGGTCCACCCCCGCGCCGCCCACCTGCACGGGAAGCGCCTCCATCTCCAGCCCGGGGACCTCCAGCCGCGTGGCGGGGGCGCGGTGCAGGTCCAGCGAGGCGTGCACCAGCGGGATCCGCCCCGCCTCGCGCGCGGGCTGCAGCGCCTCGACGAGCCGGTCGAAGGGGAGCTCCTGGTGGCGGTGCGCCTCCAGCACCGTCTCGCGGACCTCCGCGAACAGCTCGCGGAAGGTGCCCGCCGCGCTCCCGCGGAAGCGCAGCGCCAGCGTGTTGGCGAAGCTCCCCATCAGCCGCTCCGTCTCCGTGCGGATGCGGCCGCCCACGTTGGAGCCCACCACCAGGTCGTCCTGGCCCGCGTACCGCCGCAGCAGGAGCAGGTACGCCGCCAGGAACGCCATGTACAGCGTCCCCCCGCCCTCCGCGGCCAGGGCGCGCAGCCCGGCCACCGTGTCCGCGGGGAAGCGCACGGGGTGGATCCCCACGCGGAAGCTGCCGGGGCGGCGCGGCAGGTCCGCCGGCACGTCCAGCGACTCCGGCGCGTCCTCCAGGTGCCCCCGCCAGAAGTCGAGCAGCCGTTCGATCGCCTCGTCCGTGAGCCGCTCCCGCTGCCAGGCAGCGTAGTCGGCGTACTGGAGATCGGGCTCGGGGAGCGGCGACGGCTCGCCGCGGACGAACGCGGTGTAGAGGGACGCCAGCTCGTCCAGCAGGATCCCGGAGGCCCAGCGGTCCTGGACGACGTGGTGCATCGCCAGCACCAGCAGGTGCTCGCGGTCGTCCACGCGCACCAGCGTCGCCCGGAACGCGGGCTCGCGCGCCAGGTCGAACGGGCGCGCGGCCGCCTCCCGGGCGAGTGCCAGCGCCCGCTCCGCCGCGTCGGGCCCGCCGCCCGCGTCCGCCTCCGCGAACGGCACCCCGTCCGCGGGGAGGACGACCTGCACGGGGCCCTCGTCCCGCAGCTCGAACACGGTGCGCAGCACCGCGTGCCGCCGGACGATCTCGTCCAGGGCGCGGCGCAGCGCCGCCCGGTCCAGGTCGCCGCGCAGGCGCAGGGTGACGGGCACGTGGAACAGCTTCGCGTCGGGATCCAGCCGATCGTGCAGCCAGATGCGCTGCTGCGCGAACGACAGCGGCGCCGGGCCGTCGCCCCCGCGGCGGGGGATTCGCTCCACGGGCGTGTCCGCGAGCGGATCCGCGCCCGCGTCGGCCGACCGCTCCCGCGCCACGGCCTCCGCCAGGCGCGCCGGGGTCGAGGAGGCGAACAGCGTCCGCAGTGGGAGGTCCACCCGGAAGCGCTCGTTGACGGCGGCCAGGAGCTGCGTGGCGACCAGGGAGTCGCCGCCCAGCTCGAAGAAGCCGTCGTCCGCACCCACCCGCGCGATCCCCAGCGCCCGCCCGAACAGCTCCGCGAGCGCGGCCTCCAGCGGGTCGCGCGGCGCCACGTACGCCGCCGCCGACCCGGGTCGTTCGTAGAGCTCTCCCCGCTCGGCCGCCCCGCCGCCGCCGCACAGCCGCGCGGCCTCCGCCACGACGGAGTCCTCCCAGCCCTCCGCCTCCACGTCCACGCCGCGCGTCCGGACCGCCGGGTGCTCGCGCCCGACGGCGTCCAGCACCGCGCCGAGCATCCCCCGCCACGCGCCCGCGGCTCCGCCGGACGCGCGGGCGACCGCCAGCAGCGCGCTCCCCTCCCCCAGGAAGCCGGCCGCCGCGGCGGCGCGCACCCAGCGGACGAGCCCGCGCACCCCCGTGTCCAGCCCCTCGTCCAGGGCGGCGAGCGCGGACTCCCCCGCCCCACCGTCCGGCGGCGGGAGGTGGAGGGTCAGCACGGGACCGTCCCATCCCCGCCCGCGCAGCGCGTCCGCCAGCCGCGCGTGATCCTCGGCCGAAGCGGGTCGGACGGTCAGGGTCGCACCGCCGTCCCGGAACGCGTCGCCGGGCTCGACGCGCACCACGTCGGCACCGGCTGCACGAAGCCGGTCGGCCAGCGCAGACGCCTCCGCCCCGCCGAAGACGACTGTCCTCCGGCCGGCCAGCACACCTTCCGCAACAGGATCCGTAGAAGCCCGGCCCCAGCCGGCGTCCGACGCACCGCCGGTGCGCGGGGAGATGTCCAGCCAGAAGCGCCTGCGCTCCAGCGGGTGCCCGGGGAGGACGACCCGGCGGCGGCCCTCGGCGCCGCCCTGGCGCTTCCAGTCCACCGGCACGCCCCAGCCCCAGAGCTGCCCCACCGCGCCGAGCAGCACGGCGCGGTCGCTCCCCGGCTGCTCCGCGTGGCGGAGGCAGTGCGCGACTCGCTTCGCCCCCTGCTGCCGCGCCCAGGAGCCCAGCGTGGACCCGGGGCCCACCTCCAGCAGCACCGGCTCGTCCTCCGGGTCGGCGCCCAGGCCGCGCAGCGTGTCCACGCACTCCGCGAACCTCACCGGCGCCACCAGGTGCTCCACCCAGTGCTCCACGGACTGCGCCCGGTCGCCGCGCAGCCATCCCCCGTCCACGCCCGTGGCGAGCGGGACCTCCGGCGCGCGGCGGCGGACGGCGCCGACGGCGTGCCGGAACGCGTCCCGCAGCGGCTCCAGCAGCCCGGAGTGGAAGGGGTGCCGCACGGCCAGCGGGAGCACGGCGGCGCCCGCGGCGCGCGCCCGCTCCCCGAAGCGGGCCACCGCGTCGGCCGATCCGGCGACCACGCAGGAGCGCGGCGCGTTCACCGCGGCCAGCCAGGCGCGGTGCCCCTCGCCCGCCAGCTCCTCCAGCAGCGCGCGCGTCTCCGCCTCGGAGAGCGTAGCGGCGGCCATGCGCCCCTCCACCGGCTCCAGCAGCTCCGCGCGGCGCACCACCAGCGTGAGCGCGTCCTCCAGCGGGAACACGCCGGCGACGCACGCCGCCACGTACTCGCCCAGCGAGTGCCCG
>JBFMFL010000413.1:0-5209 GCA_040752145.1 Gemmatimonadota bacterium
CGCTGGGCGGGGCGGCGGGCTTCCTGGCGGGTCTGGCCGCCAACCGCTCGTGCGAGGGCGACGAGGCGTGCCTGCTCCCCGCGCTCGCCGGCGCCGTGGTCGGCGAGACGCTGGGCCTCCCGCTGGGCGTACACGTGGCCGAGGGCCGGCGCGGCAGCTACGCGCTGGGCGCGCTCGCCTCGGTGGGCGTCGCCGCCGCCGGCCTGGGGCTGATGTCGCTGGTGGGCGACTCCGGCCCGCCCGCGCAGGGGATCGCCGTGATGGTGCCCGTGGCGCAGCTGCTCGCTTCCATCGCCGTGGAGCGCCGCACCGCGCGCTGAGCGGCCTGCGGGGCGGGCTCCGACTGCACCATAATTGTCGCTTTCGGAACCCCACCGCTCCATTCTGCTGCGGCGGCGCAGGGGGCCCGGCGACGGAGCGGAGCCGCCAACCCGGTGCCCGACAAGTAAATACGCGAAAGGATCTGCCGCGGACCGCGGATTGCCTTACGCGGAGGCGCACGCCCCTCTTCATCCCTCAGCGAAGGAGGCACCATGCGTCCCACCCGTCCGCTCGCGGCCGCCGCAGCGCTCGCCCTCGCCGCCTGCTCCCCCGACCTGCCGACGACCGCCGCGCCCGACGGCGGCGCCGCGCCGCTCGCCGCCGTGGCGGCCGCCGCGCCCCTGCCCGTGTGCCTCGAGTTCGGGCCGCCGCCGCCGGTGGGCGCCCAGTGGGGAGCGCCGTTCGGGCATCCGCCGGGGACGCTGATGTTCGTGGAGGCGGGGGTCCCGGTGCGGATCGACCGCTTCTTCTACCCGACGACCACGGTGTACAACTTCGCCCGCATCGACGTCTCCCCGGTTCCCATCGGGGCCGGCCAGCAGATCCTCACGGACCGGAGCACGCTGCGCTTCGACTTCACGGGCGTGCCCTTCCCCGTCGCCAGCGTCACCTGGGAGTGGTACGACCCGGGCGCGGGCGGGACGCTGGAAAACATGGCCGTGAACGGCGGCCCCATCTTCATCGGCGACATCACCGCGCCCGCGGCGGTCAGCGGCCACCCGTACGCCACGGGCTGGGGACTGGCGGGGACGGGGCGGAGGGGCCGCTCGCAGATCACGGGCCCCGTGACCCACATGCTGCTCGGCGGCGAGCGGCTCTGGGTGGACCGGGTGTGCGCCAACCCCTGAACGAACGGCAGTACGGAGTACGCTGAAAAGCGCCCCCGCCGGGAGATCCCGGCGGGGGCGCTTTTCGCAGTTGAGCAGTAAAAGAAAGCCCCGCCGCGGAACCGGGCGGCGGGGCCTTTCAGCCTCCGGCGGCGAGCCCGTCTACCCCCGCAGCCGCTCCAGGGTCAGCGAGTACGGCCCGGTCGCCTTGGAGATGGTGTTCACCCGCAGCACGTACTCTCCGTCCTCCGGCAGCGCGATGGCCAGGAGCGAGTCGTTGCCGCCCCCGCGGTCGTCCTGCGCGTCCATGTACGTGAACTTCCCCTCCGCCGCCCGCCCGAACTGGAGGTACGAGTCGAACGCCTGCGAGCGCAGCGTCACCACGATCCGCTCGCCGCGGCGCCCGGTGTAGAGCCAGTCCTGGTAGTAGGTGCCGTCGCCGTCCGCGGGGTCGCCCGCCCGCAGCGAGTCGCTCACCGTCTGCCCGGCGCGGATGGGGCGCGCCCGCGGGTGCAGGGCGGTGGTGCGGGCGGACTCGTGCTCTTGGTCGTGCTCGTCGCCCTCGCGGGAGGTGTCCTCGGTGACGCCGGAGGCCAGCTCCAGCGTGTACGCGCCGGTCCTGCCGCCGTAGACGGTGTTCACCCGCAGCGCGTAGGTGCCTGCCGCGGGCAGGGCGGCGGAGACGCGCGAGTCGGTGCCGCCGCCCCTGTCGTCGTCGGACTCGATCTCCTCGAACTCGTCGCCGTTCATGCGGCCCAGCACCAGGAAGGCGTCGAAGTCGGAGGAGCGCAGGGTGGCGGTGACGCCGTCGCCGGCCCGCGCCTGGAAGGTGTACAGGTCGTAGAAGGAGTCGTCGCCCAGCCTGGGGTCGCCCTCGCCCAGCTCGCCCCGCACCGTCTGCCCCACCGCGATGGGCCGGAGCACCACCGGGGCCGGGGGGGCGCCCTGCTCCAGCTGGAGCGTGTACGCGCCGGATTGGCCTGCGTTCAGGGTGTTGGCGCGCACGGCGTAGACGCCGTCGGCGGGGAGGGTGAGCTCCACGCGGGCGTCGGTGCCGCCGCCGCCGTCGTCGTCGGTGTCCAGGCTCTCGAAGCCGCCCGCCTTGTCGGCCCGCCCCACGTTGAGGTACGCGTCGAAGTCCTTGGAGCGCAGCGTGAAGCGGACGCGCTCGCCGCGCTTCCCGGCGTAGGTGTAGAGGTCGTAGAACGACTGGTCCTCGGGCGCCTTCATGCTCTGCTCGGTGAGGCGGCCGGAGACCGTCTGGCCCATGCGGATGGGGGTCTGCGCCGACGCGGCGGTGCAGAGCAGGAGCGCGAGGGGGGCCAGCGCCAGGGAGGTGCGTGCGGGTTGCATCGGTCGGGGTCCGGGAAGGGAGGGTGCCACGGGAGGGGACTGCCGGCAGACAAGATGCGCGGCACCCCGGGCTGCGGGCAATACTCTCCGGCCGCCCGCGCCGCCGCCTTTGCGCATCCGCGCGCCCGCCCCCAACTTGGTGCTTCGCCCCGCACCCGGAAGGCTGCCCCATGACGCGCTCCTCCACGCTCGCCCCCGCCGGGACCCCGCGCCCCGCGGAGGCCGTCCCGCTGGCCGCGCCGCCCTCGCGCCTGCTCTCGCTGGACGTGTTCCGCGGCATCACCATCGCCGGGATGCTGCTGGTCAACAACCCGGGGAGCTGGTCGCACGTCTACGACCCGCTGGAGCACGCCAGGTGGCACGGGTGGACGCCCACGGACCTGATCTTCCCCTTCTTCCTGTTCATCGTGGGCGTGGCGATGGCCTTTTCCTTTGCCGTGCAGGAGCGCAGGGGGGCCGGGCGCGGGGAGATGATGGGCAGGGTGGCGAAGCGCTCCGCCATCCTGTTCCTGCTGGGGCTGGTGCTGGCGGCGTTCCCGTTCTACGGCCTGGACCTGGCGACGCTGCGCATCCCCGGGGTGCTCCAGCGCATCGGCCTGGCGTTCCTGCTCGCTTCGGCCGTGGTGCTGTTCGCCGGGCCGCGCGCGCAAGCCGCGGTCGCGGCGCTCCTGCTGCTGGGCTACTGGGCGGCGATGAAGCTGGTACCGGTGCCGGGGTACGGCGGGGGGAGCCTGGAGCCGGACTCCAACCTGGCAGCGTGGGTGGACCGCGCGGTGCTGGGGACGGCGCACCTGTGGAAGTCGTCGAAGACCTGGGACCCGGAGGGGCTGCTGAGCACGCTGCCCGCCGTGGCGACGGTGCTGCTGGGCGTGTTCGCCGGGCGCTGGCTGCGCTCGGGCCGCTCGCCGGAGCGGAAGACGGCCGGGATGCTGGCGGGGGGCGCGGCGGGGGTGGTGGCGGGGCTCCTGTGGAACGAAGCGTTCCCCATCAACAAGAACCTGTGGACCAGCTCGTACGTGGTGTTCACCGCGGGGATGGCGCTCCTCGTCCTCGCCGTGTGCTACTGGCTGGTGGACGTGAAGGGGCGGCGCCGCTGGGCCTTCCCCTTCGTCCTGCTGGGGGTGAACGCGATCGCCGCCTTCTTCCTGTCCGGGATCATGGCGCGCCTGCTCACCCTGGTGAAGTGGGCCGGCCCCACGGGCGACGTCACGCTCAAGGGGTGGATCCACGACCACGCCTTCGCCTCCTGGCTGTCGCCGCTGAACGCGTCGCTCGCCTTCGCCCTGTGCTTCGTGCTGTTCTGGGTGGGGGTGATGTACGTCTTCTACCGCAAGCAGGTCTTCATCAAGGTGTGATGCCCAGGCGATCCGTCCTCCCCGCCGCCCTCGCTCTCGTCCTCGCCGCCTGCGCGGCCCCGGCGCCCGCGCCCGCCCCGGAGGCCGCGCCGCTGCGGGTGCTGGTCTACAACGTCCACGCGGGCAGGGACATGGAGCGCGCCGACAACCTGGCCCGCGTCGCCGGCGTGGTGCGCGAGACCGGCGCCGACCTGGTGCTCCTCCAGGAGGTGGACCGCGGCACGGAGCGCTCCGGGCGCGTGGACCAGACCGCGGAGCTGGCGCGGCTGACGGGGATGCACGGCGTGTTCGGCAAGGCGCTGGACTTCCAGGGCGGCGGCTACGGCGTGGCGCTGCTCTCGCGCTGGCCGCCGGCGGAGGACACGCTGCTGTACCTCCCCGGCGACGCCCCCGAGCCGCGCGGCGTGCTCCGCGCCCGGGTGGCGGCGCCCGGCGGGCCGCTGTACCTGCTGAACACGCACCTGGACGCTTCCCGCGAGGACACCTTCCGGCGCGTGGAGGCGGCGGCGCTGCTGGAGGTCGCGGCGGCGCTGCGCGCCGGCGGCGCCCGCGTGCTGCTGGGCGGCGACTTCAACGCCACCCCGGAGAGCGCCGTGGTCGCCGACGTGCTGGGCGCGGGGTGGCGCGACGGGTGGACGGCGTGCGGCGGCGCGGGCCCGGGGCTCACCTTCCCCGCGAGGGCGCCGGAGAGGCGGATCGACTACCTGTTCCTCCCGCCGGGCGCGGAGTGCCGCTCCGCCGAGGTCGTGGGCGGCGAGGCGTCGGACCACCGCGGCGTGCTGTTCGTGCTTTCACCCGGACCGTGAATAGGCGATTGAGAATCTCCCGACGCCCGAATCTCCGTCCCGCCGCCCTGCTCCTCGCGGCGGCCGCGCTCTGCGCCCCGGGTGGGAGGCTGCACGCCCAGCAGACGCCGTCCGTGCATCGGGGCGACCGCGTGCGCGTCACCGCGCCCGGCCTCCCCAAGCGGGTTGGTACGCTGGTCGCCGTCCGCGCGGACACGCTGGTGTTCCGGGCGCGGGACGCGGACGCGCCGGTCTCGCTCTCCGTCCCCGGGGTGTCGCTGCTGGAGGTGCCCCGGGGGAAGCACAGCCCGATCCGGGGAGCGCTGATCGGCACGGGCGCCGGGGCGCTCGCCGGGTATGCCGCCGCCGGGGCGCTCGTCGCCGGGGAGGACTGCGGCGGCGGCGACTGCGTCACCGGCCGCGTGATCGGGGCGTTCTTCGTGTGGGCGGGCGCCACCGTGGCGGGGGGCGTCGGCGGCGCCCTGATCGCGGCGGACACGGAGCGGTGGGCCACCGTGCCGCTGGCGTCGCTGGCCTCCGCGGGGGCGGTCACCCTGCCGGCCGGGCT
>JBFMFL010000414.1:0-5198 GCA_040752145.1 Gemmatimonadota bacterium
CAGGCCCAGGCCGAGCGCGGTGAAGACGACGACGGCGCTCGCCGCCCCGCCGGCGATCCCGTACGCGACCGCGGCGGCGAGGAACGGCGCGGAGCACGGCGTCGCGAGCGCGGTGACCAGGACCCCGCTCAGGAACGCCTCGGCGGCCGGCGGCGTGCGGCCCGCGGCGGCCGAGAGCGTGCCGCCCAGCGGCGCGAGCTCGAAGACGCCGGCCATGTTGAGCGCGGCGGCGAACACGAGCAGCGCGAGCGCGCCCACCATGGCGGGGCTCTGGAGCTGGTAGCCCCAGCCGACCTCGGCGCCGGCCGCGCGCAGGGCGAGCAGCACGCCCACCAGCGCCCACATCGACGCGAGCACGCCCGCGGCGAAGAGCAGCGCGTGGCGCCGCGCGGTCCGTCCGTCGCGCGCCGCCGCCTCGGCGACGCCGAGCGCCTTGATGGACAGCACGGGGAGGACGCACGGCATCAGGTTGAGCAGCGTGCCGCCCAGGAGCGCGAGCAGGCCGGCGGCCGCGAGCGCGAGCCACCCGCCGGCGTCCAGGGCGGCGCCGCCCGCGAGCCCGTCGGCCGGCGCGAGCTGCGCCATGCCCACCACCGGCGCATCCACCTCGACGGCGAGCCCCTCGCCGCCGCCGCCTCGGCCCGCGAGCGCGAGCACCCCCGTCAGCCGGGCCGGGGGCCCGCCGGCGTACTCCGAGCGCGCGAGCCGGAGCTCCAGCGCGTCGCCGTCCACGCGCACCGCGGCCGGCGCGGCGTGGTCGATGACGCCGGCCGAGTCCACGAAGAAGCGGACGCGCGGCGTGCCGCCGCCCGCGAGCAGCCCCGACCCCTCGGGCGGGCGGACGCGGAGCACGACCGCGTCCGCGTCCACCGCCGAGCGGAACGCCCAGTCGGCGCGGCGCACCGGGACGCGGGCGTCCTCCGCCGCGAGCGCGCGGGCGGCGGCGGTGTCGGGCTCCGGGGCCGCTCCCACCGGCAGCGCCAGCGCGAGGTCCACCTCGTCGGCGACGCACTCCACCCTGCACACCACCCAGGTGACGGTGCCCGCGAGCGTCGCGGTCGAGCCGACGCGCGCGGTGCGCGGGACGTGGACGGCGCCGAGCAGGTGCACCTCGCGCTCGTAGCCGTAGCTGGCGAGCGGCGGCGACACGATCAGCTCCGGCGTCGGCCAGCGGAGCGGGGCCGCCGTGAACCCCTCCGGGAGGCGCCACTCCACGGAGGGCGGGCTCCCCACGTCGCCCGCGTGCCGCCAGTACGCGTGCCACCCGGGCTCCGGGCGGAGCCGGATCGCGACGGACGCCGTCTCGCCCGGCACCAGCACGCGCGCGGCGCTCCGCAGCTCGATCTCGACGGGCCGGCCGGCGGTCGCGCGCGCCGTGGCGCCCGCCGGCTGGAAAGCCGACTGGGCACCCGCCGCCGCCGGTGTCCCACCGACTGCCAGCGCGCAGACGAGCGCGCACAGGCTCGCGGCGAACGAGAACGGGAGTGCCCGGGTCTGCCGGGCCGTCCCGCGATCGATGTGAAACCTCATGGGCGGGCAGGTTGGAGGGTGAATACTACAGGCCGTAGTATAGTCGGGAGCGATGAATCCGCTGAACGGGGTCGGCCTGCGGATGGCTGCTAGCGCTGGCGCGGCGGCCGGACGAACTCGATCACGTCGTCGGGATGCTGGACGCGCACGCCGGAGGCGTGGTAGGTCCAGAGGAACAGGGCCGTCCAGAGCAGCGCCGCGGCCGTGAGCGTCCGGCGCGCCACGGTGAGCCACGCGCGGCGCGGCTCGGGCCGATAGTCGATCAGGCGGCGGACCCGCTCCTCGACGCTCGGGCCGCCCCGGAGCAGGGGGAGGGCGTGGACCAGGCGCGCCCCCCGCCGCCGGGGGAGCGCCCGCTGGAGGCGCCACACCTTCACCAGCGACGCGGCGACCACCAGCGGGCACTCCAGCGCCTCCACCACGCGGTCGTCGCAGGAGAGCTCGCGCCGGAAGACCACCCGGGGCCAGGCGACGGCCCGGAAAGCCCACAGCACGGCGAGCACCGCCGCGACGATCAGGGCGGCGTGCTCGAAGCCGAGCTTCGGCTCCACCCGGGACAGCGCGTAGAGCGCCGCGACCTGAAGGACCACCACGAGGGCACCGATGGGCAGCAGGCTGCCGAGCAGCGCGCGCAGGTTGTCGCGCCGGCGCACGTGGACGAGCTCGTGCACCAGCACGGCACGCAGCTCGTCCGCCCCCAGCGAGCGGACCAGGGCCGGCGCCAGGAATACGGCGGGGCGGAAGCACCCCGTGGTGAACGCCAGCGGATCCTCGTCCGCGTGCCGGTGCAGCGGCGGGAGGCGCTTCACCCCGACCCGCGCCCCGGCCTCGCGATAGAGATCGTACAGTCCGGAGAACTCGTCCGGGGCGTAAACGGGAGACCGGCGGCGCAGGCGCCGGTCGGCGATGCAGTGGGCCCGGATCCGCGCGCCCGCGGCGGCCATGAGGAGCAGCGTGAGCGCGCGGAGCACGTCCACGGGCGCTGCGCAGGTGCCCGGGACGACCAGCAGGGCCTGCACGCCCTGGAGGAGCCTGGCGTACGGCGCGAAGAACCACTCAAACATCGGCATCCGCTCGCCTCCGCTTCTCCTCGATGGCCTTCGCCAGCGCCTCGATCGCCGCGTCGTCCTGCTCGCCCACGAGCTCGACGAACTGGCTCATCGCGGGGGCGGTGAAGTCGTCCAGGAGCTCGCTCAGCACCGTGCCGACGGTGCGCCGGGTGAATTCCTCCTTGCTCGCGGCGGGCGCGTACACGTACGCCGCGCCGTCCTTGTGCTTCTCCAGCAGGCCCTTGTCCGCCAGGCGCGACATCACCGTCATGACCGTGGTGTACGCGAGCTCCCGGTCCGCCGCGGCGAGCCGCTCGCTGACGTCGTGGACCGTGGCCCGGCCGAGCGCCCAGATCGCCTCCATGACGTCCGCCTCCAGGTCGCCGAGGATCTTGCGCAGCCCCTTCTTCCGCGGATCGAACGTGAAGTGGTATCGATTCAGGTCCATGGGATCGGAAGCACACGGGTCGTTACGACAGCGTGTAGTACAACTAATGCGGTCGCGGCGTCCCGTCAAGAGTCATGGTGCGATGGGCCGGGGTCCCGGAGGAGACGGCCTCCGGCGATCCCGGCGCGGTCCACCCGGCCGCCGCCTCTCCAGACCGATCTGGGCCTCGCTCCAGCCCAGCGCTCCGGGGCCGGAGGCCCTGGTCGGAAGCGAGGAGCCCCACATCGGGGCTCCGATGGGGGCTCGCGTGTGATGCCCGGGGCGGGAATCGAACCCGCACGGCTCTCGCCAGGGGTTTTTAAGACCCCAGTGTCTACCATTTCACCACCCGGGCGCACAACGAGGGAGACGCGACGGCGGAGGCGGTCGGCCCCCCTGGAAGATCCGAAAACGCGCTGGACAGCGACCGGCGCCCTGGACACGGGCGGTCCCGAGGCGCCCGTGTCCACCGGTTTCACCACCCAGGCCGGCCCACGAAGATAGCCGCGCCCGGCCCGCCCGCGCTACTTCCCCGCCCCGCCGGCCGCCTCCCGCAGCGCGCGGATGTTGGCCGCCACCGGGGCCCGCCGGTTGTACACCGCCGACCCCGCCACCACCACCGTGGCCCCCGCCGCCGCCACCTCCGCGACCGTGTCCGGCGCAACCCCGCCGTCCACCTGCAGCTCCACCTCGCCGCCGCGCCCCAGCGCGTCGATCATCCGCCGCACCCGCGCGATCTTGGCGGTGCTGGTGGGGATGTACGACTGCCCCCCGAAGCCGGGGTTCACCGACATCACCAGCACCAGGTCCACGTAGGGGAGGATCTCCGCCAGGGAGTCCACCGGGGTGGCCGGGTTCAGCGTCACCCCCGCCTTCACCCCCAGCTCGCGGATCTGCTGCACGGTGCGGTGCAGGTGCGGGCAGGTCTCCACGTGTACCGTCAGGTAGTCCGCCCCCGCTTTCGCGAACGCCTCCAGGTAGCGCTCCGGGTGCTGGATCATCAGGTGGACGTCCACCGGCAGGCGGGTGGAGCGCCGCGCCGCCTCCGCGACGAGCGGCCCGATGGTGATGTTGGGGACGAAGTGCCCGTCCATCACGTCCACGTGGATCCAGTCCGCCCCTCCCTCCTCCGCCTCGCGGACCTGCTCTCCCAGCCGCGCGAAGTCGGCCGAGAGGATGGAGGGGGCGATCTTGAGCGCGCTCAACGTCCGCCCTCCCGCTCCATCACCCGCACCCCGTCCGCCCCCGCCACCACCACCGCCGAGGCCATCCCCAGGAACAGCCCGTTCTCCATCACCCCCACCCGCCCGTCCAGCCGCGCCTCCAGCGCCTCCGGGTCGTCGATCCCGCCGGGGAAGCGGCAGTCGAAGATCAGGTTGCCGCCGTCGGTGACCAGCGGGGAGCCGTCCCTGCCCGGGCGTAGCGCCGGCTCCGCGCCCAGGGCGCGCAGAAAGGGCGGCTGGATCGCCGCGCCGAAGGGGTCCACCTCCACCGGGAGCGGCGCGCGCGTCCCCAGCTTCGCCACGACCTTGGACTCGTCCACGATGATCACCAGCCGCCGCGAGGCAGTGGCGACGATCTTCTCGCGGAGGAGCGCGCCGCCCAGCCCCTTGATCAGCCGCAGCTCCGGGTCCACCTCGTCCGCCCCGTCGATGGTCAGGTCCACCTCCGGCGCCTCCTCCAGCGTGCGCAGCGGGATCCCCAGCTCCCGAGCGCGCGCCGCCGTCTGCTCCGAGGTGGGCACCCCCACGACCGCGCCCCACTCCCCCGCCGCGCGCCGCTCCGCCAGGTGGTCCAGCAGGTGGCGCACCGTGGAGCCCGTCCCCAGCCCCACCGTCATCCCGTCGCGGATCCACTCCGCGGCGCGCTCCGCCGCCCTGCGCTTCAGCGCCTCCGCCGTCCCAGTCTGCACGTGCTCCCTCGCCTTCCAGGGTTTCCGCCGCGCGGCCGGTCCGCCGCCGGGCGGGGGAGAATCTAGCACCCCCGGCACGCGCGGGCGAGCACGAAAAAGAGGGGCCCCCTCGCGGGGACCCCTCTTTTCACCTTCGGCCAGCCTTCGAGAGCTTACCCGCGGACGCCGCGGGCGGGCACCTCGTACTGGTAGGGCTGGAACTCGCAGCCGGGGCGCACCGGGATGTAGATCACGTCCGGAGTGCCCGTGGCGGTCGCCTCGGTGAACACGCCCACGCCCT
>JBFMFL010000415.1:0-5173 GCA_040752145.1 Gemmatimonadota bacterium
CCCTCGCTTGCGGGGGAGGGGTGGCGCGCAGCGCCGGGGTGGGGGGCCCCGGCGGACGCCAGCGCCAGCCCCGCGTGAGGGATGCCGGCCCGAAGGAGCGAGACCCCGCGGGGCAGTTTCCGCGGGGGCTCGACTCCGTTGCGCACAGTCGTTCCGTGCGCTACGGAGCCGCAGCCCGACCCCGGCGCAGCCGGGGGCACGCCCGAACCAGCGGTTCAAAGCAGTTGAAGTCACAGTCGGTACGCGGTGAACAGCCGCTTCTCGCCCTCGCCCTCGATGTGCGCCTCCGCCTCCACGTAGGGTTCCAGCCCGCTCCCGGACAGCTTCTCCCGGAACAGCTCGTCCAGCTGGAAGACGCCCGCCGAGTTGGACATCTCGATGCGCAGCCGGATGGGCTTCCCCACCCCCGCCTCCAGGTGCACCGCCTCGATGGCGGCCGCCGAGATGGAGTGGATGCTCATGGAGCCGCCCGACATGGGGATGCGCGAGCGCCCCTTGGCCATGTCCAGCGCGTCGGCCACGCGCACGATCCCCGCCTCCAGCGTCAGCGGCCTGCCGCCCGCCCGGTGCGAGATGATGGCGTGCAGCACCTCGGAGCGGATCACGGTGGCCGTGCCCACGTCGTACACGTCGGCCAGCAGCTGGCGGAGCTTGTCCTGCGCCACGAACAGCGAGTACGTCTCGTGGTCCTTGCGGCTGATGGACATCCCCAGGTCGTGGAAGAGGCAGGCCAGCGCCACCACCACCTCGGCGTCCTGCACCTCCATCCCGTAGTTGGTGACCACGCCCGGCTCCACCCCCGCCTCCACCAGCAGGCGCAGCAGCTTGGCCCCGATGTTCATCACGATCTTGACGTGCACCGGGCCGTGGTCCGTCATCCCCAGCCGCTCCACCGCGGTGACGTTCGCGGCGGTCCACAACGCGTACAGCTCGTCGTCGGCGTTGATGCGCTCGATCAGCTGCGCCAGCCTGGGGTTGCTGCGGCTGGGCACGTTCAGCGTCACCCGGTGCGACAGCCGCTCGGGCACCGTCCTCCCGAACTGCGGCTTCTCCTCCGGCACCACCAGCTCTTCCGCCATGTATCCTCCGTCCTTTCGTTCTTCTCGTTCGCGTTCGATCCGACTGCGGTTCCGCCCTTCATCCCCCCAACAGCGCCCACACGATCTCGAACAGGATCAGCACCACGATGGCCACCTCCAGCAGCTCGGCCCGGGTGGCGACCGCCTCGTCGTAGAGGGCGGTGTAGGTGTCGCGGATCAGCGACAGCTTCCGGTCGATGGACGCCGTCCAGAAGCGGAACCGGAACAGGTCCAGCGCCGACGCGTACACCCGCGCCAGGTACACGTCCTCCGTCACCTTGAGGGCGTTGTCCACCTTCTCGGAGATCAGCGTGATCTCCGCCACCAGCGCCCGCATCTCGCTGGCGGCGCGGGCGTAGCGCCGGTGGGTGAGCGCCGGCCGCCCCCGCACCGCGGCGGCCAGCGCGTACATGCGCGGCAGCTCCTCGTCCAGCAGCGCGTCGTAGTAGCGCAGCTCCAGCAGCTGTGCGTTCGCCACCTCCAGCACGTCCGCCACGTCGTCGTCCTCCCAGGGCTCCAGGATGAAGGCCCGGTCCCAGGTGAGCACCACCAGGTCGTCCAGGTAGTACGAGTGGGCGTGGCGCAGCACGTCGCGCCGCGCGGCCTCGGCCAGGGGGCGCGTCTCGTGGGTGAGGAGCGGCACCAGGTCCACCGCGCGCAGCAGCTCGGCGGCGGGGAGCGGCGGGTCCAGCTCGCGCACGGTGACCGCGGTGTAGTCCTCCTCCATCCGCCGGCGCGTCGGCCCGTCCAGCGCGCTCCCCAGCGCGTCCAGCAGCGAGTCCAGCGCGCTCCGCCAGAAGGGGTGCGCCGCCGCCTCCCGCTCGGCCTCGCGGGCGAAGGTCTCGAACTCGCCCCAGGGGAGCGGCGCGGGGAGCGTCACCTCCAGCGACAGCGACACCACGCCGAAGGAGTAGATGCGCGCCGAGGCCCGCGTCGCCACCCTGCGCCCGCCCACCTCCAGCGCCGGGGCCACCAGGTCGGTGACCACCGGCGGGTCGTCGAAGGCGATGGCCTTGGGCTCCACGCGCTGCAGCCGGATGCGCGCCACCGGGGCGCGCCCCTGGAGGATCCGCTCCACCCCGGCCAGGTCGATGCCGTACGCCGCGTCGAAGATGCGCAGCACCTCCACGCTCGCCCGCCGCACCGTCGGCTGTCCGGTCGCTGGCGCCGTCATGGTCTCCGTCTGCCCATGCTCGTCTCCCGGAGCATTCTACGCGAAGCCCGTACCAGCTTCACCACTCCTCTGCATTGGCGGGCCGCTACGGAGCCGGACGGTACTGCCGTCCGTCTCCTCCGCGGGGCCGCGGAGCCTCCTCGTACGGGCGCAAACCGCCGCGCCCTCCCTGCGGGGTCTCCGCGACCGCTCCGGGAGCCCCGCCCAAACTGCCGGGCGGGTCTCCCTCCGCACAAGGTTCGGGAACGGCAGGGAACGACGACGGCGCCACACCGGGACCAACCCGATGCGGCGCCGTTACGTACTGCCGTTGCGGGCTGTTCCCTGTTCCCTATCCCCTGTTCCCCAGCTTCTCCCCCAGGAAGCGCGCGGCCTCGGCCTCGGCCCAGAACTCCGGGGCCCACGGGGTGCCGGCGACGAAGCCCACGTGCCCGCCGCGCTCGGTGAAGGCGGCGGTGATGCACGGGTTGGCGCGGGCCGCCGCGCGGGGGATCGCCTCGGACGGGAGGAAGGGGTCGTCGGCGGAGTGCAGCAGCAGCGTGGGGACGCGGATTCCGGCCAGGAAGTGCGCCGAGCTGGACGCGGTGTAGTAGTGGTCGGCGTCGCGGAAGCCGTGCAGCGGGGCGGTGGCCGCGTCGTCGAACTCGCGGAAGGTGCGGGCGGCGAGCACCCGGCTCCCGTCCACCGTGTCGCCGATCAGCGGGCGCTTCTGCCGGTACTTCTCGCGCAGGGTGCGGAGGAAGCGCGCGGTGTAGACGCGGCCCATCCCCCGCTCCATGCTCGTGGCGCCGGCGCCCAGGTCGAACGGCACCGACACGGCCACGGCGGCGCGGGCGAGCGACGCGCCGCCGGTCTCGCCCAGGTACTTGAGCAGCACGTTGCCGCCCAGCGAGAAGCCCACGGCGCCCAGCGGCGCGCGCGGGTACCGATTCGCCAGCAGCCCCAGCGCGAATCCCAGGTCGCCGGTCTCGCCGGAGTGGTAGAAGCGGGCCAGGCGGTTGGGCTCGCCGCCGCAGGTGCGGAAGTTCATGGCCGCGGCGCGGACGCCGTGCCCGGCCAGCTCGCGCATGATCTGCAGCACGTAGCCGGACTGCGAGCACCCCTCCAGCCCGTGCAGGATCACGACCGTGGGGGCGTCACCGGCCTCCCAGGAGACCCCCGGCGCCTCGCCGAAGTCCAGGTCCAGGAAGTCCCCGTCGGGCGTGTCCACGCGCTCGCGCCGCAGCGGGAGCGGCTCGCGCGGCCGCAGGTAGCGCCCGCCGATGGTCTGCGCGTGCGGGTTGCCCAGCCCCGGGGCGGGGCGGAAGGGGCGCGGCGTGAAGCGCTTCCCGTCCATCGTCGTCGTGTCGCTCGTCCGTCTCGCGCGGCGCGCGGGCCGCGGCTAGCTTGAGGGGGCGGGCCTCCGCGGGCCCGGCCTCAGTACACGACGCACGGCGCTCCGTGCCCTCCCCCGACCCGCCATGTGGCTCCTCCCCTTCTTCTCGCGGGTCTCCTCGCTGGCGCTGCGCACCTTCTACCGCTTCGAGGTGGGCGGCGAACGGGTGCCGCCGCGCGGCCCCGCGCTGCTGGTGGCCAACCACCCCAACTCGCTGCTGGACCCCGCGACGGTGGTGGCGGCGGCCGGCCGGCCGGTGCGCTTCCTCGCCAAGGCGCCGCTCTTCACGGACGCGGCCGTGGGGTGGCTGGTGCGCGGCGCCGGCGCGATCCCCGTGTACCGCGTGCAGGACGACCCGGCGAAGATGGGCGGCAACGAGGACACCTTCCGCGCCGCGCACGCCGCGCTGGCCGACGGCGACGCGGTGGGGATCTTCCCGGAGGGGACCAGCCACAGCGGGCCGTCGCTGGTGCCGCTCAAGACCGGCGCGGCCCGCATCGCGCTGGGCGCCGCGGCGCGCACGGGCGGCGGCTTCCCGGTGGTGCCGGTGGGGCTGGTGTTCCGCCGCAAGGAGCGCTTCCGCTCGGAGGCGCTGGCGGTGGTGGGCGAGCCGGTCGCCTGGGACGACCTGGCCCCCGCGGGTCCGGGCGACGCGGCCGCCGTGCGCGAATTGACGCGCCGCATCGACGAGGCGCTGCGCGAGGTGACGGTGAACGTGGAGCGCTGGGAGGACGCGCCGCTGGTGGAGACCTCGGAGGAGGTGTACGCGGCCGAGTTCGGGATGGACGACGGCCCCGCCGGGCGGGTGGAGCGCCAGGCCGAAGCCGCGGAGATCCTGGCCCGCGTCCGCCGCGACGACCTGGGCGCCTGGCGCGAGCTGGCGCGCGAGGTGGGCCGCCACGCGCGCGTGCTGCGCACGCTAGGGCTCCGCCCCGCCGACCTGCACCGCGACCTGCAGCTCACGACGGCGCTCGGCTGGACGCTGCGGAGGCTCGTCTTCTTCCTGCTCGGCGTGCCGACGGCGGCGGTAGGCGCCGTGCTCTTCTGGGTGCCCTACCGCCTCACCGGCGTGCTGGAGGCGCGCGCGAAGCCGTCGCACGACGTCCGCGCCACCTACAAGCTGCTGGTGGGCGCCGTCACGCACCTGGTCTGGGTGATTCTCCTGGCCGGGCTGACGGGGGTCCTGATCGGGTGGGGATGGGCCGCGGCCGCGCTGCTGGCGCTCCCGGTGCTGGGCCTGCTCACGGTCGCCGTTCGCAACCGCTGGGACGGGGCCGTGGAGGACGCCCGCCGCTTCTTCCTGCTGCGCCGCCGCCGCGCCGACCTGCTCCCGGAGCTGCGCGCGCGGCAGCGCAGGATCGCCGAGCGGCTGGACGCGCTGCGGAGCGAGGTGGCGGCGGGAGGCTCCCGGCCGACGGGCTGAGTGCCGCCACGGCAGGCCCCCTCCCCAAACCCCTCCCCCGCAAGCAGGGGAGGGGCTTTTCTCGTGCTTGAACAGGCGGCCGACTGCGTCCGCGGGCCCCCACCCGGCTCGCTTGAGGCTCG
>JBFMFL010000416.1:0-5163 GCA_040752145.1 Gemmatimonadota bacterium
CGGCGGCGGGCCGGTCCCGCTGTCGTTCGCGCAGCAGCGGCTCTGGTTCATCGCCCAGCTGGAGCCCGGCTCCGCCGCCTACAACATGCCCTTCCCGCTGCGCATCCGCGGCGGGCTGGACCGCGGGGTGCTGGAGCGGGCGCTGGGCGAGATCGCGCGCCGGCACGAGTCGCTGCGCACCGTGTTCTCCGTCGCCGCCGACGGCGAGCCGGTGCAGACCGTGCTCCCCCCGTCGCCCGCCGTCCTCCCCCTGGTGGAGCTGGCGGGGCTGGGCGAGGACCGCCGCGAGCGCGAGGTCCGCCGCCTGGCCGACGCCGAGGCCGCGCGCCCCTTCGACCTGGCGCGCGGCCCGCTGCTGCGCTCCACGCTGGTGCGCCTGGGCGAGCAGGACGCCGCCGTGCTGTTCACCATGCACCACATCGCCAGCGACGGGTGGAGCATGGGCGTGCTGGTGCGCGAGGTGTCCGCGCTGTACGGCGCCTTCGCGCGCGGCGAGCCCTCGCCGCTCCCCGAGCTGCCGCTCCAGTACCCGGACTACGCCCTGTGGCAGCGCGAGCACCTGGCCGGCGAGCGGCTGGACGCGCAGATCCGCTACTGGAAGGAGCGCCTGGCCGGCGTCCCGCCGCTGCTGGAGCTCCCCACGGACCGCCCCCGCCCGCCCGTGGAGGACCCCCGCGGCGCGGCCGCCCGCTTCGCGGTGCCGGAGGAGATTACCCGCGCCCTGCGCGCGCTCGCCCGCTCCGAGGGCGGCACCCTGTTCATGACGCTGCTGGCCGGGCTCCAGGCGCTGCTGGCCCGCTACGCCGGCCAGGACGACGTGGTGGTGGGGAGCCCCATCGCCAACCGCACGCGGGTGGAGCTGGAGGGGCTGATCGGCTTCTTCGCCAACACGCTGGTGCTGCGCACGGACCTGGGCGGCGACCCCACCGTGCGCGAGCTGCTGGCGCGGGTGCGCGCCACGGTGCTGGAGGCGCAGTCCAACCAGGACCTCCCCTTCGAGCGGCTGGTGGAGGAGGTGCAGCCGGAGCGCAGCCTGGCCCACTCGCCGCTCTTCCAGGTGCTCCTCGCCCTCCAGAACGCGGCCGCCGGCGACCTGGAGCTGGGCCCCGTGCGGATGGCGCCCATGCCCGCCGGCGGCGACACCGCCAAGTTCGACCTGACGCTGATCACCGAGGAGCACGGCGACCGCGTCGCCGGCTCGGTGAGCTACCGCACCGCGCTGTGGGACGCGGCCACCGTCCGCCGCATGCTGGACCACTACGTGGCGCTGCTGGGCCGCATGGCCGCCGACCCCGCCGCCCGGGTGTGGGAGCTGGACCTGCTCACCGCCGCCGAGCGCGAGCAGGTGGTGCGCCGCTGGAACGCCACGGACGCCCCCTACTCCGTGGAGGGCGGCCTGGCCGGGCTGTTCGAGGCCCGGGCCGCCCGCACCCCCGAGGCCCCCGCCGCCGTCTTCGGCGGCGAGATCCTGACCTACGCCGGGCTGGACCGCCGCGCCGACGCCCTCGCCGCCCGCCTCCGGTCCCTGGGCGTCGCCACGGACGCCCGCGTGGGCCTGTGCGCCGAGCGCTCGCTGGAGCTGGTCGTGGGCGTGCTCGGCACCCTCAAGGCCGGCGCCGCCTACGTCCCCATCGACCCCGCCTACCCGGAGGACCGCGCCGCCTGGGTGCTGGAGGACGCCGGCGTCTCCGTGCTGCTCACGCAGGAGCGGCTGGTGCCCGGGCTGCCGGCGTTCGCGGGCGAGATCGTGCTGCTGGACGGCGGGCATGACGCGTCGGCCGCCATCCAGCCCCCCTACCCCCCCGGCCCCCCTCCCCCCGCAAGCGGGGGGAAGGGGGAGAACGACACGGCCGTTGCAGGTCTCCCCTCCCTCGCTTGCGGGGGAGGGGCCGGGGGTGGGGGGCTGTCGTCTCCCGACTCCCTCGCCTACGTCATCTACACCTCCGGCTCCACCGGCCGGCCCAAGGGCGTGGCGATGCCGCAGCGGCCGCTGCTCAACCTGCTCGCCTGGCAGCTCCGCAGCTGGCGGGGGGCGGCGGCGGCGCGCACGCTCCAGTTCGCGTCCATCAGCTTCGACGTGTCGTTCCAGGAGATCTTTTCCACCTGGGCGTCGGGGGGGACGCTGCTGCTGGTGCCGGAGGAGGTCCGCGCGGACATGGCGCGCCTGGCGCGCTTCCTGGACCGGGAGCGGGTGGAGCGCGTCTTCCTCCCCTTCGTCGCCCTCCAGCACCTGGCCGAGGCCGCGGAGGCGGAGGGGATCGTCCCGGGCGCGCTGCGCGAGGTGGTCACCGCGGGCGAGCAGCTGCGCGTGACGGAGCCCATCCGCCGCTGGCTTGCGCGGATGCCGGGGTGCGCGCTGACCAACCAGTACGGCCCCTCGGAGACGCACGTGGTGACGGCGCTGGCGCTGGAGGGCGGGCCCGCGGCGTGGCCGCTGCTCCCCGGCATCGGCGCGCCGGTCGCCAACACGCGGTGCTACGTGCTGGACCGCCACCTGCGCCCCGCGCCCGTGGGGATCCCCGGCGAGCTGTTCCTGGGCGGCGACAGCGTGGCGCGCGGCTACCTGGGGCGGCCGGAGCTGACCGCCGAGCGGTTCGTCCCCGACCCCTTCGCCCCGCGCCCCGGCGCGCGGCTCTACCGCTCCGGCGACCGCGCCCGCTGGCTGGCGAATGGGGAGATCGAGTTCCTGGGGCGGACGGACGCGCAGGTCAAGGTGCGGGGCTTCCGCATCGAGCCCGGCGAGGTGGAGGCGGCGCTGGAGGCGCACCCGGCCGTGCGCGAGGCGGTGGTGGACGCGCGCGAGGACGCCCCCGGCGAGCGGCGGCTGGTGGCGTACCTGGTCCCCGCCCCGGGCGAGGCGATTCCCGGCGCGCCGGAGCTGCGCGCCTGGGTGGCGGCGCGGCTCCCGGAGTACATGGTCCCCGCCGCGTTCGTGGCGCTGGAGACGCTTCCGCTCACCCCCAGCGGCAAGATCCACCGCCGCGCCCTCCCCGCGCCGGACGCCTCCGCGGCGGACGCGGAGTACGTGGCGCCGCGCACCGCCACCGAGGCGATGCTGGCCGGGATCTTCGCCGCGGTGCTGCGCCGCGAGCGGGTGGGCGTGCACGACGGCTTCTTCGCCCTGGGCGGGCACTCGCTGCTCGCCACCCGCGTCGCCTCGCGGGTGCGCGACGCCTTCGGCGCGGAGATGCCGCTGCGCGCGCTGTTCGAGGCGCCCACCGTGGCCGCCCTGGCGGAGCGCATCGACCGCCTCCGCGGCGGGGCCGCCCCCGCCGCCGCGCCCGTCCCGCGCCGCGCCGGCGGCGGCCCGGCGCCGCTGTCGTTCGCGCAGCAGCGCCTGTGGTTCATCGACCGGATGGAGCCGGGGAGCGCCGCCTACAACCTCCCCGCCGGGCTGCGGCTGGGCGGCACCCCCGACGCGCGCACCCTGCGCCGCGTCCTGGCCGAGGTCGTGCGCCGGCACGAGTCGCTGCGCACCGTCTTCGCCGTGGAGGGCGGCGAGCCGGTGCAGGTCGTCCTCCCCGCCGGGCCGGCGCGCCTCCCGGTGGTGGAGCTGGGCGGCCTGGCGCCGGGAGACCGCGAGCGCGAGCTGCGCCGCCTGGCCGCGGAGGAGGCCGCCCGCCCCTTCGACCTGGCGCGCGGGCCGCTGCTGCGCTCCGCGCTCCTCCGCCTGGGCGGCGGGGAGAGCGCCGTGCTCTTCACCCTGCACCACGTCGTCAGCGACGGGTGGAGCATGGGCGTGCTGGTGGGCGAGGTGTCGGCGCTGTACGCCGCGTTCGCGCAGGGGCTGCCCTCGCCGCTCCCCGAGCTGCCGCTCCAGTACCCGGACTACGCCGTGTGGCAGCGCGGCTGGCTCGCGGGCGGCGTGCTGGAGGCGCAGCTCGCCTTCTGGCGCGAGCGCCTGGCCGGCGCGCCGCCCGTGCTGGAGCTGCCCACGGACCGGCCGCGCCCGCCGGTGCCCGCCCCCCGCGGCGACGCCGTCCCCTTCACCCTGGACGGCGTGGCCACCGCCGGGCTGCGCGCCCTCGCGCGGGGCGAGGGGACCACGCTGTTCGGCGCGCTGCTGGCCGGCTGGGCGGCGGTGCTGGCGCGCTGGTCCGGCCAGGACGACGTGGTGGTGGGCACCCCCGTCGCCGGGCGGACCCGCTCGGAGCTGGAGGGGCTGATCGGCTTCTTCGTCAACACGCTCGCCCTGCGCACGGAGCTGGGCGGCGACCCCGCGCTGCGCGCGCTGGTGGGCCGTGCCCGCGAGACCGTGCTGGGCGCGCAGGCGCACCAGGACGTCCCCTTCGAGCGGCTGGTGGAGGAGCTCCAGCCGGAGCGCTCGCTCCAGCACACGCCGCTCTTCCAGGTGATGCTCGCCCTGCAGAACAACGAGCGCGGCGAGCTGCGGCTGGGCGGCCTGGAGACGGCCCCGCTGGGCGGCGGCGCCCCGCTGGCCCGCTTCGACCTGGAGCTGGGGTTCATGGAGGACGGCGACCGCGTGGCCGGCTCCGCGCTGTTCCGCGCCGCCCTCTGGGACCGCGCCACCGTGGCGCGGATGATGGAGCACCTGCGCGCCGCGTTGGAGGCGCTGGCCGCCCACCCGGACCGCCGCCTCTCCGCGCTGGAGCTGCTCACCGGCGCGGAGCGCGCCCGGGTGCTGGAGGACTGGAACGCCACCTCGCGCGCCTACCCCGCCGCCCCCGCGCACCTGCTGTTCGCCGAAGCGGCCCGCCGCGCGCCGGACACGGTGGCCCTCGCCTTCGCCGGCGGCACGCTCACCTACGCGGAGCTGGACGCCCGCTCCGGCGCCCTCGCCCTGCGCCTGCGCGCCCTGGGCGTGGGCCCGGAGGCGCGGGTGGGCCTGTGCGCGGAGCGCACCCCGGAGATGGTGGTGGGCGTGCTCGGCATCTGGAAGGCCGGCGGCGCCTACGTCCCCCTGGACCCCGCCTACCCCGCCGAGCGCCTGGAGCTGATCGCGCGGGACGCCCGCCTGCAAACGGTGGTCGCGTCGGCCGACGCGGCGGGGGCGGTGCCGGAGTTCGACGGCGAGATCGTCGCGCTGGACGGGACCCCCCTCCCCCCGGCCCCCTCCCCCGCAAGGGGGGAGGGGGAGCACGACGGAACTGCGGACACGGGCGCACTTTCGCACTCCCGCACTTTCGCACTTTCGCACTCGCA
>JBFMFL010000417.1:0-5125 GCA_040752145.1 Gemmatimonadota bacterium
GCAAGCGAGGGAGGGGAGAACTGCACCGGGCTCCCTGCCGTTGTCCCCTCTCCCAGGATTGGGAGAGGGTGGCGAGCCTCAAGCGAGCCGGGTGAGGGCCGCCGTTGCAGGCTGTTCCCTGTTCCCTGTTCCCTACTTCCTCAACATCGCCAAAGGGCCGCCGCCCCACAACTCCCCGGCCGCCCTTGTGCTCCGCCGCGCCGCGCCCGACGTTGTCGGGGATCCGTCCGCCGCGCCGTTGCACCTGGCCCCGTTCCACCCGGAGACCCCGATGATCCCTCGCCCCCGCACGGCGCCGCGCGCGCCGGCGGCCACGCTCGGCGCGCTGCTCGCCTGCGCCGCGGCGGCCGCGCCCCTGGCCTCCCAGGCCGGCGTCCCCGGCCCCTCGTTCGAGCAGGTGATCGGGCTGCGCAGCGCCGGCTCGCCCGCCATCTCCCCGGACGGCCGCTCCGTCGCCTTCACCGTGCGCGCGGCGGAGTGGGAGGCGAACCGCTTCGACACCGAGATCTGGCTGGCGCGGCAGGGCGAGGAGCCCTTCCAGCTCACCCGCACCGAGAAGGGGAGCAGCACCGGGCCGCGCTGGTCGCCGGACGGCCGCTGGATCGCCTTCACCGCCGACCGCGGCGACCGCTCGCAGCTGTACCTGGTGCGGGCCGCCGGGGGCGAGGCGCGCAGGCTCACCTCGTGGAAGGAGGGGGTGGGCGCCTTCCGCTGGGCGCCGGACGGGCGGCGCATCGCCTTCGCCGCGCAGGAGGCCGAGGACGAGGCGCTGAAGAAGCGCCGCGAGCGCTACGGCGACTTCGCCGTGGAGGACGCCGAGTTTCGCCAGTCGCACCTGTGGGTGGTGGACGTGACCCCGGACGAGCTCCCCGGCGGCGACGCCTGCCCGGCCCGCCCCGACTCCACCCGCGCCGACACCGCCCGCGCCGGATCGGCGGCGGCGCGCGGCGCCGGGTGCTCCGCCATCCCCCGGCCGCGCCGCGTCACGGGGGGGAAGAGCTTCACGGTGACCGGCTTCGCCTGGGCGCCGGACGGGCGCAGCCTCGCCTACGAGCGCCGCTCCGACCCCGGCGTCAACGCCACCCCCAGCGCCGACGTGTGGATCGTCCCCGCCTCCGGCGGCGAGGGGCGGGCGCTGGCGGCGGGCCCCGGCTACGAGGGGGGCCCGGTGTGGTCGCCGGACGGGCGCTGGGTGCTGTTCTCCACCACCGCGGGCGACACCACGTCCAACTTCTACGCCAACGGCCAGCTGGCCCGCGTCCCCGCCGCGGGCGGCACGCCGCAGCGGCTGGCGGCCGACCTGGACGAGCAGGTGGGGAGCGTGGCCTGGACGCCGGCCGGCATCTACCTGCTGGCCTGGAGCGGGACGCAGAGGAGCCTGTACGCCGTGGACGAGCGCACCGGGCGCACCCGGCGCCTCACCCGCGCCCCGGAGGTGGTGACCGCGGTGGACTTTTCCGCCGACGGGCGCACGCTGGCGCTGCTGGGCCAGACGCCCTCCACCCTCCCCGAGGTGTACCGCGCCACGCTGGCCGGGTACCGCCCGGCCGCGGTCACCGACATGTCGCGGCAGATCGCCGGGTGGGGGCTGGGAACCGCCGAGACGGTGAGCTGGACCAGCACGGACGGGACGCGCGTGGAGGGGGTGCTGCACCGTCCGCCGGGCTTCGACCCGGGCCGCAAGTACCCGCTGATGGTGGTGATCCACGGCGGGCCCACCGCCATCGACTACCCGCAGCCGGTGACGGGGTACGTGTACCCGGTGGCGCAGTGGCTGGCCAGGGGGGCGCTGGTGCTGCGCCCCAACTACCGCGGCTCCGCCGGCTACGGCGCGGCCTTCCGGGCGCTCAACGTCCGGAACCTGGGGGTGGGCGACGCACAGGACGTGCTCTCCGGCGTGGACCACCTGGTGGGGCAGGGCGTGGTGGACACCACCCGCATGGCGGCCATGGGGTGGAGCCAGGGCGGCTACATCTCCGCCTTCCTCGCCACCACCTCCACGCGGTTCCGGGCCATCTCGGTGGGGGCGGGGATCTCCAACTGGACGACCTACTACGTCAACACCGACATCCACCCCTTCACCCGCCAGTACCTCAAGGCCACGCCCTGGAGCGACCCGGAGGTCTACGCGCGCACCTCTCCCATCACCTACGTCCGGCAGGCACGCACGCCC
The DNA here is from genome assembly GCA_040752145.1 of Gemmatimonadota bacterium. Taxonomy (GTDB): domain Bacteria; phylum Gemmatimonadota; class Gemmatimonadetes; order Longimicrobiales; family Longimicrobiaceae; genus JAFAYN01. The sequence continues at coordinate 2,174 of JBFMFL010000417.1, forward strand.
ACGCTGATCCAGCACGGCGAGCGCGACGCGCGCGTCCCCATCGCCAACGCGTACGAGCTGTTCCAGGGGCTCCAGGACCAGGGGGTGGACACGCGCCTGATCGTCTACCGCGGCTTCGGGCACGGGATCGACAAGCCCAGGGAGCAGCTGGCGGCGGTCTGGCACAACTGGCAGTGGTTCGGCAAGCACCTGTGGGGCGAGGACGTCGAGCTCCCCCTGTAGGCGCCGGGGCCGGGCGGGCGGCGGTGGCGGATCGGGGGCGCGGGTCGTCCTGACGGCGGGCACCGTTCCGTCACCGTTGCATGGAGGCTCGTGATGACACACTCTCGTTGGGTTCTGGTCCCGCTGCTGGCCCTCTGCTCGCTCGGCGGGTGCTCCGGCATCCTCGACACCGAGGACGAGCTGGCGCCGCTGTACGGCGAGGTGGCCGAGCACCGGCAGAAGTGGGAGGCGCAGGGGCTGGACGACTACCGCTTCACGCTGGCCCGCAGCTGCTTCTGCCCGGAGGAGGCGACGCAGCCGGCCCGCGTGGAGGTGCGCGGCGACCGGGTGGTGAAGGTGACGAACATCCGCACGGGGCGCGATCTCGACGTCCGGCTGGGGCTCACCGTGGAGCAGCTGTTCGAGATGATCGCGGCGGCGGAGCGGGACGGCACCTACCTGGAGGCGGCGTACCATCCGCGGCGCGGGTACCCGGTGGGGGCGGTGATCGGCACGCTCGCCAACGACGCCGGGGTCGCGTATTCGCTGTCCGATCTGGAGGCGGCGCGGTAGGTTCTGGTCGAACTGCTTGAACTGCTGGTTTTGGGCGTGCCCCCGGCTGGCGCCGGGGTCGGGCTTCGCGCGGAGTAACGCACGATACTACCGTGCGTAACTCCGGCGAGCCCCCGCGGAAACCGCCCCGCGGGGTCTCGCCCCTCCGGGCGCGAATCCCTCACGCGGCTCCACGCTGCGTCCTCTCTTACTCTCGCACTCTCGCACTCTCGCACTCTCGCACTCTCGCACTTATGTCGCAGGATCTCTGGACCGCCGTGGACGGCTACATCACGGACGCGCTGGTGCCGTCCGACCCGGCGCTCGACGCGGCGCTGGAGGCGAGCGCGGCGGCGGGGCTGCCGGCCATCAACGTGGCGCCCAACCAGGGGCGGCTGCTCATGCTGCTGGCACAGCTGCGGGGGGCGCGCCGCATCCTGGAGATCGGCACGCTGGGCGGGTACAGCACCATCTGGCTGGGGCGGGCGCTGCCGCTGGACGGACGGCTGGTGACGCTGGAGGCGAACGCCGACTACGCGGCGGTGGCGCGGGCCAACCTGGAGCGGGCGGGGCTCGCCGGGGTGGTGGAGGTGCGCGTGGGGGCGGCGGCGGAGACGCTGCCGCGGCTGGAGGCGGAGGGGGCGGGGCCGTTCGACCTGGTGTTCATCGACGCGGACAAGCAGGGCACGCCGGAGTACTTCGGCTGGGCGCTGCGGCTGGCGCGGTGCGGCACGCTCATCGTGGTGGACAACGTGGTGCGCGACGGGGCGGTGATCGACGCGGACAGCGAGGACGCGGCGGTGCAGGGGATCCGCCGCTTCGTGGAGCTGGCCGCCGCGGAGCCGCGCGTGAGCGCCACGGCCATCCAGACCGTGGGGAGCAAGGGATACGACGGCTTCGCCCTGCTCCTGGTGACCGCTGACCCGTAGATCGAGCGGTCGCTCCTCCTTTCACCCTTTTCCGTTCCGCCCGTGTCCATCCGACCTGCGGGTCCCCTGGCGCTGGCGGGCGCCGCCGCCCTGCTCGTCCTCGGCTGCGCGTCCGCCGGCGGCTCGCCACGCACTATCCCCCGGCGCTGCGGGACGCGGGCGTGGTCGGAAAGAGCGAGGTGGCGGTGCTGATCGACGCCGCGGGAAGCGTGGGCAACGTGCTGGTCGCGCGCGGCGCCGGCCACGCCGACTTCGACCTGGCCACGATCGCCGTGGCGAGGGGGATGCGGTTCCGCCCGGCGGCGCAGGGGGGGCCCGTCCCCTTCTTCTCGGTGATGCCGGTCACCTGGACCCTCGAGCCCGACCGGTAGGCCGGCGCAGACCGGACGGCGGCGCGTCTCTCCTCCCTTCCGCACCCTGCCGATGAGGCTCCGCTGGTGGCCCACGGGCGGGCTCTGGCGCCACCCGGACTTCCTGCGGCTCTGGGCCGCGCAGGCGGCCAGCGCCTTCGGCAGCCGCATCACGCGCACGGCGCTCCCCATCGTCGCCATCCTGACGCTGGGCGCCAGCCCCACGGAGGTGGCCGTGCTCTCGGCGCTGGGGGTGGCGCCCGGCGTGGTGGTGGGGCTGTGGGCGGGCGGCCGGGTGGACCGCACCGCCCGGCGCCCGCTGCTGGTGGGCGCGGACCTGGTGCGCGCGGGGCTGATCCTCACCATCCCCGCCGCGGCGTGGCTGGGCGCGCTCTCCATGCCGCAGCTGTACGCCGTGGCGGCGGCGGTGGGCGCCGCCACCACGCTCTTCCAGATCGCAGACGGCAGCTTCCTCCCCTCGCTGGTGGGGCGCGACCGGCTGGTGGAGGGGAACGCCCGCCTGGAGGCCACCGACTCGGTGGCGGAGGCGGCGGGCCCCGGGATCGCCGGGGTGCTGGTGGAGCTGCTCACCGCGCCCGTGGCGCTGGTGATCGACGCGCTCACCTACCTGTGGTCCGCGCTGCTGCTGGGCGGCATCCGCGCGCGGGAGGCGCCCCCCGCGCCCGCCGGCCCCCGCCCGGGCGTGGCGGACGACGTGCGCGCCGGCTTCCGCGCCTGCCTGGCGCACCCGCTGGTGGGCCGCCTGCTCCTGGCCGAGGGCGTCACCTACCTGTTCGGCGGCTTCTACCTGGCGCTGTACATGGTGCTCGCCCTGGAGACGCTGCGGCTCTCGCCCGCCGCGGCGGGGCTGGTGATCGGCGTGGGCGGGGTGGGCGCCTTCGCCGGCGCGCTGCTCGCCG
>JBFMFL010000418.1:0-5123 GCA_040752145.1 Gemmatimonadota bacterium
GCTCCGCGCGCTCCCGGGCCTGGTGGCCGCGCTGGCGGCCATCTACGCCGGCGGGCTGGCCTGGCTCGCCGTCGTCGGCAGCGTGGACACGGCGGTGGCCCTGGGGCTGCGTCCGTTCATCCTCGCGGACCTGGTCAAGGTGGGGATGGTGGTGCTGGTGATGGCCCGCTTCCGCGAGCGCGTGCTGCGGCTCTTCGGGAGCTGACGGGCCGCACGCGTGCAGGCCCTGCCCCGGGAAGCACCCCCTGAGGGAGCGCGCGGCGTCCTGCTGCGCGTCTGGGGCGCCGTGTGGAGGATCGCGGTGTACGCCCTGCTCTTCCTTGCCTTCACGGTGCTCGGCACCTCGGTCCTGGCTCTCACCGGGGTGGGGGGCGGCGACGATCCCGTGAGCTTCGCGCCCGTGGCGATGTCGCTGGCGGCCTCGCTGGCGGCCGGGTGGGTGATGATGCGCGGGGTGGAGCGGCGGCCCTTCGGGGCGATGGGGTTCGCGCCGGGCCGCGCCGCCCTGGGCGAGAGCGGGTGGGGGACGCTGCTGGGGGCCGCGTTCCTGGGCGCGGCGGTGCTGGGGGTGGCGGCCACGGGCGGCGCGCGCTGGATCCCCGACGCGGGGACGCTGCCCGGGTACCTCGTCTTCGCGCTGCGGACGCTCGCGTTCTTCGCGGTGGCGGCGGCGCTGGAGGAGGTGCTGTTCCGCGGCTACCCGTTCCAGGCGCTGGCCCGGGGGATCGGGGCCTGGCCGGCTGCGCTGCTGCTGTCGCTGCTCTTCGCGCTGGCGCACGCGCAGAACCCCAACGTGACCGCGTTCGGCCTGGCGAACATCGCGCTGGCCGGGGTGATGCTCTCGGCGGCGTACCTGCGCACCCGCTCGCTCTGGTTCGCCACCGGGGTCCACCTGGGGTGGAACTGGGCCATGGCGACGCTGCTGGACCTGCCGGTGAGCGGGCTGGAGATCGACACCCCGCTGTACACGGGAACGGAGACCGGGCCCGACTGGTGGACCGGCGGCGCCTTCGGCCCGGAGGCCGGGCTCGCCGCCACCCTGGCGATCACGGCGGGGACCGCGTGGCTGCTCCGCACGCCCCGGCTGCGCGAGTCGCCCGACGTGCGGCGGCTGGGGCCGATCATCGACCCGGATCCCGTCGTGCCCGTCGAATCGACGGCCGCGCCGGTGCCGGAGGACCGCTTCGCGTGAGCCGGCGCGCGCTGAAGTTCTGGGGGTGGGCCCTGGGAGTGGCGGCGGCGGTCGCCCTGGCCGCCGCGCTCCTGCTGCCGTACGAGGCCATCGGGCTGCGTACGGAGGCTGAGCGCGAGCGGGCCTGGCTGTTGACGGTGTGGACGGCGGGGGTGCTGGCCGTGCTCTTCGGGGCGACGGCCCGCATGGGGATGCGCGGGGTGGGCTTCCGCGACGTGGTGGACGCCGGCTCCGTGCGCGGCGCGGTGGAGGCCCGGCGGCGCATCGAGCGCGCCGACGCCGGGTGGGGGCTGGACCTGTGGCTCGTCGCCACCGGGGGGATCCTGGTCGCGATCTACTTCATCGGGTGGCTGGTGCTGTGACGACGACAACGCTTTCTACGGCGAACCGAAATGGCTGAGATCGGCAAGGTGGCGGTGATCGGGGCGGGGACCATGGGCAACGGCATCGTCCACGTGTTCGCGCAGAACGGCTACGACGTCACCATGGTGGACGTGGCCGCCGACGCGCTGGAGCGGGCGCGGTCCGTCATCTCCGGCAACATGGACCGGCAGATCAAGAAGGGCGCGTACACCGAGGACGAGAAGGCCGCCGCGCTGGGCCGCATCGCCACGGCGACCGACCCGGCCGAGGGCGTAGCGGGCGCGGACCTGGTGGTGGAGGCCGCCACCGAGAACCGCGACCTCAAGTTCAGGATCTTCCGCGCGATGGACGAGGCCGCGCCGGAGCACGCCATCCTGGCGAGCAACACCTCCTCCATCTCCATCACCGAGATCGCCGCGCAGACCAAGCGGGCGGACCGGGTGATCGGGATGCACTTCATGAACCCGGTGCCGGTCATGAAGCTGGTGGAGATCATCCGCGGCCTCGCCACCTCCGACGAGACGGCACGCGTGGTGGTGGAGACCTCGCAGAAGCTGGGGAAGACCGTTGCCGAGGCCGCCGACTACCCGGGCTTCGTCTCCAACCGCATCCTGATGCCCATGATCAACGAGGCGGTGTTCTGCCTCATGGAGGGCGTCGCGGACCGGGAGGCCATCGACACGGTGATGAAGCTGGGGATGAACCACCCCATGGGCCCCCTGGCGCTCGCCGACCTGATCGGGCTGGACACCTGCCTGGCGATCATGCAGGTGCTGCACGACGGGCTGAGCGACGACAAGTACCGCCCCTGCCCGCTGCTGCGGAAGTACGTGGCCGCCGGCAGGCTGGGCCGCAAGACGGGCGAGGGCTTCTACACCTACTGATCCCCGGCGGCTGCCGCCCCTGCGCGGCAGCCGCCTCCGGGTTTTGTATCACCACGGTACAATCCGGGCCGCGGCCTGCAGCGCGGCGGCCCTTCCATGCGAGGCGACGTAACGGGATGACGCCGGAACAACTACAGATCCGCGACCTGGCGCGCGAGTTCGCCGAGGGCGAGCTGCGGCCGCACGCCGAGGAGTGGGACCGCGAGGGTCACCTCCCCCGCGAGGTGGTGGGCAAGCTGGGGGAGCTGGGCTTCCTGGGGATGCTGCTCCCCGAGGAGTGGGACGGGCTGGGGCTGGACACCCTGTCGTACCTGCTGGCGCTGGAGCAGATCGGCTGGGGCGACTCGTCGGTGGCGGTGGCGATGAGCGTCCACAACTCGCTCCCCACCCAGATGATCCTGGCCCGCGGGACGGACGAGCAGAAGGAGCGCTTCCTCCGCCCCATGGCGCGCGGCGAGTGGCTGGGTGGCTTCGCCCTGTCCGAGGCCGACGCCGGCTCCGACGCCGCGGGGATGGCGGCGCAGGCCGTCCGCGCCGACGGGGGCTGGGTGCTCAACGGCTCCAAGGCGTGGATCACCAACGGCGGCTTCGGCGACGTGGTGGTGGCCATGTGCCGCACCGACGCCCCCGGCGACCGCAGGGGGGCCAAGGGGATCGGCGCCTTCATCCTCCGCACCGACGCCGAGGGCTACGTCGTCGGCAAGAAGGAGGACAAGATGGGGCAGCGGGCCTCCGAGACGGTGGGGATCGCCTTCAGGGACCTGTTCGTCCCCGACGACCAGGTGCTGGGCGACCCGTCGCAGGGGTTCATCTACGCCCTGCAGGGGCTGGACAACGGCCGGCTGGGGATCGCCGCCATGGCCATCGGCATCGCGCAGGCGGCGCTGGAGCACGCCCTGGCCTACGCCGCCGAGCGGAAGCAGTTCGGCACGGCGATCAAGGACTTCCAGGGGATGCAGTTCAAGCTCGCCGACATGGCGACGCGGATCGAGGCGGCGCGCGGGCTCCTGTACCGCGCCGCGGCCGCCAAGGACGCCGGCGAGCCGGTGACGCGGCTGGCCTCCATGGCGAAGCTGTTCGCCTCGGAGGCGGCCATGTACGTGACCACGCAGGCGGTGCAGGTGTTCGGCGGGTACGGCTACGTCAAGGAGTACCCGGTGGAGAAGCTGTTCCGCGACGCCAAGGTCACGGAGATCTACGAGGGGACGAGCGAGATTCAACGAGTCGTCATTGCGAGGGAGCTATACCGCTAGGCGGCTCGCCGCCTCCACCCGCGTACGAGCCCCGTGGGCGCGTCCGCGTGAACACCAACTACCACCACGGTCTCAGAATGGAACTGTTTTCGCTCATCGGTGAGTACGACCACGAGCAGGTGGTCTTCTGCAACGAGCCGTCGTGCGGCTACAAGGGGATCATCGCGATCCACGACACGACGCTCGGGCCGGCGCTCGGCGGGACGCGCTTCTGGAACTACAACTCCGACGAGGAAGCGTTCATCGACGCGCTGCGCCTGTCGCGCGGGATGACCTACAAGGCCGCGGTGGCGGGGCTCAACCTGGGCGGCGGCAAGTCGGTCATCATCGGCGACCCCAGGACCACCCGCCGCGAGGAGATCTTCCGGGCGCACGGCCGCTTCGTGGAGAGCCTCAAGGGGCGCTACATCACCGCGGAGGACGTGGGCACCTCGGTGAGCGACATGGACTACTGCCACATGGAGACCGAGCACGTCACCGGGCGCGGCGACACCTCGGGCGACCCGTCGCCGGTGACGGCGTACGGCACGTACCAGGGGATCAAGGCCACCGCGCAGGCGCAGTGGGGCTCGGACGACCTGGCCGGCCGGCGCATCGCCGTGCAGGGGCTCGGCCACGTGGGCTACTACCTGTGCCAGTTCCTGGCCGGCGAGAACGCCGAGCTGGTGGTCACCGACATCGACCGCGAGCGCATCAACCGCATCGTCACGGAGTTCGGCGCCACGGCCGTGGCCCCCGACGCCATCTACGACGCCGAGGCGGACGTGTACGCCCCCTGCGCGCTGGGCGCCACCGTCAACGACGAGACCATCGACCGGCTCAAGGTGCAGGTGGTCGCGGGCGCGGCCAACAACGTGCTCGCCGAGGAGAAGCACGGCGACCAGCTCCACGAGCGCGGCATCCTGTACGCCCCCGACTACGTGATCAACGCGGGCGGGCTGATCAACGTGTACGGCGAGCTGAACGGCTGGAGCGCCGAGCGCGCCATGCGCAAGGCCGGCGAGATCTACGGCACCCTGATCCAGCTGTACGACCTGGCCCGGGAGAAGGGGATCCCCACCTACCAGGCCGCCGACCGCATCGCCGAGCGCCGCATCGAGGCCATCGGCAAGATCCAGCGCACCTGGGTCTGAGGCACGGCTGTACGGCGGGTTCGGGCGTGCCCCCGGCTTGCGCCGGGGTCGGGCTTCGGCTCCGTAACGCACGAAACAACCGTGCGTAACGGAGTCGAGCCCCGGCAAACTGCCGCCGGGTCTCGCCCCTCCGGGCCGAAATCCCTCACGCAAATGCCTGCCTGCCTGACCGCGACATCGCGCCGTTGCCCCCTCTCCCAGGATTGGGAGAGGGTGGCGAGCCTCAAGCGAGCCGGGTGAGGGCCAGCGACGGGGCCCCCCCCCGCGCAGCCCCGGGGGGGGCGGGTGGGCCCGTGTG
>JBFMFL010000419.1:0-5105 GCA_040752145.1 Gemmatimonadota bacterium
CTTCGATCCCTGACTTCCTCGTGTCGTTCTCCCCCTCCCCCCTTGCGGGGGAGGGGGCCGGGGGGAGGGGGGTTGCCGTGTCGTTCTCCCCCTCTCCCCTTGTGGGCGAGGGGGCCGGGAGTGAGGGGTAGACCCTCGGGCCGGAGCCAGCCCCGGCATTCCGTCGTGCTCCCCTCCCCCTCGCGGAGTGTGGGTCGCCGTCAGCAGCGCCGGTAGCGCTTCCCCGGCAGCTGCTCCACCGCGCCGCGCAGCTCCAGCCCGAGCAGCGCGGCCAGCACGCCGCCGGGCGCGAGCCCCGCCGTGGCGGCGACGTCGTCCACGTGCAGCGGCTCCGTGCCGAGCGCTGCCCACGCCTGCGCCTCTTCAGGCGAGAGGCCGTCCGGCTGCACAGGCGCTCGCGCGGGACCCGAGCCGAGCGCCAGCTCGAACGGCTCCGACGCGGCGGACGCGCGCGACCGGCGGACCTGGGTGGAGCGCCCCACGCCGCGCAGCTCCTCCAGGATGTCCTCGGCCGAAGTGACCAGGCGGGCGCCCTCCTTGAGCAGCTGGTTGGTCCCGGCGCTCATGGGCGAGCCGATGGGCCCCGGCACGGCGAACACCTCCTTGCCCTGCTCCAGCGCGTAGCCGACGGTGTGCTGCGCGCCGCTCTTCACCGCCATCTCCACCACCAGCACGCCCTCGCTGAGCGCGGAGATCAGGCGGTTGCGGCGCGGGAAGTTGCCGGAAAGCGGCTCCGCGCCCGGCGGCAGCTCCGTGACCAGCAGGCCGCGCTCGCGCATGACCGCGAACAGGCGCTTGTTCTCGGCGGGGTACGTCAGGTCGATGCCGTGCCCCAGCACCCCCACCGTGTCGCCGCCCGCCGCGAGCGCGCCCGCGTGCGAGGCCGCGTCGATCCCCTTCGCCATGCCGCTGACCACCTGGTAGCCCGCCCGCGCCAGGTCGCCCGCCAGCTGCATGGCCGTCTGCCGCCCGTAGTCGGTGGGCTCGCGCGTGCCCACGACGCCGACGGCCGGGTTCCCCAGCAACTCCAGCCGCCCGGTCGCGAAGAGCAGGAAGGGCGCGTCGGCGAGGACGCGGAAGGCGTCCGGGTACGCCAGGTCGTCCGGCGTGATCGCCACCGCGCCCAGCTTCTCCAGCCGCTCCATGGTCTTCGCCGTGCGGTCGCGCGCCTCCTGCCCGGCCGCCGCCACCACCTCCGCGGCCAGCCCCGCGCCGAAGCGCGGCAGCGCCGCGATCTCGCCCTGCGGCGCCTCCAGCGCCCGCTCCGCCGACCCGAAGCGCCGGATCAGCTGCGCCAGGCGCAGCGCGCCGACGCGGGGGACCATGTACAGGCGGAGGAGCGGCTCGAGCGCGGAGGAGGAGAGCGGCATGGGAACGGAAGTGCGAAAGTGCGGGAGTGCGAGAGTGCGGAACGGCAGGAAAGACGTGCTGCGGCGGGCGTGACCTGCCACGGCGCGACGGGACTCTCCGACGCAAGCCGTTGCAGTTCGCTGTATCCCACAAATCTTCTGCGGAGGGAGACCCGCCGGCAGTTTGGCGGGGCTCCCGGAGCCGGAGCGGAGACAGCCGGGCAGTTTCGGCTGGCTCCGCGACCCGCGCAGGAGACGGACAGTAGTATCGTCCGGCTCCGGAGCGGACCCAAGCGAAAGATCAGACGAAGCGGATCAGAGGCTCAAGGACGCCACTCCTCGGGTTCGGCGTCCACGCCCCGCTCCTCCTGGATCACCCGGGCGGCGTGCGTCCAGAGACCTTCCAGGAGCGGGTCCAGGCCGCGCTGCGCCACCGAGGACACCAGGAACTGCCCCCACGCCCCCGGCGCATCCACGGACGGCGACGGCCACTCCGGCGGGAGCAGGTCCGCCTTGGTGAACACCACGCAGTGCGGCTTGGCGGCCAGCTCCTCCGAGTACGCCCGCAGCTCGGTCATGAGCCGGTCGTACTCCTGCTGCGGCTCCAGCGCGTCGGCCGGGATCATCAGCGCCAGCGTGCGCGTCCGCTCGATGTGGCGCAGGAACTGGTGCCCCAGCCCCTTGCCCTCGTGCGCGCCCTCGATGATGCCGGGGATGTCCGCCACCACGAAGGTGCGGCTCCCGGAGAGCTGCACCACCCCCAGGTTGGGCGTGAGCGTGGTGAAGGGGTAGTCCGCCACCTTGGGCGTCGCCGCGGACACGGCGGACAGGAAGGTGGACTTGCCCGCGTTGGGCTCGCCCACCAGCCCCACGTCGGCGATCAGCTTGAGCTCCAGCTCGATGCGCCGCTCCTCGCCCTCCTCCCCCGGCTGCGCGTGCCGCGGCGACTGGTTGGTGGCCGTGGCGAAGCGGGTGTTGCCGCGCCCGCCGCGGCCTCCGCGCGCGGCGACCACCTCGTCGCCGGGCTCCACCAGCTCGGCCAGCGTCTCGCCGGTGTCCGCGTCGCGCACCACGGTGCCGGGGGGGACGCGCAGCACCAGGTCCTCGCCGCTGCGCCCGGTGCGGTTGCCGCCCTCGCCCTTCTGCCCGCGCTCGGCGGCGTAGTGCTGCCGGTAGCGGTAGTCCATCAGGGTGGAGAGCTGCGTGTCCACGCGGAGCACCACGTCGCCGCCCTTGCCGCCGTCGCCGCCGTCCGGCCCGCCCATGGGCTCGTACGACTCGCGGCGGAAGCTGCTCACCCCCTCGCCGCCGCGTCCGGCCTTGATCTCGATGACTGCATGATCCAGGAACATCTCTGACCGCCTCTCTTCAGTCTGGGCGCACGACGCGCCCGCGAACCTCGCCCCACAACCCCCTCACCCGCCCCGCCGCGGCTTCGTCCAGGAAGCCGCACGCCACTTCCACCGCCGCCTCCACCTCGTCCGCGGAGGCGCCCGCGTTCAGCGCCCCGCGCAGGTGGGAGTGCAGCTGGCGCGGGGTGTTCCACACGGCCAGCAGCGCGGCGATGCACAGCTCCCGCGTCGCCAGGTCCAGCCCCGGCCGGCCGATCACCCGGCCGTAGCCGCCCTCCACCATCCAGCGGTCCATCTCCGGGTGGACGCCCGCCACGTTGGCGCGCAGCTTGGGGTAGTTGGCGCCGTACACCCGGGCGCACACCCGCTCGCCGCGCCCGGTCCACCCCTCGCACCCCTCCCCCAGCGACGCCGGGGCGGGCCTGCCGCTCGCCTCCCGCCACGCGGCGAGCGCGCCCAGCGCGTCCGGGAAGCCCACGAACAGGTGCGACTGGAGGAGCACCTCCTCGGCCGCGTCGGGATCCGCCTCCCTCGCCGCCCGCCGGACCGCCTCCCGCACCACGGCCGCGCCGCGCGTGGCGAGCGCCGCGGCGAGCGCGACCAGCGCCTCCCGCGCCGGGTCCAGCCGGGCCGGGCTCACGCCTGCGGGGTGCGGAGCCGGACGTCGGGGCGCAGCTGGCCGGTGACCTCGCCGCGGGTGTTGACCACGTCCGGGTAGGCCAGGGCGTACATGGCGCCGTAGTCGTCCTCGGACATCAGGTCCAGTTCGCGGAGCACCGCCAGGATCGCCGGGGCCACGGCGCGGGTGGAGCCGTCCTCCACCTTGAGCGCCACCCCGATCTCCGCGCCCGGCACCCCCAGGCAGTACACCCCCTCGGCGCCGATCTTGGCGACCACCCGCCCCTCGGTGCGCCGCATGATCTCGGTGCACAGCCGCCCCCTGCCGGCGACCATCTCCGGGTGCGAGGTCATCGCCCCCACCACCCGCGCCGGGGCGCGCTCGCCGGCGCGCGCCGCGCGGGCCAGGCTGGCGTACGCCAGCGCCATGTTGCGCAGCGGCAGGGCGAAGCACACCACGCCGCAGCCGTCGTTGCCCCCGGCGATCGCCTCGGCGGGCATCTGCGCCCAGCGCGCCACCTCCGAGAGCATCCGCAGCTGCACCGGGTGCTCCGGGCGGTTGTAGTCCTGCGTCTCCCAGCCGCGGGCGCGGGCCAGCGCCAGCATCCCCGCGTGCTTGCCGGAGCAGTTGTTGTGCAGCCGCACCGGCTCCAGCCCCGCCTCCTGCAGCTCGCGCCGGGTGGGCTCGTGCCAGGGGGCGTGCGGGCCGCAGGCCAGCGCCTCCGCGTCCAGCCCGGCGCGGCGCAGCACGGACTCGGCGGCGGAGGTGTGCCCCGGCGAGCCCACGTGCGAGCCGCAGACCACCGCCAGCTCCGGCTCGGTGATCCCGAAGCGGTCCGCGGCGCCGTCCTCCACCACGGCCAGCGCCTGGAACGGCTTGGCCGACGAGCGCCAGAACGTGGTCGTGTCCGGCTCGCCCGCGTACGCGCGCAGCTGCCCCTCCGCGTCCACCACCGCCACGTGCACCCGGTGGCGCGACTCGACGACCCCGCCCCGCACCACGTCCACCGCGTAGTCGATCTGGTTCATCTCCTCCCCACTCCGAGCAGGATGCCGCACAGGATCAGGCCCCCGCCGGCGAGCGCGGCCGGGGGCGGAGCTTCGGCGATGGCCGGGAGCAGCCAGGCGATCAGCGTCGCCCCCACCGGCTCGCCCAGCAGCGAAAGGTTCACCACGTACGCCGGCAGGTAGCGGAGCGCCCAGTTCTGCCCGGTGTGCCCCACCAGCATGGGCCCGGCGGCCAGCCCCGCGAACACCGCCCAGTCGGCGGGCGGGTACCCGGCCAGCGGGACCCCCGCCAGCGGAAGCGCCAGCAGCAGGGTGAGCGCGGCGCACCCGTACACCACCCCCACGAAGGGCCAGATGTCGATGCGCGCGCGCAGCTTGCGGCCGATGACGTAGTACCCCGCCACCAGCACCGCGCCGGCCAGCGCCAGCAGGTCGCCGCGCAGCGGGTCGGCGCCGCCGCGGAAGTCGCCCCAGCCGATCCACGCCGCCCCCGCCACCGCCAGCACGATCCCCGCCCACTGCCTCCGGCCGGGCCGCTCACGCAGGAAGAGGGCCGAGAGCACCGCCACGAAGATGGGCGCGGTGGAGACCAGCACCACCGACGCCGCCACGCTGGTGAGCCCGATGGAGGCGATCCAGGTGGCGAAGTGCCCGGCCAGGAACACCCCCGCCAGCGCCGCCGTAGCCAGGTCGCCGCGCGACAGGCGGCGGAGCGCGCCCCACTCCCGGCGCGCGGTGAGCACCCCGGCGATCAGCACCACCGAGAACGCCAGCCGCC
>JBFMFL010000042.1:0-34279 GCA_040752145.1 Gemmatimonadota bacterium
CGCCCGGGCGGCGGCCCCGCCCCCGCGCGTCCGCAGGGCGCCCGGCCCGACTCGGCGCGCCCCGCCGGCGCCGGTCCCGGCGGCGAGCGCCGTCCCGACGGACCGCGTCCGGCCCGGGAAGGCTTCGCGCCGACGCCGGTCCGCAAGGGCGCTCCGCCCGCCCCCGCGCGTGCCGGGGGAGCCCCGGCCGCGGGGAGCGACGCGAGCAAGAAGAAGAAGGACAAGAAGAAGAAGAAGGGGTGGGTCGACCAGGAGGCGGTCGACGACAACTTCAAGAAGACCATGGCCGCGATGGAGTCCGGCGGGCGCAAGAAGCGCCGCGGCTCCCGCGACGCCGGGCCGTCCATGCACGAGCGCCGCGAAGAGGAGATGCAGCGGCGCCGCGAGGAAGAGGCCACCATCGTCCGCGTCAACGAGTTCCTGACGGTGGCGGAGCTGTCCGAGCTGATCGACGTGTCCGCGACGCAGCTGATCTCGTCGGCGTTCAAGAACCTCGGGCTGATGGTCACCATCAACCAGAGGCTCGACTTCGACCAGATCGAGCTGCTGCTGGACGAGTTCGGCTTCAAGGCGGTCCGCGAGGAGGAGTACGGCGCGGAGATGGAGGAGTTCGTCTCCGAGGACGCCGCGGAGGACCTCCAGGGCCGGCCGCCGGTGGTCACCGTCATGGGCCACGTGGACCACGGCAAGACGTCGCTGCTGGACTACGTCCGCAAGACCAACGTCATCGCGGGCGAGGCCGGCGGCATCACGCAGCACATCGGCGCGTACCACGTGGAGCTGCAGGACGGGCGCTCCATCTCGTTCCTGGACACCCCGGGCCACGCGGCGTTCACCGCGATGCGCGCCCGCGGCGCCGAGGTCACCGACGTGGTCATCCTGGTGGTGGCCGCCGACGACTCGGTGATGCCCCAGACCGTCGAGGCGATCAGCCACGCCCGCAACGCCGGCGTGCCGATCATCGTGGCGGTCAACAAGGTGGACCTCCCCGACGCCAACCCCATGCGGGTCAAGCAGGACCTGCTGCAGCACGGCGTCGTGCTGGAGGACTTCGGCGGCGACGTCATGTCGGCCGAGGTGTCCGCCAAGCGCGGCATCGGCATGGACGACCTGCTGGACAAGGTGCTGCTCCAGGCGGAGGTGCTGGAGCTCAAGGCCAACCCCGACCGCGAGGCCGTGGGGACGGTGATCGAGGCCCAGCTCGACGTCGGCAAGGGGCCGGTCGCCACGGTGCTGGTGACCAACGGCACGCTCCGCGTGGGCGACCACGTGGTCTGCGGCCTGTACAACGGCCGCATCCGCGCCATGCTGGACGAGCGCGGCCGCCCGGTGCCCGAGGCGGGCCCGGCCATCCCCGTGCAGATCCTGGGTCTCCCGGGGGTGCCCGGCGCCGGCGACCAGCTGGTGGCGATGGAGGCGGAGCGCGCGGCGGAGATCGCCCAGACGCGCCAGCGGCTGGAGCGCGAGAAGCGGATCCGCATCCGCAGCCGCGGCGTGAAGCTGACGGACCTGTCCAAGATGCTGGCCAAGGGCGAGGCGACGCAGATCAACCTGGTCATCAAGGGCGACGTGGACGGCTCGGTCCAGGCGCTCTCGGACTCCCTGGAGCAGCTGGCCACCTCCGAGGTGGGGGTGCAGGTGATCCACCGCGGCGTGGGCGCCATCAACGAGTCGGACGTGCTGCTCGCGTCCACCTCGGGCGCCATCGTCATCGGCTTCCACGTGCGGCCCACGGGCGAGGCGCGGAACGTCGCCGAGCGCGAGGACGTGGACATCCGGATGTACAACATCATCTACGAGGCGGTGGAAGAGGTCCGGGCGGCGATGGAGGGCATGCTCTCCCCCGAGGAGAAGGAGGTCCTCCTGGGCACCGCCGAGGTCCGGCAGCTCTTCAAGGTCCCGCGCGTGGGGACGGTGGCCGGGTGCATGGTCACGCACGGCGAGCTCCAGCGGCGCGGCCGGATCCGCGTGATCCGCGATGCGGTGCAGGTGTACGAGGGCGAGCTGGGGAGCCTGAAGCGCTTCAAGGACGACGTCAAGGAAGTGCGCGAGGGCTTCGAGTGCGGCCTCAACGTCAACAACTTCAATGACATCAAGGTAGGCGACATCATCGAGTGCTACCGCGTGGAGGAGGTTGCGCGGACGCTGGCGAGCACGAACGAGGAGCGCTGACCGCAGGTGTGGGGCGGGGTGCGGCACGGTGCCGCACCCCGCCCTTTTTTTCACGAGATTCCGAACGGTCGGAGGGAGATGGTCGTCGGCCTGGTCGTCTGGGACCTGCACCTCCCCGGCTGCGCCTCGCTCAAGGAGAAGCGGCAGGTGGTGAAGAGCCTCAAGGACCGGCTCCACAACCGCTTCAACGTGTCCGTGGCGGAGACGGGGCACCAGGACGTGCACCAGCGCGCCGAGCTGGCCGCCTGCCTGGTGTCGGGCGACCGGCGCCACGCGCAGTCGGTGCTCTCCTCCGTGGACCGGATGGTGGAAGAGGAGTCGGAAGCCCGCATCGTCGACTCCTACACGACGTTCTACTAGGGGACAGGGAACAGGGTACAGGTTACAGCCGACAACTGCACGGTTGTTGCTCGCTGTCCCCTGTTCCCTGTAACCTGTTCCCTTTTTTTAGGGGCTTATGGCGCGCTATCAACGTACCGACCGCATCAACGAGCAGCTCCGCCAGGAGGTCTCCATCCTGGTGCGCGACGCGGTCCGCGACCCCCGCGTGGGGCTGGTGACCATCACCGCCGTGGAGACCTCGCCGGAGCTGGACCACGCCAAGGTGTACGTGTCCGTGATGGGCGACGACGCCGAGAAGGAGGCCGCGCTCCAGGGCCTCAGGAGCGCCGCGCCCTTCATCCGCAGCCAGCTCAGCAAGGAGCTGCACATGCGGCGGGTGCCGGAGCTGCACTTCCAGTACGACCGCGTCCTGGCGGAGGCCAGCCGCATCGAGTCGCTGCTGCGCGAGGTGCTCCCGCCGGAGCCGGCTGCGGAGGAGGAGGACGGCAGGACGGACGCGGAGGGCGGCGCCGGCGAGCGGGAGAACGGGTGACCCGACCGCCCGCTCCCGCGGTGCCCCCGGAGATCGCGGCCCTCGCGGCGCGCGGCGGAGTCCTCCCGGTGGACAAGCCGACCGGGCCCACCTCGCACGACGCGGTTGCCGCCGTGCGCCGCGCGCTCCGCACCCGCCAGGTGGGGCACACGGGGACGCTGGACCCCTTCGCCTCCGGGCTGCTGCTGGTCTGCTTCGGGCCGGCGACGCGGCTGGCCGAGTACCTTACGCCGCTCCCCAAGACCTACCGCGCGGTGATGCGCCTGGGCGAGGCCACCGACACCGACGACCGTACGGGTGAGACGGTGTCGCGCAGCGAAGCGTGGAGTTCGGTGTCGGAGGACCGGGTCCGCGCCGCGCTCGCCGCGCAGGTGGGCGACATCGACCAGCTTCCCCCGCGCTACTCCGCCAAGAAGGTGGCCGGCGAGCGGATGTACGCCGCCGCCCGCCGGGGCGAGGAGGTGGAGCGGAAGCCGGTGCGCGTGACGGTCTATCGCATCGACGTGCTGGACGTGCACCTCCCCGAGGTGGAGTTCGAGGTGGAGTGCGGGAGCGGCACCTACATCCGCGCCATTGCCCGGGACGTCGGGGAGGCGCTGGGGGTGGGCGGGCACCTGGCGGAGCTGCGCCGCACCGGCTCCGGCGGGATCTCCGTGGAGGGCGCGGTGCCGCTGGACGCGCTCGGCGACGCGGAGCGCGTGGCGGAGGCCGTGCTGTCGCCGGCCGAGGCGGTGGCGCACCTGCCGCGGGTGGAGGTGGACGAGGCGGGCGCCGCGGCGCTCGGCCACGGCCGGGCGGTCCCCTCCCCCGCCGACCTGCCGGCCGGCGTCCCGGTGGCGCTGCTGGCCGCGGACGGGGCGCTCCTCGCGGTGGGCGAGCGGACGGGCGACCGGGTGCAGCCGCGGAAGGTGCTGGCGTGACGTCCGGCAAGGAAGGGCCCGGGCCGGACGCGTTCGCCGTGGACCCCGCGCTCCCGCCGCCGATCCCGGCGGACGGGCGCGGCTCCATCGTCACGGTGGGAACCTTCGACGGGGTGCACCGCGGGCACTGGGAGGTGCTGCGCGAGATCGTGCGCCGCGCCGGGCGCACCGGACGGCGCAGCGTGCTCGCCACCTTCCACCCGCACCCGCTGCGGGTGGTGCGCCCGCAGGACGCCCCGCCCCTGCTCACCACCCCCGCCGAGAAGCGCGAGGTGCTGGCGGAGTCGGGGCTCCAGTACGCCGTGTTCCTCCCCTTCACCCCGGTGCTCCGCGAGTACCCGGCGCGCCGCTTCGTGGAGGAGATCCTGATCGGGCGGCTGCGCATGGAGGAGCTGGTGATCGGCTACGACCACGGCTTCGGGCGCGGGCGCGAGGGCGGCGTGGACACGCTGCGCGGGATCGGGGCGGAGCTGGGCTTCGCGGTGGACGTGGTGGAGGCGGTGGGCGGCGACGGGGAGGCGATCTCCTCGTCGCGCATCCGCCGGGCGCTGGCCGCGGGGGACGTGGCCGCCGCCGCGCGGGGGCTGGGCCGCCCCTACTCGGTGGAGGGCGTGGTGGTGCACGGCGAGAAGCTGGGGCGCACGCTGGGCTTCCCCACGGCGAACCTGGCCGTCGACGACGCGGAGAAGATGCTCCCGGCGGAGGGGATCTACGCGGTGCGCGGGTGGGTGGGGGGCGAGCCGCTCCCGGGGCTGCTGCACCTGGGCCCCCGCCCCACCTTCGGGAGCGGCGAGCAGCGGGTGGAGCTGTACCTGCTGGACTGGAGCGGCGACCTGTACGGTCGGCGCGTGCGGGTGGACTTCCACGCCCGCATCCGCGGCGTCCTCGCCTTCGACTCCGTGGACGCGCTGGTGGAGCGGATGAAGCGGGACGAGGCGGAGGGGCGGGCCTTCTTTCGCGGCGAGGTCCGGTAGCAGACCGGCCCTCGCGATCACCGTCACCCGGATTCTGAGAAGCGATGCGCGGAATTCTGTTGGGACTGGTGTCGGCGGGGCTGCTGGCCTGCGCACCGGGCGTCGTGCCGCAGCGCCATGCCACGGACCCGCGGGTCTTTTCGGGCACGCCCCGGTGCGCGTACGAGGTGCTCGGCACCTTTTCCCGTGCGCCGGAGCTGCTGCGGGAGATCCAGAGCCGCAACGGCGACGCGGCGATCCACGTCAAGGAGGAGGCGGGCCTGGCACCGGGCAACCCGTCCGACCCCGCTACCCAGCGCGCTTACTCGGGACAGGTCGTCCGCTTCACGGATCCCGCCTGCAAGGCTTAGCCGTTTCGCCGGGCCGCGGGTTGTGCGGAACGCCGGAAGGGGTTATTATGAGGGCTTGTGCAATTTGATCCCCGAGAGGTTTAAGGCAGCTCGAAGGATCGGTTCACTTCCTGACCAGCATAGACTCTTCTGGAGGTACCGACTCGCATGGCGAACATCGATCGCGACGCAATCATCACCAAGTACCGGATCCACGAGACCGACCGTGGCTCCACGCGGCTGCAGATCGCGCTCCTCACGGCGCGCATCAACCACCTGACCGGGCACTTCCGGGCGCACAAGAAGGACCACCACTCGCGCCAGGGGCTCCTCAAGATGGTGGGCCAGCGCCGCCGGCTGCTGACGTACATGAAGAAGAACGACCTCGAGGGCTACCGCGCGCTGATCGCCGACCTCGGTCTGCGCCATTGATGCGCCGACGGCCCGCGAGCGGAACAGTCGTTTACACGCCGGCCGTCTGATCGTCGCGAGCGCTGCACGGGCATGTTCCGTGCGGCGCTCGCGTGTTTTTGGCTTTCGAGCGGAACAAGCCGGAATCTCCGGTATGCAAAGCCCGCGTGCGTGGGGGAGCGCGGGCCCCTGTGCGGCCCCCCAGCAACCCGAAGACGGAAGAGAGAGCAAAGAGAATGGCAAGAATCGAGAGACAGTTCGCGGGACGGACGCTCGCCATCGAGACGGGCCGGATGGCCCGCCAGGCGGACGGCTCCTGTGTGGTGCAGTTCGGCGAGACGATGGTGCTGTGCACGGCGACGGCGCAGGACAACCCCACCCACCTCCCCTTCTTCCCCCTGACGGTGGAGTACCGGGAGCGCACCTACGCGGCGGGGAAGATCCCGGGCGGCTTCATCAAGCGTGAGGGCCGCCCCTCGGACAAGGAGATCCTGTCCGCCCGCCTGATCGACCGCCCGCTGCGGCCGCTCTTCCCCGACGGGTTCGCCAACGAGACGCAGATCTTCGTCTACGTCATCTCCGCCGACCAGGAGAACGACGCCGACGTCATCGCCCTGACCGGCGCGTCGTTCGCGCTGAACGCCAGCCGCATCCCCTTCGCCGAGACGGTGGCGGCGGTGCGCATCGGGCGCATCCAGGGGCAGTGGGTGCTGAACCCCACCTTCCAGCAGCTGGAGTACTCCGACCTGGACATCGTGGTCTCGGGCTCCGAGAGCGCGATCACCATGGTGGAGGGCGGCGCCCTGGAGGTCCCCGAGGAGGAGATCGCCGAGGGGCTGCTGGTGGCGCACGACGGGATCCGCGAGCTGATCCGCATCCAGAAGGAGCTGCTGGCGGAGATCGAGATCCCCGAGACGATGAAGTGGACGCCCAAGGCGACCGACCCGGAGGTCCGCCAGCGGATCGAGGGCGCGGCCGGCGCGCGCGTCGAGGAGGCCATGCGCATCGCCGACAAGGCCGAGCGCAACACGGCGCTGGAGACGGTCCGCTCCGAGGTGACGGCGCAGCTGGTCGCCGAGTTCGAGGGGATCGAGTCGTCGGTGGGCTCGGTGTTCAAGGACCTGGAGAAGCGCGCCATGCGCGAGATGATCCTGAGCACCGGCAAGCGCTCGGACGGCCGCGGGCTGGACGAGGTGCGCCCCATCACCATCGACGTGGGCATCCTGCCGCGCGCGCACGGCTCGGCGCTCTTCACCCGCGGGCAGACGCAGGCGCTGGGCGTGGCGACGCTGGGCACGCAGGGCGACGAGCAGCGCGTGGAGAGCATCGACTCGCCCACGGAGCAGACCAAGTCGTTCATGCTCCACTACAACTTCCCGCCCTTCTCCACCGGCGAGGTGAAGCCCATGCGCGGCACCAGCCGCCGCGAGATCGGGCACGGCGCGCTGGCGGAGCGGGCGCTGGAGCCGCTGCTCCCGCCGTACGAGGAGTTCCCGTACACCATCCGCATCGTCTCCGACATCCTGGAGTCCAACGGCTCGTCGTCCATGGCGACGGTGTGCTCGGGCTCGCTGGCGCTGATGGACGCGGGCGTGCCCATGCGCGCCGCGGTGGCCGGCGTGGCGATGGGGCTGATCAAGGAGGGCGACCGGGTCGCGGTGCTCACCGACATCCTGGGGATGGAGGACGCGCTCGGCGACATGGACTTCAAGGTGGCCGGCACGCGCGAGGGCGTGACCTCGATCCAGATGGACATCAAGATCGAGGGGCTGACGGTGGAGCTGATGCGCGACGCACTGCAGCGCGCGCACCGGGCGCGGATGCACATCCTGGACGAGATGGACAAGGCGCTCCCGGAGGCCCGCCCGGAGCTGTCGCGCTACGCGCCGCGGATCATCACCATCAAGATCAACCCGGCCAAGATCGGCGAGATCATCGGGCCCAAGGGCAAGACGATCCGCGGCATCCAGGAGGCCACCGGCGCCACGATCAACGTGGACGACGACGGCACCGTCACCATCGCCTCGGTCTCGGGCGAGGGCGGCGAGCGCGCGCGCAAGATGATCGCCGCGATCACCGAGGAGCCGGAGGTCGGCCGCGTGTACGAGGGCGTGGTCAAGAGCACCACCACCTTCGGCGCCTTCGTGGAGATCCTCCCCGGCACGGAGGGGCTGGTGCACATCTCCGAGCTCCAGGAAGGCCGGGTGGAGAAGACGGAGGACGTGGTCAAGAAGGGCGACGTGGTCCACGTCAAGCTGCTCTCCATCGACGAGAAGGGCCGCCTGCGCCTTTCCCGCAAGGTCGCGCTGGCCGAGATGGCCGCCGGCACCGCTGCCGGCGACTGATTCGCCGGCGGTCCGGAGCATGAACGAGGGCGGGCGTGCCGAGGTGGCGCACCCGCCCTTTTACTTGCTCATCGCCAGTCTCGTATCACGCCATTTCTTGCGATCCTCGCCGTTGGTTCGTACACTACCGAAAGATGTGTCACTAAGCCTCCCGCCTGCGGATTCCCCCAAGGCCGTCTCCCATTCATCCTCGTGCGGCTGAGCACCATGCGCAAATGGACGCTGTTGTTCACGATTCCCATTCTGACTGGCTGTGCGAGCGATCTTACTTCTCCGGTAGCGGAATCGCACTCCACCTCCACATCGGCCGCATCGAAAAAGGCAGGAGCCATCGACTCGGTCGGAGCGAACGATCCCTGCGGAACTGTTGAGGTGCGGTACGATGCCTGCGGGCCGGAGGTGGACGGGGGCTCATGGCCCTTCTTCAACGATAGTGACCAGAACACGTACGAGGCGCCGGGAGACCCGAGCCCTGGCTCCCCTGGAGTCTGGCTCGGAACTACAGGCACAGACGGCGGCTGTTCCGTGGGCGCAGACGCCGACGCGGACGGTCTGGCGGACACCTGTGAGTTTGCGATCGCAAGGTCGTTCGCTCCCATGCTGTACTATGGCACCGGGGAGAGCTGCCCGGGTGGGGAGCCGTACTGGGCCGCGCGCAGAACGTCCATCGGGCGGGCCCGTGTAGTTTACCTGTTCTCGTACTATAACGACTGTGGATATGGGGCCCACGCCGGTGACTCCGAAGCTGTGATCGTGGAGGTACAGTTCAACCAAACGACCCTTCACTGGGAGTTCGTGCGGATGTGGACCTCCGCGCATTATCAAGCGGGCGAAGGCTGCTCCGACTGGTACACCGGAAAATGCGACTTCTCCGAGTGGAGCAGCGCGTCGCAGACCACATTTCACTCCCGGCATCTCGGCTTCCCGATCGTGTGGGTCGCGGAGGACAAGCATGCGAATTATCGAAGCATCTCCCGCTGCGACGATATGTACGGAAACGAAATCATCGGCTACAATGACAGTTGCGGGTCTTCGCATCACATTCGAGCCCCTGTCGAGGAAAATAGGAACGTCGGGAGCAAGTACCTCGATCAGGTTGGTTGCGTACCCAGCCTTTACCGGAGTGACAGCGAGGGTCGCACTGAGTGCTACTACACGCGGCGGGATAATTTCCGGGGTTGGGCGCCCTCGACGGCGAATGGATCCGCAGGCGCATATTCCGATATCCTGTACGGCCCCTTCGAAACCGACTGAACAAGCCAGGAGACATCCACGTGCGAACAAACTGGTTCCTTCTGACTCTCGCACTACTAAGCTATTTCCTCCTCTCGCCCGTTCTCGTCCGTGCTCAAGGGGCGGCGCTCACTGACTCCCTTCCCGGCCCCCGACTCGCCATCTGGAGAGGTAGTTTGCCGACCGGCAGCGACTCGATCCGGCTGCTTCCCTCCGCGACCGGGAAAATCACCGTGTTCCAGACGGAGTGGAACCGTCACGAGGCAGAGAGGGGGCGTTCGTCCTGGGTGTTCCCGGTCGTGGGTGCTGTTGCCGGGGGAGCGATCATGGCGGGCTACATCAATCATGTCTGCGACGACACCGAGTGCAACCTCTCGCCGGTGCCATTCATTGTCGGCGGCGCCGCTTTGGGCGGCTTCTTGGGATTGATGATCAACATCAGCCTCTAGGCAGTGCCTTCGATCGCACCCGTAACGATACGCGGGCGCGCCGAGGTGGCGTGCCCGCCCGTTTGTTGTCGCCCAGCAGACGCTCACCCGGCTCGCTTGAAGGTCGCCACCCTCTCCCTCATCAGGTGTGCGCGCAGCATGCGGCGCCATTCTAGGAAGGGGAGCAACTCCTGAGCATCGAGGTGCGGCAGGCAGTTGCGTGAGGGATGTCGGCCCGGAGGGGCGAGACCGCGCGGCTGTTTGCGCGGGCTCGACTCCGTTACGCACGGTCGTATCGTGCGTTACGGAGCCGCAGCCCGACCCCGGCGCCAGCCGGGGGCACGCCCGAATCGGCAGTTTGAACCCGACCTGCCGGCCGCTCTCGCGCAACGTGGACGCGCGTGCCATATTGTTGCCCGTCCGTCCGAAATCTGCGCATCGGGCGCTTCCCTCAATCACTAGACGCGTACCAGTCCTATGCTTATCGGCGTTCCGAAGGAGATCAAGACCAACGAGAACCGCATCGCCCTCGTTCCGGCGGGCGCGGAGGCTCTGGTCAAGGCCGGCCACACCGTGTTCGTGGAAAAGAGCGCGGGCGAGGGGAGCGGCTTCACCGACGACCAGTACACGGCCGTCGGGGCGCAGATCCTGGACGACGTGGAGGAGGTCTGGCGCCGCGCCGAGATGATCATGAAGGTCAAGGAGCCCATCGCGGTGGAGTACCCGCGCATCCGCGAGAACCAGGTGCTCTTCACCTACTTCCACTTCGCGGCGGACGAAGCGCTGACGCACGCGCTCATCAAGTCCAGCGCGGTGGCGATCGCCTACGAGACGGTGCAGCTCCCCAACGGCGAGCTGCCGCTGCTGACGCCCATGAGCGAGGTGGCGGGGCGCATGTCCATCCAGGCGGGCGCCAAGTACCTGGAGAAGTTCTACGGCGGGCGCGGCATGCTGCTGGGCGGCGTCCCGGGCGTGGCGCCGGCCAGCGTGCTCATCATCGGCGGCGGCGTGGTGGGGACCAACGCGGCCAAGATGGCGGCGGGCTTCGGCGCCCGGGTCACCATCATGGACCTGTCGCTGGACCGCCTGCGCTACCTGTCGGACGTGATGCCGGCCAACGTGGAGCTGATCTACTCCAACCGGCACAACATCCTGGAGAAGCTTGAGCTGGCCGACCTGGTGGTGGGCGCGGTGCTCCTCCCCGGCGCCAAGGCGCCCAAGCTGGTGCTGCGCGAGGACCTGAAGCGGATGAAGAACGGCTCGGTAATCGTGGACGTGGCGGTTGACCAGGGCGGCTGCGTGGAGACGATCCGCCCCACCACGCACGAGAACCCGATCTACGAGATCGACGGCGTGATCCACTACGGCGTGGCGAACATGCCGGGCGGGGTGCCGCGCACCTCCACGCTGGCGCTCACCAACGCCACGTTCCCGTACGCGATGCGGCTGGCGAACCAGGGGTGGAAGGCGGCGGTCGCGGCGGACCGGTCGCTGCTGCTGGGGCTGAACATCGTCGGCGGCAAGGTGGTGTATCCGGGCGTGGCCGAGGCGTTCGGGCTGGAGTACACCGCCGTGGAGCAGGTGCTTTCGGCGTAAGGTCTGCGTCGTAGGGGACCGCTACGGAGCCCGGCGGTACTGCTGCCGGTCTCCTCCGCGGGCTCCGGGAACCCCACGGAACTGCTGTGGGTTTCCCTCCGCCGGGGGGAGCCTCGCACAGCGCCTTTGAACTGCGGCGCCGGCGAGTCTCCCCCCGTACAGCTTGTGGGAACTATGGGAACGGCAACGGCGAACGGCCCTGTCCGCGATGCCGTGCAGTTCACTCTCGCACTCCCGCACTCTCGCACTTCCGCACTTCCGCACTCGTCGTCCATGATCGTCCGCTTCCAGCGCCTCCCGCACAACCCCGACCTCCCGCTCCCCGCCCGCCAGACCGCCGGCTCCGCGGGCTACGACGTAGCCTCGGCCGAGGCGGACTTCGTGCTGGCGGCCGGGGAGCGGCGGCTGGTCGCGACCGGGCTGGCCATGGAGCTTCCGGAAGGCGTCGAGTGCCAGGTGCGGCCGCGCTCCGGGCTGGCGCTGCGCCACGGCGTCACCCTCCCCAACTCGCCGGCCACCATCGACCCGGACTACCGCGGCGAGCTCAAGGTGATCGTGTGGAACTCCGGGAGCGAGCCGGTGCCGATCCCGCGGGGCACGCGGATCGCGCAGCTGGTGTTCGCCCGCTTCGTCGCCCCCGAGATCGTGGAGACGGAGGAGGTGGGCGCCACGGAGCGCGGAACCGGAGGCTTCGGCTCCACGGGCCGCTGACGCGCCCACCGGACCCCAGGACACGACGAAGCGCCGCCGCGGCTCCCCTGCCCCGGCGGCGTTTCTTCGTCGGCGGCCACCGCGACCCGGAGCGTGCGCGCCAATAGCCAGGTACAGGAAACCCTCCCCCAGAATTGGGGGAGGGTGGCGAGCCTCAAGCGAGCCGGGTGGGGGGCCCCGCGAGGACGCAGACCGTTCCCTGTTCACGCACGAGAAAAGCCCCTCCCCTGCTTGCGGGGGAGGGGTTTGGGGAGGGGGCCGGGGGCCCGGCCGTTCACCTGATCCCGAGAACTCCCATCTGCCGGGCGCGGGAGCCGCCGCGGTGCGAGAAGAAGCTCCCCGGCCCGCAGCGCGTGCAGTGCGCCGAGACCGTGATGCGCTCCCACAGGACGCCGCGCCTCACCGCCCGCTCCGCGATCGCCGCGCGCAGGTCGATGGGCGTGGGCGCGTCCGGGGGCGCGCAGCCGGGGCGGACGCCGGCGTGGACCTCCGGCCCCACCTCGTAGCACTCGCCGCAGATGGCCGGGCCGCAGTGCAGCCACAGGTCCTCCACGCGCGCCCCGTACTCCGCGGCGAGCACGTCCATGGCGCGCTCCACGATCCCCCCCGCGGTGCCGCGCCAGCCGGCGTGCACCAGCGCCACCGAGCGTGTCTCCGGGTCCACCAGCGACACGGGGACGCAGTCCGCCACGCCCACCGTGAGCAGCAGCCCCGGGAGCGCGGTGGCGTGGCCGTCGTAGCCGTCCATCACGGCGATCCCCGGGGCGCCCCGCTCGCGGTGCGTCCACACGTCCGCGGCGTGCACCTGGCGCGCGTGCGCCACCGTGGCGGCGCCCGCCGCCGCGCGCAGGGCCCGCCAGCGGTCCAGCGCCGGCCCCACCGGCTGCGACCCCGCCAGCCCCAGGTCGAACGGCGCCTCCGCCGTGCCGGCGCCGGTGGTCCCCTGCGCCAACCAGGGGAAGCGCTCCGCCCACCCGGGGTGGATCCAGAGCGGCACCCCGCCGCCGGCCTCCGTCTCGGCGACGACGCGCGCGGATCCCTGCGCCACTCCCGCTGTGCCCACTACGGCTCGATGATGATGCCGCTGGCGTCGGGGCCGGCGCCGCGCTCCTCCACCCGCTCCACCCCGCCCAGGCGGGTGCGCAGCTCCACCACCTCCGCCTTGAGCGCGTCCAGCTCCGCGCGCAATTCGTCGAACTCGCGGCGGGGGA
This sequence comes from Gemmatimonadota bacterium, assembly GCA_040752145.1. Taxonomy (GTDB): domain Bacteria; phylum Gemmatimonadota; class Gemmatimonadetes; order Longimicrobiales; family Longimicrobiaceae; genus JAFAYN01. The sequence continues at coordinate 13,205 of JBFMFL010000042.1, forward strand.
CGGTGTCCAGCCGCTCGCGCACCTCGTCGAAGGTGCCCTGGGCGCGGCGCACCGCCTCCTGCACCGCCGCCTTGGCGCGGTCCGGCTTCATGTCGCCGCGCTCCACGGCCTCCTGGAAGGTCTCCTCCACCGCCTCCTTGAAGGCCGAGAGGATCCCGATCCCCGCCTTGATCCCCTCGCCGATCCCCGGCATCCGCCGCTGTTCCTCCGCCATGTCGCTCCTCCGCGGTGTGGGCTAGCCCTCGCGCGAGTCGGCGCGCTCGATCTCCGCGCCCAGCGCGCGCAGCCGCTCGTCGATCCGCTCGTAGCCGCGCTCGATCTGCCCGACGTTGAGGATGTGGCTCTCGCCCCGGGCGCCCAGCGCGGCAATCAGCAGCCCCATCCCCGCGCGGATGTCCGGGCTCTCCACCAGGGCGCCGCTCAGCTTGGACGGCCCGATCACCAGCACCCGGTGCGGGTCGCAGAGCACCAGCCGCGCGCCCATGGAGACCAGCTTGTCCGCGAAGAACATGCGGGATTCGAACATCTTCTCGTGGACCAGGATGGTCCCCTCGCACTGCGTGGCGGTGACCAGCGCGATGGAGGTGAGGTCCGCCGGGAAGGCGGGCCAGGGGCCGTCGTCCACCTTGGGGATGTGGCCGCCCATGTCCATCTGCACCCGCATGTCCTGGTTGCCGGGGACGAACAGGTCCCTGCCCCTCACCTCCACCCGCACCCCCAGCCGCCCGAAGCCGATCAGCGTGGAGTCCAGGTGCTCCGGCGCGGCGTCCTCGATGGTGAGCTCGCTGCGGGTGACGGCCGCGAGGCCGATGAACGACCCCACCTCGATGTGGTCGGAGGTGATGCGGAAGCGCCCGCCGCCCAGCTTGTCGCGCCCCTCGACCAGAAGCGTCCCCGTGCCGATCCCCTCGATGCCGGCGCCCATCCCCACCAGCATGTTGCACAGGTCCTGGACGTGCGGCTCGGCGGCGGCGTTGCGGATGCGGGTGGTCCCCCGGGCCAGCGCGGCGGCCATGACTGCGTTCTCGGTGGCGGTGACGCTGGGCTCGTCCAGGAACATTTCCGCCCCCCTGAGCCCGCCCCGGGCGCGGAGCTGGAACACGTCGCCCTCGTACACCATCTCCGCGCCGAGCGCCTGGAGGGCGAGGAAGTGGGTGTCCACGCGCCGCCGGCCGATCACGTCGCCGCCCGGGGGCGGCAGGTGCATCCCGCCCGTGCGGGCCACCATGGGGCCGGCCAGGAGGATGGAGGCGCGGATGCGCGCCGCCATGGCCTCGTCCAGCTGCTTCTCGCCGACGTCGCGGGCGCGGACCGTCACCTCGTTGTCGCCGGACCAGTCGGCCTCGGCCCCGAGCTCGCGCAGCAGGTCCATCAGCGTGAGCACGTCCTTGATGCGGGGGACGTTCTCCAGCACCACCTCCTCCTCGGTGAGGAGGGTGGCGGCGAGCATCGGCAGGGCCGCGTTCTTGTTGCCGGCGGGCCGCACCGTGCCGTGGAGCGGACGGCCACCCTGGACGATGAACTTGGGCACTGGGGATCTCCGGTTCCGGGAATGCGATCACCCGTCCCCCCGGCCGCGGGCGGCGGGGGCGGGGCTGGGATTCGGGCTTCGGTGCCCGCCCCCGGCGCAAGGATCGTGCGAACCCCGTCTCCGGTCCGTGGACGCGGCGGCCGGCCCGGGCGGAAACCCCGGAGTTTCCTTGACACCCGTTCGCGGCGCGGGGTATGATACGACCCGACGGCGGGGCCGCGACGGCCGCGCCCGCCCCGACCTCCACCGGCCCCCGGGACGCGCGTGCAACTGCTGATCGCGGTGATCAACGAGGAAGAGAAGCTGGACGAGATCCTCTCGGGCTTCGTGGAGCTGGGGGTCACGGGCGCCACGCTGATCAACAGCGAGGGGATGGGCCGCTTCCTGGTGCACGACGTCCCCATCTTCGCCGGCCTGGCAGACCTGGCCTCCCGCTCGCGCCCCCGCAACTACACCATCCTCAGCGTGATCCGCGAGGAGGAGAAGGTGGACCGGGTGATCGACCTGCTCCAGAAGATCTGCGGCAACCTGGAGGACCCGGCCACGGGGATCGTCTTCACCGTCCCGGTCACCCGCGCGGTCGGGCTCTCCCCGGAGCTGGGCAGCGAGGGGTGAACGGCGCGGAGTGGAGCGCGGCGCGGCTGCGCCTGCGCGTGGAGCAGCTGGCGCCGACCCTGGGCGAGCCGGAGACCAACCTCCGCGGGGTGGCGGCCGCGCAGGCCGCCGCCGCGCGCGACGGGGTGGACCTGCTGGTGACGCCGGAGCTGTCGCTGACCGGCTACGACCTGCGCGACCGCACGCACGCCGTGGCCATCGCCGTGGACGAGGCGCCCTTCCCCGCCCTGGCGGACGGGCCCGACGTGGTGCTGGGGATGGTGGAGCTGGGCCGGGACCACGTCCCCTACAACACGGCGCTCCACCTGCGCCGCGGCCGGGTCCTGCACCGGCACCGCAAGCTCTACCTCCCCACCTACGGGATGTTCGACGAGGGCCGCTGGTTCGGCGCGGGCGATCGGGTGCGCGCCTACGACGCGGGCGGCGGGTGGCGGGTGGGGCTGCTGGTGTGCGAGGACCTGTGGCACCCGTCGCTGGCGTACCTGCACGCCGCCGCGGGCGCCAACCTGATCGTGTGCCAGTCGGCGGCGGCGGGGCGCGGCTCGTGGGAGGGCGGGGCCGAGGGGGCGCGCTTCGCCTCGTGGAAGGCGTGGGAGCACCTGGCGGTCGCGGCGGCCACGGCGTACGGGGTGTACGTGGTGGTCGCCAACCGGGTGGGGGTGGAGGGCGGGGCGGTGTTCGCGGGGGGCTCGCTGATCGTGGGGCCGGACGGCGCGGTGCTGGCCCGCGGCGACGACCTGCACCGCGACCGCGTCACCGCCGACCTGTCGCTGGAAGAGGTGGCGCGCGCCCGGCGCCCCTACTCGCACGCGCGCGACGAGGACCCGCGCCTGGTGCTGCGGGAGCTGGCGCGCATCGTGGCGGAGGAGGAGGCGCGGTGAGGGAGGCCCGGCTGGGGGAGCTGGTGAGCGCGGTGGCGCGGCAGGCGCTGGCGGACGCGGGCGCGGCGCGCGTGGCGCTCGCCGACGACGGCTCGCCGGAGGCGGGGCTGGCCGCGCGGCTGCTGGAGGGGCTGGGGCCGGACGCGCTGGTGCGGCGGGGCGCGGACGCCCCGGGGATGGAACCACTCTTGCACGCCGTGCGCGGTCTGGGAGCGGGGGAGCGGGCCGCGCGCGAGGCCGCGGGGCTGGCGGCGCGGCTGGAGCCGGACGCCCTCCCCGCCGCGCCGGAGAACAAGACCGTGCTCCTGCTGTCGGGCGCGCTCCCGCCGGAGCCCTTTCTCCCGCTGGGCGACCTGTACGCCGGCGAGGTGGCGGAGCTGTGCGGCGGGTGGTCGGCGCCGGAAGCGCTGCGCTCGCTGGCGGACGCCGCGGGCGGGATCGCCCGGCTGGACGGCGCGCTGCGCGCCTGGCTGGACCGCCGCGACCCCTCGGCGCTGGACCGGCTCCCGGCGGGGGTGGCGGAGGAGGTACGCCTCCGCTTCGCCCGCGGACGCCCCTCGCGCTTCGCCGTGCGCCTGGTTCCCAAGGTGGGACACCGCACGCTCGGCGTGGACCTGTTCGAATGAAGGGATCCCCTTCCCTCTTCCCGGAGGACCTCGTTTGATCTCCCTCGAGATGCTTTCCCCGGCGGCCCTCCCCCTGCTGCTCGCGCAGACGGGCCCCGCCATCGCCGACACGATCGTCACGGTGCAGGCGGGCTCGCGCGGGCTCCAGTACTGGGTGGACCTGCTGCAGAGCATCGCCAGCATCGTCATCGCCTTCGCGCTGATCGCCATCGCCATCCCGCTGATCCCGGCGGCGTGGAACTCGCGCAAGTTCTACAAGAAGGTCAACGACGTGGTGGAGCGGATCCGCGACGACGTCAACCCCATCGTCCGGCACGCCTCGGCCGTGGCCGACAACGTGGACTACATCTCCACCTCCATCCGCGCGGACGTGCAGCTGCTCAACCAGACGGTGGCGAGCGCGAACCAGCGGGTGAACCGGGCCGCGGCCATGGCGGAGCAGCGGGTCAACGAGCTGAACGCGCTGCTGCAGGTGGTGCAGGAGGAGGCGGAGGGACTGTTCATCGAGACCGCGTCCACCGTGCGCGGGGTGCGCGTGGGCGCGGAGACCTTCCGCCGCTTCCAGGAGGACGGGGAGCCGGGCCGCCTGGACGACGTCTTCGACGACGACGCGCCGGGCGGCGGCGGCGACCGGCTGGACATCGACATCGAGCGCCGGGTCTGACCCCGCGCCGCAACCGACCGAACCGGAGAACCCTATGCCTCGCCAGGACACCGTCGACTTCCTGACCGCCTTCGCCGTGGGCACCGTCCTCGGCATCGGCGCGACCCTGCTGCTCCAGCCCGAGAAGCCCACCCCGCGCGAGCGGATCGTCAAGCAGCTGAAGCCGTACCGCCGCCGCATGGAGCGCAGCTACGGCCAGTTCCGCGGCGGCCTCAGCGAGGGGGCGGACGCCACCTCGGACCTCACCGGCGAGGTGATCCACGCCGGGCGCGAGCTCCTCTCGGAGTTCCGCGATGAGGTGGCCGAGATCGTGGGGAACGCGCGCAGCGAGCTGCAGGAGCTGGCGCAGGGGCAGGTGCGCGGCGTGGCGCGCCAGGCGAAGCGCACGCGCCGGAAGCTCGGGATGTGAAGCGGTGACGCTCGCGGTCTCCCTCGCAGTCGCCGTCGTCGCGCTCTTTTTCTTCCCGGATCCCGCCTGGGCGTGGGGTCCGGCCACGCACGTGTACCTGGGGGTGGGGGTGCTGGACGCCCTGCACCTGGTCCCCCCCGCGGTGCGCACGCTGCTCGCCGCCTACCCGCACGACTTCCTCTACGGCTCGGTCGCCGCGGACATCTCGCTCGCCAAGAAGTACGTGCCGGAGGGGCGCCACTGCCACCACTGGCACATCGGGGAGGAGATCTTCGCGGAGGCGCGGACGGACCGGCTGCGCGCCATGGGGCTGGGGTACCTGGCCCACCTGGCGGCGGACACCATCGCCCACAACACCTACGTCCCCCGGCAGCTCCTGCTCACCTCGTCCAGCAAGGGGCTGGGACACTCGTACTGGGAGCACCGCATGGACGTGCAGCTCCCGGAGCGCTACACCCAGCTGGCGCGGCACGTGGTGATGGACCACGACCACTCGGAGGCGGACGCGCTCTTCGACCGGGTGCTCTCGGCCACGCTCTTCTCCTTCCAGACCAACCGGCGGATCTTCCGCGGGATGATCCGCTTCCAGGACAACGACCGCTGGCACTCCATCTTCGGGTCGGTGCTCCAGAACTCGCGCTGGACGCTGGACGACGCCACCATCGACGCGTACGTGGTGAGGTCGTTCGACTACGTGGTGGACTACCTGTCGCGCCGTGGCGAGGCGATCGCGGCGGGGCTGGACCCGATCGGGGAAAAGAACCTGCTGCTCAGCAAGCAGGTGCGGCGGATGGCGCTCAGGGAGGGCAAGGAGAACGCGCCGTCGGTGCTGGCCGCCCTGGCGGACGACTTCTTTCCGATGCCGGAGGTGCCGTTCGGGCACTGGGGGAGGAAGGCGAACTCCCCGTCGTTCAACGGCGGCTCGTGAAGACCGGGCCATCACTCCGAGCCGGATTCGGCCTCTGCACCGAGCCGCCGCGAAGGGACTTCCGGCGGCTCACCTGTTGCCGGCGCACTCGCCCCGCGGGCTGAGGAGCCCGGGGGAATTCCCCATCCTGGTGAGCGGCCGCCGCCGATGAAAACGCCCCGAATCTACGTTGACACTTCGGTCGTCGGCGGGTGCTTCGACCCGGAGTTTGCGCCCTGGTCCAACGGGCTGGTGGAAGACTTCCGCGCAGGCCGGTTCATTCCAGTGCTCTCCGACCTGCTCTCACTGGAACTCGAGGGCGCGCCGCAACACGTACGAACTCTGCACAGCGAACTGCTGACGATCTCCTCTGAACGGGTCACCGCGAGTGACGCGGCGCTCGAATTGCTGAGCTTGTACGAGACGCGAAGTGTGCTGGGCCCGAAGTATCGGGCGGACATGCTGCACATTGCGCTCGCTACGGTGGCTGACGTGGACGTTCTGGTAAGCTGGAACTTCAAGCACATTGTGCGGTTCGACAAGATCCGGCTTTTCAACGCCGCCAACCTGGAGCAGGGCTACAGACAGCTGGCCATTCACTCCCCACGGGAGGTTACGACTTATGGAAACGACCGAGATCAGGGCAGTTGAAATGGTGCGGCGGGTCCGCGACCAGTTTTACGAGGAGACGAAGGAGATGTCTCCCAAAGAGCTCAAGGCGTTCATCACCCAGAGGGCGGATAAGGTCCGTTCGGAGCTTGGAGTGGCTTCGACGCCCCCTCGCAAGCAGGCAGGCGACTCCGCCGCCTGAGCCGCCCATAATCCACTCGGACCAGCCGAGCGGTTGCCGGCCACGCTTCTGCGGCTCATGCAGGAGACCCTGTTGCCGCTTCACCGTCCGCGCTGCTGTACGGAGCCGCGAGCCCGGCAGGGATCGCGGCACCAGCCCATCGCCGGCCGGAACCCTGCGTCTCCTGCAGCGCGCACCATCAGACACGACGGTCACGCTGCGAATCGACCATCCGTCCGATGAGCCATATGAACGGCTCGACCTGGCCGTTCAACACGCACGAGCCCTTGAGGATGCCGTCGAGCAATCCCTGCACGTCAGACGAACACAACGCCGACAACGCCGTATCGTTCGCGAACCGCAGCGAGCACATGGGCCCGTGCGTCGTCTCGTGGGCTCCCCACGTGGCGTGTCGCTCATCGATCACGATCGTGATCCGTTCTCCATCGTCTGGAAGTCCGATCGACACGGCGAGGTTCGGAGTCGGGCCGGAGACCCTCGCCAGCGTATCCTCCAGGTAGGAACAGAAGCCGTCGGCCCACGCCTCCACGCCGGATCGTCCCGGACCGCCTGCGGCCGACGGCTCCACCCCGGACCCGCCCTCTCCGGGCGCGTGATCGTCCGGAGCCTGCCGCTCCTCGTCGGCTTCGCGCTCCGCCTCGATGAGCGCCTGGAGGGTCCTGTCGACGTCCTCTCGTGTGTGCGAAGCGGAGCAGATGAACCTCAACCGGCCACGTCCGCTCTCCACGATCGGGTACGTTACGGCCGCGGTGAGAACGCCACGCCTGTACATGCCGGCGGCGATCGCATAGAGCTTGTCGTTGTCGGAGAAGTGCGGGGTGACGATGGGGCCGTCCCCCGTCCCCAGGTCGTACCCTGCCTCGGAGAACCGCCTCCGCATGTAGGCGGCCGTATCCCAGAGCCGCTCCCGCAGCGCGTCGTCCGCGCTCAGCCGGCGCAGGGCGGCGAGCGCAGCCGCGATGTCCGCGGGGCTGATCGTAGCCTGGAAGATGTACGCCGTGGAGGTCGATTTCAGCAGCGCGACGTGCTCCTCCCGGGCGGCGACGATGCCCCCGAGACTTCCGAGCGCCTTGCTGAGCGTCGTCAGGATGAAGTCCACCTGGTCGGTGATCCCTTCGGCAGCGCAGAGGCCGGCTCCCCGGGGGCCGTAGAATCCGTGCGAATGTGCTTCGTCCACGAGGACGAGCGCACCGTACTTCTTCGCCGTCCGCACGATGTCGGCTACCGGTGCCGCCCCCTCCCCCATGCCGTACACGCTTTCGAGGGCCACGAGGGTCGTGCGATAGGGCGAGGCTTCCGTCCTGAGGACCGACTCCAGGTCGGCGGCGTCGTCGTGCTTGAACGTCCTGATCGTCGCACCGCTCAGACGAGCGCCGTCCACGATCGACGCGTGGCAGAGCTGATCCATCACGACGACGTCGTTGGCGCGAAGGAGTCCCGCGATGACCCCCTGATTCGAGACGAACCCCGTGGAGAACAGGCATGCCGCCGGCTTCCCCACGTGCTCGGCAAACGCCTTTTCGAACTCCAGGTGGAGATCGGTCACGCCGGATGCCGCCGCGGACGTCCCCATTCCGGTGCCGAAGCGCGCGATGGCCGCCCTGGCTTCCTCCATGATTTCCGGGTCGCGGTTGAGCCCGAGGTACAGGTTGGTGCTCCAGATGATGGCTTCGCGCTCTTCGTTGGTGTTCACGTCGGCAACGGTGCCTCTGTGAGCGCTCCCCGTACGCACCAGCTTGCCGTAGGGGTCGCCGCCTCGACGGATGACCAGGCGCTTGAGCTCCCGGACGAGCGTACCCTTGTCGGTCGCGGACCAGGAGGATGCCCTCGCGGCCATGAACGGAGGGTGACCGGACCGGATCTTCGCCTGGAAGCTGCCGAGCGTATCCCCGGCTCCGTCGCGCGTCCTGTCCGTCGAGGTGTCCTCCGGGGCGTCGTTCCCCATCAAGTCGAGGACGTAGTCGGCCAGCGCGGCGGGAGTCCGGTGTTCGAGAAGCGCCGCTGCGGGCAGCTTCCTGCCTATGATCCGGGAAAGCCGGACGCCCAGCTCGACCCCGATCAACGAGTCGACGCCGAGCTCATCCAACGAGTGGTCGTGCGATACCCGCTCGGGATCACCAACAGGAAGGATCGAGGCGATTTCGCCCCGAATGATCGACAGCAGGGCCGCATGCCGCTCTTCCACCGGAATGCCCGTCAGCCGGTCCAGCCGGCCCCTGGCGTCGCGGGCGGCGTCGGCGCCGCGACCCGGGCCGAGGTCTTCGCGCACGTCGTGGTGACGGGTCACCTCCGGCCTGGGAAGCCGCGCGCGGTCGAGCTTGCCGTTGGGCAGCACGGGCAGCTCGTCCAGGTGCATCACGACATGAGGCACCATGTACGCGGGCAGCCGCTCCGCCAGGTACGCCCGCGCCGCCTCGCTCGTCAGGGCCTTGTCCCTGCTCACCACGTACCCCACGAGCATCTTCTCGGCGCCGTCCCGGTCGAAGACCGACGCCGCCGCACCGTCCACGCCTTCCATCGACTCCAGCGTCGACTCGATCTCTTCCAGCTCGATCCGGAAGCCGCGGATTTTCACCTGATGGTCGGCCCGGCCCAGGAATTCGATCTCGCCGTCTTCCCTCCACCGGCCCAGGTCCCCTGTCCTGTACAGCCGCCCCTCCGGAACCGGCCCGTTCGGATCGACGTCGATGAACCGCTCCCTCGTGAGCCCGTCGTCGTGCAGGTATCCCCGCGCGAGCTGGTCTCCCGCCAGATACAGCTCTCCCGGTACCCCGACGGGAACCGGCTGCATGGAATCGCTCAGGATGTACGACCGGGAGTTCGCCACCGATTTCCCAATCGTGATCGTCTCCACGCCTGCAGGAACCTCCTTGACCGTCGAAAAGACCGTGTCCTCGGTCGGCCCGTACACGTTGACCACCCGCGGCCTTTGCTCCCGCGCGTGCAGCTGGTCCACGAGCGAGCGCTTGAGCACTTCGCCCCCGAAGACGAGACAGCGGATGCCCCCGGGCAGCTCGCCGGCCGAGAGCAGCGCCTGCATCGACGACGGCACCATGATGGCCGTCCTCACCCTGTCCGCCGCCGGCAGCTCCGGCAGCTCCAGCACGTTCTTCGCCAGCACCACGGTCCCGCCAAGTGACAGCGTACCCAGGATCTCCATGACCGATGGGTCGAAACAGACGGAGGCAGCCGCCAGTACGCCCGCCAGCTCCTGGTCGTCGAGCAGATTGCGCATCGACCAGGTCATCGCGACGACGCTTCGATGCTCGACGGCGACCCCCTTCGGTCGCCCCGTGGAGCCCGAGGTGTAGATGACGTACGCCAGGTCCCCCGCCGACGGCGCGGCTGCGCCCTCCGCCTTCCGCCCGCCCAGCTCGTCGAGTCGCACGAGTTCGGGCACCCCTTCGCAGAGCTCCGCGGTCTTGTCGTGGTCGACGATGGCGGCCACCGCACGAGCGTGCTCCAGCATGTAGCGCACCCGCTCCCGCGGGTACGCCGGGTCCAACGGCACGTACGCACATCCAGCTTGCAGGATCCCCACCAGGCTCGCCACGAGCTCCCACGTGCGGCTCATGCACACCCCGACCAGCGATCCCGGCTCCACCCCCCGAGCCAAAAGCTCGCCCGCAATCGCGCCCGCCCGGGCCATCAGACGCTCGTAGTCGATTTCCGCGTGTCCGTCGATGATCGCCGTGTGCTCCGGATGCGCCCGCGCTCGTTTTTCGATGAGGCTCCAGACCGTCTCCGCCGGATCGTACGCCTGCTCCGTGCGGGTCCATCCGGCAGGGATACGGTGCGGCTGCTCCTCGTCCAGCAGGGCAGCTCGTTGCTCGTGCGGCCACCGCTCCGATCGGTCCAGGATATCCTTCATCGTTGAAATACCTCGCCCGCTCAGCGAAAGAAGTGACGCTTCAAACTAACAGATTAAGTCTCAAAATATACTAAAGTTTGACGTCGGAGCGCAAGCAGGTCATCTGTCGGCAAAACGCTCCGACCAACCCGTCAACCGTGTACGACGCGGTGCTAAGAGCAACTTGACACTTAACCTAGCCCCGCCCTGCCCCTCGCACTTCCGAGCCGACGAACTCCGGCACACTCTGCTTCGTCGCCGAATCTTCCTGCGCCGGCTTCGGCTCGGCGTCGGCGCGCGGCAGCGTGAAGTAGAAGGTGGTCCCCTGCCCCGGCGCGCTCTCCACCCAGATCCGCCCCCCGTGGGCCTCCACGATCCCCTGCGCGATGGAGAGCCCCAGCCCGATCCCGCGCGAATCCGCGTCGCTCGCCTGCCAGTAGCGCCCGAACAGGTGCGGCAGCTGCTCCGGCGAGATCCCCGGGCCCGTGTCGGACACGGCGAGCCGCACCTCGCGCTCCGCCGCGTGGGCGCGCACCACGATCCGCCCCTCCTCCGGCGTGAACTTGATGGCGTTCCCCACCAGGTTGGAGATCACCTGGAGGACCCGGGCGCCGTCCATCACCACCGCGGGCAGCTCCGCGTCCGCCTCCCGGTCCAGCGCGATGGAGCGCGCCGCGGCCAGCGGGCGCAGCATCCCCACCGCCTCGGCGAGCAGCGGGCCGATCCGCTCCGTCTTGAGGTCCAGGCTCAGCTTCCCCCGCTCGATGCGCGTGACCTCCAGCAGGTCCTGGATGAGCCGGTTGGCGCGGTCGGCGGAGCGGTGGATGATCTCGGCGGGGCGCCGCTGCGGCGCCGCCAGCGAGTCCAGCAGCACCTCCGCCGCCATGCGGATGGTGGAGAGCGGGTTGCGCAGGTCGTGCGCGACCACGGCGAGGACGTCGTCCCGCGCCTGCATCGCCTCCCTGGCGTCCCGGAAGAGCTCCGCGTTCTCGATGGCCAGCGTGGCGCGCCGGGCCAGCTCCTCCGCCACCGCCAGCTCCTCCGCGCCGTAGCGCCGCCCCGACTCCGCCATGACCAGCGTCAGCGACCCCAGCACGTGCCCGCCGGTCACCAGGGGGATGCTCAGCAGCGAGCGCGGGGCGAGCAGCGCCGCGGCCGCCCGGTCGTCGGGGGAGGCGCCGCCGGCGAGCATGGCGGCCTCCACCTCCTCCAGCAGCACGAACTGCCCCCGGGTGAGCCCGCGGAGCACGGGGTGGTCGCGGGGGATGGCGCCGCCCCAGAGCCCGGCGGCGTCGGCCAGGAGCCGCTCGCGGTCCGGGTCCACGTGCGCGGCGCCCACCCGCTCCGGCGCGCCGTCGGCGCCCTGCACGTCGATCACGCAGTAGTCGGCCAGCTCCGGCACCACCATCCGGGCCAGCGTCGCCAGCGTGGTGTGGTGGTCCAGCGACGCCGCCAGCACCCGGCTGGAGTCGGAGAGGAAGCGGGCGCGGCGCTCCCCCGCCTCGGCGCGGGCCCGCGCCGCCTGCTGCCCCAGGTACAGGAGCCGCGTCTCCAGCAGGTTGCGGATGCGCAGCCCCACCTCCACCGTGTCCAGCGGCTTGGTGAGGAAGTCCTTGGCGCCGCCCGCCAGCGCCCGCATCTTCACCTCGGGGGTGGCGTCCGCGGTGAGGACCAGCACGGGGACGAAGTCCTCCGGCGGAAGGTGCTCCCGCAGCCGCGCCATGACCGCGAAGCCGTCCTCGTGCGGCATGTGCAGGTCCAGCAGGACCAGGTCGGGGCGCACGGAGTCGAACAGGGGCACCACCCGGCGCGGGTCGCGCGTCGCCGTCACCCGCTGGTACCCCTCGTCCGCCAGGATCATCTCCAGCAGGTCCAGGTTGGACTGCTCGTCGTCCACCACCAGGATGGAGGCGCGGGCCAGGTCTGCGGGGAGCACGGTCAACGCTCCCGCGCGGCCAGGGCCCGCTCCACCGTCTCCAGGAACAGGTCCAGCTCGATGGGCTTGGTGAGGAAGGCGAAGGCGCCCTCCGCCAGCAGGCGCTGCACGCGGTTGGGCATGGCGTCCGCGCTGATCACCACCACCGGCACCTCGCGGGTGCGCGGGTCGGCGCGGAGGCGGCGCAGCACCTCGTCGCCGGGGATGTCCGGGAGGTGGAGGTCCAGGAGGATCAGGTCCGGCGCGTGCTCCAGCGCCAGCTCCACCCCCAGCCTGCCCTGCAGCGCGGGGACCAGCGTGACGCCGGGGCTCGCCGCGAACACCGTCTCCAGCAGCGACAGGTTGGCGAGGTTGTCCTCGATGTAGAGCACGGTGGCGGCGGGGGCGGAGGGGACCGCCGCCGCCCCGGCCCCGCCCTGGGAGCCGGCCCGCCGCAGCCGCTCCAGGGGGCTGTCCACCACCCGCAGCTCCACCGCGAACGTCGAGCCCTCCCCCACCCGGCTCTCCACCTCCAGCCGTCCCCCCATCGCCTCGGTGAGCCGCTGCGACAGGGCGAGCCCCAGCCCCGTCCCCTCCACGTCGCTCTGCTCGGCGCCCAGCCGGGCGAAGGGGACGAACAGCTCGCCCATGCGCTCCGCGGGGATCCCCGGGCCGGTGTCGCGCACCTCCAGGCGCAGGCGCCCGCCGCCCTCCGCCACGCGGCAGACCATCTCCACGCTCCCGCCGGGGCGGTTGTACTTGACCGCGTTGGAGAGGAGGTTGAGGAGCACCTGCGCCAGGCGCTGCCGGTCGGCCTGCACGTGGCGGCCGCAGCCGTCGTAGCGCGCGTGCAGCGCGACGGAGCGCTGCGCGGCGACCGGGCGGATCAGGGCCAGCGCCTCCTCCACCACGGCGTCCGCGTCCACCGCCTCCAGCGAGAGCGGCTGCCGGTTGGCCTCGATGCGGGCGATGTCCAGCACCTCGTTGATCAGGTTGAGCAGGTGGCGCCCGGCCTTGAGGATGTGCTCCACCGCGCGCTGCTGGTCCTCCGGGAGCCCGCGCCGCGCCAGCACCTGAGCGAAGCCCAGGATGCTGTTCATGGGCGTGCGCAGCTCGTGGCTCATGCGCGACAGGAACTCGCTCTTGGCCCGGTTCGCCTGCTCCGCCTCCTCCTTGGCCTGCTGCAGCGCCGCCTCCGCCCGCCGCCGCTCGGTGACGTCGCGCGAGGTCACCACCAGCCCGGCCTCCGCGGAGGTGGGCGACAGCGTCCGCCCCACCGCCTCCACGGTCCGCCACTCGCCGTTCCTGTGCAGCCAGCGGAACTCGGTCCGCTGGGACTCCCCCGGGGAGGCCACCACGGCCCGCAGCCGCTCCAGCGTGACGGCGACGTCCTCCGGGTGGACGAGCCGGAAGGCGTTCTCGCCCACCAGCTCGTCCTGGGTGTAGCCGAAGAGCGGCTCCACCGCGGGGCTCTGGTAGCGGATGGTGCCGTCGGGCTCCAGGATGGTGATCAGGTCGGAGGCGTTCTCGATCAGGGCGCGGAAGCGCTCCTCGCTGCGGCGCAGCGCCTCCTCGGCCACCCTGCGCTCGGTGACGTCGCGCCCGTTGATGACCACCCCCGCCTCCGCCGAGTCGGGGAGGAGCGTGCGCCCCAGCGCCTCCACCACCCGCCACGACCCGTCCTTGTGGCGGTAGCGGAACTCCACCTGCTTCACCGTCCCCGGCTCGGCGAAGATGGCGCGCAGCACCTCCGCCGCGGCGGGCGCGTCGTCCGGGTGGATGCGGTCGAAGGCGCTGGTCCCCAGCATCTCCTCCGGCGTGTAGCCGAAGACGCGCTCCACCGAGGGGCTCTGGTAGGTGCTCACCCCCCGCGCGTCCAGCACCGTCGCCACGTCGGACGAGTTCTCGATCAGGCGGCGGAAGTGCCGCTCGCTCTCCTGCAGCGCCCGCTCGGCCTCCTTCTGCTCGGACACGTCGCGGACCACGACGATCACCTGGTCCTCCGCCAGCGGGAGGAAGCGGGCCTCGAAGTCGCGCCGCCCCCGGGGGACGCGGAGCGGGTACTCCACGCACACCAGCTCGCCGGTGCGGACCACCGCGTCGAGCCCGTCCTGGAACTCGCGCGCGGCGTCCTCCGGCAGCAGCTCCTGCATCCGGCGGCCCAGGAACTCGTCCGGGGGGAGGAGAAGGCTGGAAGCGTTCCCCGCCTGGTAGTCCAGGACGGTGCCGTCCGGGGCCATGCGGAAGTACAGGTCGGGGAGGGCGCGGAACACCGCCTCCAGCTCGGACGACTTGGCGCGCAGCTCCTCCTCGGCGCGCAGCCGCTCGGCGATCTCCTCCTCCAGCGCCAGGTTCGCCTCGGCCAGCTCGGCGGTGCGCGCCTCCACCCGGTCCTCCAGCTCGTCGTGCGCGCGGCGTAGCGCCTCGCGGGCGGCACGGTGCGCGCCGAACAGGCGGATGTTCTCCAGCGCGGTGGCCGCCAGCGAGGCCAGCACCTCCAGCACCTCCACGTCCTCGGCCGCGTACAGCCCCGGGGTGTAGCTCTGCACCGTGATCATCCCCAGCACCCCGTCGCCGCCCAGGATGGGCGTGCGGATCGCCGACTCGGAGCGGCGCCCCGTGCCGATCAGCGTGGCCCCCCGTCCGTCCGCGTCCTCCGAGCTGAGGGTCACCAGGGAGCGGCGCTCCCGCACCACCCGCTCCCCGGGCGTCCCGGCGGCGGAGACCACGTCGGGCGGGGTGTAGACGCCGGCGTCCTCCCCCCCGAAGCCCTGGAACGCGTGGGCGTCCGGGTCGTAGGCCATGATGAAGAAGGCGTCGAAGGGGACGACGCCCCGGCACGCCTCCTCCAGCACCCGGCGCAGCGCCTCCCGCGTGGGGGCGCCCACCACCCCGGCGGCGGCCGCGGCCACGGCCTTCATCCGCGCGGCCGTGCGCCGCGCCTCCCGCTCCGCCGCGTCGCGCTCCTCCGCCTCCAGCGCCAGCGAGACCAGGTCGGCCACGGAGGCGGCGAAGTCCTGCTCCTCGATGCTCCACTCCCGCCGCGGGCCCACGTGCTCGTGGCACACCACGCCCACCATCTCCCCGCGCCGCCACACGGGGATGTCCAGCATGCTGGCGATCCCCAGCGGGAGCAGGTAGTCCGCGGCGAACTCGTGCGTGGCCGGGTCGGAGACGGCGTCGGAGGTCGCGAGCACCCGGCGCTCGCGGAGCGCGCGGAAGTAGTCCGGGAGGTCGGCGGCCCGCAGCGACGCCCCGGAGGCGTACCCGCCGTCGGAGCGGGTGTGGAGCACGTGGCAGCGCAGCTCGGCGCCGTCGGCGTCGAAGAGCCAGACGCCCACGCGCTCCACGCCCAGCGTGTCGGCGTCCACCCGCACGATGCGGCGCAGCGCCTCGTCCAGCTCGGCCCCCCCGGAGCGCGCCAGCTCCATCAGCGCCGCCTGGAAGCGGGCCGCCCGCTCGGCCCTCGCCTCCAGCTCCCGCTCCGCCCGCCGGCGCTCGGTGACGTCGCGGAAGCTCCACACCCGCCCCACCACCTCGCTCCCCATGCGCTGCGGCTGCGAGTAGCGCTCGAACACCCGCCCGTCGCGCAGCTCCAGCACGTCGTGGCTCTCCCGCTCCGGCCGGGCGGCGATCTCCCGGATGCGCGCCAGGAACGCCTCCGGCTCGTGGACCAGGGGGAACACCGCCTCCATCACCGGCCCCGCCTCGCCGGCCTCCAGCAGGGCCACGGGGACGCCCCACATCTCCGCCAGCCTGCGGTTGGAGCCCACGATGCGGTCGGAGCCGTCCACCACCAGGATCCCGTCGGCGGTGGACTCCAGGGTGGCGCGGAGCAGGGAGAGGGAGCGCTCCACCTCGGCGCGGGCGCGCCGCATCCCGGTCACGTCGATGGCGGCGCCGGTGGCGCCCACCACGGCCCCGGACCCGTCGCGCACGGGGGAGTAGCGGACCTCGAAGGCGGCGCCGCCCAGCTCCACGGACGAGGTCAGGTCCTCGCCGGCGAGCGCCCGGCGCACGTCGTCCAGCACCTGGGGGAAGTCCGCGTACGCCTCGAAGACGGAGCGCCCCACCACCTCGCCGGGGCGGAGCCCGAGCGACTCCAGCCCCCGGCCGTGGGACGAGGTGAACACGCCCTGGGCGTCCACCGACCAGAGCACGATCGGGGCGTCGTCCACGGCGGGGTGGACGCGCGCCTCGCTCTCGTGCGGCGCCCGCGGCATCGAGGTGAGCCCCGGGAGGTGGAGCTCCGGGATCCGGACGTGGTCGCTCATCTGCGCTGCCCCGGGGAACAGGGCGACATGGGGTGGCGGGCGCCGCTGCGGCGCGGGCGCGGCAGGCGGGGAGCCCCGCGCGGGGGAGCTCCCGGAGATCGATCGGGGCGGATGCCGGAGTCGCAGCGGACCGGCCGGGCGCGGCAAGACGCGTGCTCTGCGGGCACGATCGCGCGGCGGCCGGGGGTAGTTCAGGACAGCTCGACGGAGAGCAGCCGCTCCCACGCGGACGGTGTCCGGGGAGCCCGGCAGGCGGGGCGGTCCACGGACCCCCGCGGCCGGGCCCGGCGGAGGCCGGCGTCGGAGTGAAAACATCCACCGCTGCCCGGCCGGTTGCAACGATTCGCGGGCGGAGTGCCGGCGGGCGTGCCGGCGCGGCGGAGCGCCGCGGGAAGTGGAGCGTCCCCGGGGACGGCGGCTCAGTCGGGGAAGCGGCCCTCTTCCAGGAACGCGTCCACCAGGCGCCGCACGTCGCGCCGGTTCATGATGAAGGTGTGCGCGGCCGGGACCACGACGCTGGCCGCGGCGCCCGCGAGGCGCGTCTCCGAGACGGTGACCTTGCCGTCGTACCGGCCGGCGATCACCCCCACCTCCACCCCCTCCGGCAGCGGGATCTCCCGCGCGATCCCCTCCCCCTCCGTGCGCAGCTCCGGCAGCGGCTTCAGCAGCCACCCCAGCCAGGGCGCGTAGCGGTCAGCGGAGTGCGAGCCCTGGTTGGGCGGCGCGAGCATCACCACCCGGCCCACGCCCTCCGGCGGACGGTTGGCGAGCACCCAGCGGACGATGATGTTGCCCAGGCTGTGGCCCACGAAGTGGACGCGCTCGGGCCGCGCGCCGGGCCGCGACTCCAGTTCGCCGGCGAGCTGCCGGCCCAGCTCGGGGACGGTGCGGGTGTAGCTGGAGTAGCCCCAGTTCATCACCTGGTACCCCTCGCGCTCCAGCGCCCACGCGAGCGGCACCATCGACAGCTTCGTCCGCCCCAGCCCGTGGACCAGGACGACCAGCTCGCCGTTCCTTTCGGCCGCCCCCGGCGCCTCCGCGACCGCCGAGAGCGCGGGCGGCAGGCACTCCGGCGCGCAGCCGGCGAACGGCGCCATGCCGGTGCTCGCCAGCCCCGCGGCCAGCACCCCGCCGAACAGCCACCGCCTGGCGCGCTTCCGCGTCATCGAACCTGCAGCCTCGCCGTGACCGCGGCGGCCGCCCGCTGCGGGTCCGCCGTGCCGCCGGAGCGGCGCATGAGCTGCCCTACGAAGAAGTCCAGCAGCCGGGTTTCACCGGCGCGGAGGCGCGCGGCCTCGTCCGGGTGCTCGCGCAGCACGTCGTCTGCCAGGGCGCCCAGCGCGTCCGCGTCGTCCACCCGCTGCCACCCCTCCTCGCCCACGATCTGCGCCGCCGGCTTCCCCGTCTGCACCATCCGCGCGAACACCTGCTTCGCGACCGGGCGCGAGACGATCCCCGCCGCGAGCAGCTCGATCAGCCCGGCAAGGTCCGCGGGGCGCACCGGGAAGCGGTCCAGGTCGCCGCCGGCCGCGTTGGCGGCGGCCAGGAAGTCGCCCATCACCCAGGCGGCGGCCTCCCGCGGGTCGGTGCGCCGCGCCACCGACTCGTAGAAGTCGGCGACCTCGCGCGTGCCGGTGAGGACCTCCGCGTGCCGCGGGTCCACCCCGTAGTCCTTGACGAAGCGCGCGGCGCGGGCGTCCGGCATCTCCGGGACCGCCTGCCTCAGGCGCCGCATCCGCTCGTCGGAGAGCACCAGCGGCGGGAGGTCCGGCTCCGGCAGGTAGCGGTAGTCGGCGCCCTCTTCCTTGGCGCGGAGCACGCGCGCCTCGCCGCGCGCCGCGTCCCAGAGCAGCGTCGCCGCTTCCACGGAGCCGCCGGCCGAGAGCACCGCCTCCTGCCGCTCGATCTCCCAGCGGAGCGCCCGCTCCACCCCGGAGAACGAGTTCAGGTTCTTGATCTCGGTGCGCGTGCCGAGCGTGCTCGTCCCCGACGGGCGGAGCGACACGTTGGCGTCCACGCGCAGGCTCCCCTCCTCCATGTCGCACTCGCCGGCGCCCACGTACTGGAGCACCTGCTTGAGCCGCGACAGGAAGGCGCGCGCCTGCGCCGGGGAGCGCAGGTCCGGCTCGGTGACGATCTCCACCAGCGGCACGCCCGCGCGGTTCAGGTCGATGGCGGTCGCCCCCGCGACGCGGTCGTGCAGCGACTTGCCGGAGTCCTCCTCCAGGTGGACGCCGCGGATGCGGACCGCCGTGGGCTTGCCGCCGTCCGCGTCCGGGAGCAGCAGGTAGCCGCCGGTCGCCAGCGGCTGCCCGTGCTGCGTGATCTGGTACCCCTTGGGGAGGTCGGGATAGAAGTAGTGCTTGCGCGCGAACGCCGACCTCTCCTGCACCGTGGAGCTGAGGCCCAGCGCGGCGAGCACGGCCAGGTCCACCGCCTGCTCGTTGAGCGTGGGCAGGGCGCCGGGGAGCCCCATGCACACCGGGCAGACGTGCGTGTTGGGCGGCGCGCCGAACTCCGCCAGGTCGCCGCAGAGCAGCTTGGTGGTGGTGCGCAGCCGGGCATGCACCTCCAGCCCGATCGCCACCTCGTAGCGGGACGCGGCCACGGCGCTCACCTCGCCGCCGGGGGTGCCGCCGCCGGCGCATCGAGCGGCGACGCGAGCAGCGACCGCTCCAGCGCGTGCGCCGCCCGCACCACCTCCGCCTCGCCCCAGGCGCGCCCCACCAGCTGCCCGCCCACCGGGAGCCCGTCCGCCGTGCCCAGCGGGAGCGAGAGCGCCGGGAGCCCCGCCAGCGCGGGGCCCACGGTGAACGCGTCCGACAGGTACGCGGCGTACGGATCGGTCATCGTGCCCAGGCGGAAGGCCGTCGTCGGCGTGGTGGGGGTGAATACGGCGTCCACGCCGGAGTCGAAGGCCCAGCGGAAGTCCAGCGCCACCAGCCCCCGCACCCGCAGCGCCCGGCCGTAGAACTCGTCGTGGTGCCCGGCGGAGAGCACGTAGGTGCCCAGCAGGATCCGCCGCTTCGCCTCGGCGCCGAACAGGGCGCGCGTCCCTTCCCACACCTCCTCCACCGACCGGGCGCCCGGCACCGCCGCGCCGAACCGCACCCCGTCGAAGCGCGCCAGGTTGGACGACGCCTCCGCCGTGGCGAGCACGGAGTACGCGGCCACGGCGTACGGGGTGTGCGGCAGCGAGATCTCCCGCACCTCGGCGCCCAGCTCCTCCAGCCGCCGGATCGCCGCGCGGCAGAGGGCGCGCACCCCCGGGTCCAGCGAGTCGGGGAGGTACTCCGAGGGGATGCCGATGGTCATCCCCTCCACCCCCTCGCCCAGGTTCACGGACACGTTCGCGACCGGGACGTCGGCGCTGGTGGCGTCCAGCGGGTCGCGCCCGGCGACGGTCTGGAGCAGATAGGCCGCCTCGTACACGGTTCGCCCGAAGGTGCCCACCTGGTCCAGCGACGGCGCGAACCCCACCAGACCGTAGCGCGACACCCGCCCGTACGTGGGCCGGAAGCCCACCAGCCCGCAGAACGCCGCCGGCTGCCGCACCGATCCCCCGGTGTCCGACCCGAGCGCCAGCGGCACCACCCCCGCCGCCACCGCCGCCGCCGAGCCCCCGGAGCTGCCCCCCGCCACGCGGGAGCGGTCCCACGGGTTGCGCGTGGGTCCCCACGCCGAGTGCTCGGTGGACGCGCCCATGGCGAACTCGTCCAGGTTGGTCTTGCCCAGCACCACGGCGCCCGCGCCGCGCAGCCGCCGCACGGCGGTGGCCTCGTAGGGCGAGACGTACCCCGCCAGCACCCGCGAGCCGCAGGTGGTGGGGAAGTCCGTGGTGCAGAGGTTGTCCTTGACGGCCACCGGGATCCCGGCGAGCGGCGGGAGCTGCTTGCCGTCGCGCAGGTCGGCCTCGATCTCCAGCGCCCGCCTGAAGGCGCGCTCCAGGTCGAATGCGATGAACAGGTTGAGCGGGTCGGGCCCGGACTCCGCCGCCGCGAGCGCGGCCGCCGCCTGCTCCACCAGCGAGGTGGGCGAGACGCGGCGCTCGCGGATCCCCTCCGCCAGCTCCGGGAGCGGCAGCGTCCAGAGCGCCTCGCTCACGGCGCCCCTCCCTCCGCGCGGCGCGCGTCCGCGTCCAGCGCGGGGAGCCGCGGCACCACGAAGAACCCGTCCTCCCACGCCGGCGCGATCATGTCCGGAGAGCGGTGCAGCAGGTCCGCGCCGTACGCGTCCGCCCGCAGCGGCAGCGTACGCTCCTCGGGGCCCCCGGGCACCTCCTCCCTCCCGTCCGCGCGCCGGAGCACCCGCACCTGCTCCAGGATGGACCCCAGTTCCCCGGCCATGGCGGCGACTTCGGCGTCGTCCAGCCGGAGCCGCGCGAGCGCCGCGACGCGCCGTACCTCCTCGGGTGTGATCGGCATGAACGGCAGGTTACAGGGGACAGGTTACAGGGGACAGCCGGCGACGACACGCAAATGGCAGGCTCGGAGGGGGGACCCCCCATCCCCCCGACCCCCTTCCCCCGCAAGCGAGGGAAGGGGGAGAACAACATGGAAGTTGCAGTTCTCCCCTCCCTCGCTTGCGGGGGA